>CAYFVR010000078.1:0-18350 GCA_964346545.1 uncultured Desulfobacterales bacterium | reverse complement strand
GCAACCCCTCGGCGGATCTCACGGAGCTGTCGGATCGGGTCCACCAGTGGCTGAACGATCAGGGGAAAACCGGGTATGAGGATCTCGCCCTGGAATTTTACGCCAAGGTGGACGGCGAAGATGGCGAAAAGGAAGGCGACGGAAGCCTCGACCTGACCGACGACGGCGCCTCCAAATCCGGAGGATGGAGCACGGGAGAGGCGGTCAACCTTTACAGCGTGAAAGCCGGAAACCAATACGCCCTGTACTGGGTGGATTCGGCCACCGCCGGAACGTGGAGCACCGGCGATCTCCGGGTCGGCAAAAAGAACATCCCCGCCTTGTCCCATTTGTCCACCTGGCGCTTCGTGGGCGATCCGGCGGGCGGCGGCGGCCCGGGCATGAATCCCATCCCCGAACCCGGCACGGCGGTTTTGATGGGCGTCGGACTGGCGGCCCTGGCGGCGGCGCGATTCAGAAAAAAATTCTGATTGAATCTTTCGCGGTCCAACCTTGCCCGGATCGCGGATGTTGGCATCGATCGAGAACCTCCTCAAAATGAAACGGGCGCTCCTTGCGGAGCGCCCGTTTCATTTTGGCGGATGGGAAAATTCCAAAATCGAACCGGTCGGGCCATTCGCGAAAAACAGCCATGCCGCTCCCGGAGTTCGCGCGTCGGGACGCGGGATCTTCGGCGCCGCGCCTCTCATGCCGCGGATTTGATGACCAGACCGTATTTCCGCTCGCTGTGGGAAATGGACTGCAAGACGCCCTGCAAAAGTTTTTTCATTTCTTTCTTGGCGGCGACCCGCTTTCCTTCGTCGTCGGCGCGGACGGCCCGGAAAAAGGCGCCGCAGATTTTTTTGGCCGGTTCGCCCCATTCCGTGGTGACGCCGGCCTTTCCGGCGTCGGAGGTCGGAGACGCGGCCGGATAATCGCGGCGGCCGTGGGCCCAGTTGATGATGTGGGAATAGAAAATCAGGGCCCGGTCCAGCAGGATGTACAAAAACTGGATATTTTCGTTGGGGCCCATCCGCATCTGGTGGCCCCCGAGGTTCATTCCGACCACGCGGGTCCGGGCCAGTCGCCTTCCGCCGCCCAGGGCCGCCCATCCGGCGCCCAGGGCGCCGCCCAGGGCCGTAAACACGCCGAAGGTGATGCCGCCGGCCGCCACGTCCAGCGCCGCCCCCGCCGCGCCCCCCGCCAACCCCGCGGCCGCCATCAGCTCCCGCGGGGTCAATCCCAGAAACTGCCAGGTTTTGTCGTTGAACAGATCTTCGTGGAGAATGGACTGGGACGGAAGGTCCACGTTGAAGATGTTGTGCTTGAACAGCCTTCGGATTTTTTGATGGGCCGACCGTTCGATCTTTTCCACCGCATCGGCATATTCCGCCTGAAGCGCCTCGCCCACCGCGACTTCGTCCGATTTTTCCGTGAAATTCCGCTGAATCTGAAATCGGATGCAGTCGGTCAGCATCTCGCAGATGATGTCGGCGGTGACGACGGTTCGGTGTTCCCATTCCCGCTGGAAGGCACGGATGACCATCTCCAGGGCCGGCTGCCAGTCCTGGTCGATGCTTTTCAGGTTCTCCAGCAGCGCCAGCCGTTCCGCGTAGGTGGCCTTGTGGGCGTTGAAGACGCGGATGGCGTTGAAATGCTTCCGGAATTCCGACTTCCAATCGTCCAGGTAGCCGGTAATCGGGTCCTTGCAGTTGATGATGGCCATTCGCGGGCGGCCGGTGAGACGCAGAATTTCCATCTCCGCCCGATCCGCGTTGCGAACCGGCCGGGAACCGTCCACCACGTAAATGATCCCCGCCCCATGCTCCACGGGCTGGAACAGCTCCACGTCGTCGTGAAATTCCGGGTCCGGGGCGTGGGCCTCCCGGAAAATCCGGACCATTCGCTCGTCCGGGCCTTGATATTCCCGCATCCACTGGAGGATCTGCTTGGGATTCTGAAAGCCGGGGGTGTCGATGAACCGGATGATCTCCTTCCCGTCGATCACCACGGGAAATTCTTGGCATTCCATGGTTTCGCCGGGCGTCTGGCTGATCCGGACGCTGTCGTCCTCCGCCAGGGTGGAAACCACCGAGGACTTGCCCTCGTTGGGATGCCCCACGATGGCGAATTCAGGGACGCGGTTCGGACCCATCCGGCACCAACCTTTCCACGCGCAGATACGGATCGCCGAGGACCCGGACTTTGTTTTGCCAAACATCCCGCTCGCCGGGGGCGGCGGGGGTGAAGATCGTGTGCGGGTCGGGACGGCCGATGAGCCCGATGTCGATTCGGACCCTTTCGCCAACCGCTTCCCGCAGGGCCTTCAAAAAGCCGATGTGTTCCCGTATTGGGGGCTGCCAGGCTTCCTGGAGAATCAAAATTCCGGCGGTCCCGTTCCGCCGGGCCAGCCGGGCGGTGACCGTTTGAATTCGCTCCCGGTCCATTTCCGGATCGAAGTCCACCCGCACCCGCTCGGACACGGGATATCCCAGCTCGCGGCCCACCAGGGCGCGGAGTTCGTCCTCGGGACAATCGTCGAAAATGTCGTCGGGCACCAGGGCCACCCGGGCCTTCTCGCCGTTGGCCGCGTCTTCGACCGACGGCGAAGGCGGCGCCTCCGACTCCACGGACGGCGCGTCCGCCGGCCGTTCGGCGCTGGGCCGGCCTTCGGTGACGAAGCGCGGGGTGCGCATTCGCCGCACCACCCGTTCGGCGTCGGCGTGATCCAGGGCCAGCCGGGCCAGTCCTCTTCGTTCGGCGATCCATCCGACCGCCCAGAACAGCAGTCGGGGCAACAGGCCGTAAACGGCCAGCGTGAGAAGGAGAAACGGCCACCAGGAAACCAGGTCACGGGTGGCCAGGTGGTAGATGCCCTCCTTCAAAATGATCCGGCTGCCCTCGATTTCCGGCAGGGTGGGATGCGCGAGGCCCGCCGGCAACAGCCAAGACCAGGGCAGGGCGATGATCCGAACCGCCTGGTGGGCGGCGTCCGGGCTGAACTGGACCGTGGACTGCCAGCCAAAGGCCACGTCGGAGCCGACGATCCGAAACAGGGTCGCCCCGATGGCGCCCAGGTTGAAGCCGATTCCGAAAAGCTGGAGAATCCGAAAGGGCGGCCAATGGAACAGCGATCCGTAAACCCGACGCTTGCCCCGGATGAGCCCCGTCACGGCGTCCAGGGTCTCCCGTTGGTCCCCGGAAAGGCGTCGGATCGCCTTCTGCCGGGCCGAGCCGGTCAGGCGGGCCAAAAATCCGCCCAACAGGGGAATCAACACCGAACCGGAAGGAAAGGGAAGCCGCCGAATCTTCCGGGAAAACCCCGCCGCCAGCATGAACGCAAGCAACAGGATCTGGGGCAGGACGAGCGCGCCCAAAAACACGGAAACGTTCAATGGCGCGAAGCCGGCGTAGGACAGCAGAGAAAAGGCGATCCCGCCGCCGGTCAGCGTTCCCAGGACCAGCCCGGCGACGGCCATCAGCCGGTAGACCTCCGCGGCGGTTTCGCCGGGAAGGGGGGCCGATTCGCCCCGGGCCTTCCGCTCCAGTCTTCGCCGCTCCCGCAGCCACCGCCGCAGAAGCTCCCGTCGATCCGGCTCGGGAGAATCCGGCTCGGGGAGAAAGGGTTGGACGCGGGAGAGATAAAGATCCCGATCCCGTTCGGCCAGAAAGGTTTCGTCGTCCCGGTCCTTTTCGTCCCGCCGCAAAAAGAACTCCAGGTCGACGAGGTCCGGAATCCGCCAGTTCGGTGTTTGCCGGGGCGGTGTTTGCCGGGATGAATCGGTCATTGGACAAATGCCATTTTAAGTTTCCGCGCGCAGGGTCGGGCCGAATCGCGCCGAGGCGAACCGGCGAAGTTTTCAGGGAATCCGATTTTAGTTATCCTACATTGCGATCATTTTCAACCCTGCAATGCGCCGGCGGGGTCCGCGGATCGGCGGCGAAATCGGGCGAAGGGAAGGCGGAGAGAGATTTTTTTCATGCCCTGAAAAAAAAGGAGGTCAAAACCGATACCCCAGCCCCAGCCGCAGGGCGAAATCGGGGGCGGGCCGGGTGAGGTCCTCGGAAAAACTCAACTCCAGCCGCACGTCGGGAGCGGGATTCCAGATCAGCCCCACGTCCAGTTGATAGCTGTCGTCGTCGAATTGCTCGATGCCGGTTTCTTCGAAGGGGGATGTATAGAAATTGAGGCCCGCCAGCACCGACCAATGGCGGGCGAAGGCCCATTCGGCGGAAAGAAACGTTCCAAACACGTTCCGGACTCGGATATCGGCCCCCGCGGTGTCCGGGTCCGCCAGAAACGAAAAGGCCGGAACCAGATACAGGGCGAAGGGATGGCCGACCCAGCGCAGAGGAAGCGCCACGCGATGGTCCAGATGGCCGCTGCCAAAGCCGGCCCTTTCATCCCCCAGAGGAAGTTTCAGCGCGTAGGAGAGCCCGGCGGTAAAGCGCCCCTCCGGCGCGCGCGGATCGCCGCGATCGGTCAGGAGATATTCCAGCGAAAGGGAGGGGTCCACGAGATGCATGCCGCCGAATTCGCTCTCCAGCCATTGCTCCCCGTCTTTTTCGATGAAGTAGAGAAACTCGTTTTCGGGCCGCCGTTCCCGCCCGTAGTTGGGCAATCCGAAGGCGTCGTGAAAATCTTCCAGAAAGCCGTCCAAAAAGCCGCCGCTCATGCTGGCGAAGCGAACGTCCGCCCCCAGGGAAAGACGGCGACTCAGCCCCGCGGTCAGCCCGAACTCCAACACGGTCATTTCCAGGTCGATCACCGTGCGCCAGCGATCGGAATCCTCGTTGATAAAGCTGGCCGCGTAGGCCACGCCGGGGGTCAGCTCCCAGTCGCCGGCTTTTCCGTCCCAGGGCGCGGCCGGGGCGGGCATCAAAAACATCAGGTGGGGCGGATGGTAATTCCGAATCCGAAGCGGTCCCCGCCCGGGCGCGGCGGCGGCGTTGGACGGAAAAAAGAGGAAAGCGCACCAAAGCAGCAAAAACCAGGGGGCGAACTTGGATTTCCCGCAACCCGTCGCGATTTGGCCGGGGCTTCCAGCTCCGGCCAAGTACGAACCGTTCGCCTTCGCGCCAACCGGGGAGGGGAGCGGGGGGACGGGCGTGGAAACGGAGCGGGCTTTTCGAGGGCCACCGGGAGAGCCGGCGGGCAAAGGGGGAAGAGAGATCATGAAAGTTCCCGGGAAGTAAGGATGCGTGAAATCCGCGGCCGGATCCACCGGTTTCGGCACGGCGAGGGAAACGCCCGGGCCGCCGGCCATTTTTCATACGCGGAAGAAATGAAAAAGAGGAGGCGAGCCTTGGGTCCGGCCCGCCAAACGGCTATCGATCCAGGATCAAGCCCACCGGGCAGTGGTCCGATCCGTAAATCTCGTTGTCGATGAAGGCGTCCCGAACCCGGCCGGTGTCCATCAGCTCCCGTGTGGCGAAGAAATAGTCCAGACGCCACCCGGCGTTCCGCTCCCGGGCGCGAAAGCGGTAGGACCACCAGGAATACTTCGCTTCGTCGGGATAAAAATGGCGAAAGGTGTCCACGTATCCCCGGTCGACGATCCGGTCGATCCACTCCCGCTCGATGTCCATGAAGCCGGAGGTTTTCCGGTTGGCCCGGGGGTTTTTCAGGTCCATCTCCTTGTGCGCGGTGTTGAAATCCCCGGAAATGACGAGGTTCGGCTGCTCCTTCCGCAGTTCGTCCGCGTGGGCGAAAAAGGCGTCGTAGAAATCCAGTTTGTATTGAAGTCGCTCCTCGCCGGAACCGCCGTTGGGAAAATAGACGGTGAACAGAATGAAATCGTCGAAATCCAGTCGCAGAATCCGTCCCTCTCGGTCGAAAACTTCCCGCCCGATGCCGGTGGAAACCGAACGGGGTTCCAACCGGGTGTAGGCCGCGACGCCGCTGTATCCTTTTTTGGTTTCGGCGTGGGACCAGTAATCTTCGTGGCCGTCCGGCTTCCGCATGGCCTTGGTGATTTGATCTTCCTGGAGCTTGGTTTCCTGAAGCCCCATCACGTCGGCGTCCAGGGCCGACAGGGTGTCGAGAAATCCTTTTTTCCAGGCGGCCCGAAGGCCGTTGACGTTCCAGGAGACAAGTCGAAGCGAATCTTGGGCCATGTCGCGGGAGATTCCAAAAGCGAAAGGTTCGGGGGAAAACAGACCGATGTCCGTCTGGATGGGCTACCACGAATTCCCGGCCCTGACAACCACGTCCCGTCCAATTGCCGGTCTTCGGCCGCCGTTTGACGGGAGGAAACCGTTCGGGCTATGGGAGGATGGAGAATTTCGAGAAAATTTTCTTTTCATTTCATCCCGTTCCGGTTGGCGAAACGTGGGGAGACCCATGCCGAACGCCCCTGGGGACGGGCGGAAGAACGGCCCAACGGAATTCCCACGAGCAGAGCGGTGATTCCAACTCACGATTTCAGCATGAAAGGGGGGGCATGAAAATCGGCATTCGGAGAGAAGACAAGAGCATATGGGAACGCCGGACGCCCCTGACGCCCGAGGATTTGTCGGAGCTGACCGCCCGCGGCCTGGACTTCGCGGTGGAAAGCGGCGGCCAACGGGTGTTCTCCGACGCCGACTACGAAGCCGTCGGCGTTCCGGTGCAGCCAAACCTCCGGGATTGCGGCCTGATTCTCGGCATCAAGGAAATCCCGCCTTCCGCCTTCCGGCCGAATACCGCCTACCTGTTTTTCGCGCATGTGATCAAGGGGCAACCCTTCAACATGCCCATGCTCCGCCGGATGATGGACCGACGATGCACCCTGTTCGACTACGAGCGAATCGTGGACGAGAACGGCCGTCGGCTGATCTTTTTCGGCCGACACGCGGGGCTGGCCGGGATGGTCGACACGCTTTGGACCCTGGGCCGACGGCTTCGGGCGGAAGGCGTTTCCTCCCCGCTGGACGACCTCCGGCAGATGCGGGAATACGGGGCGTTGGGAACGGCGCGGAAGGCCATGGCGACCCTGAAGCAAGCCCTGCGAGCCCGCGGCGTTCCGCCGAAGGTCCATCCCTTGTTGATCGGCCGGATTGGCGCGGGAAACGCCGGGGGCGGCGCCGATGAAATCCTCGCGGCGGCCGGGGCGGAAACGGTGGACGTCGCGGACCTTCCCGCCCTGGCGGAACGGCCGCCGGACCGCATCTACCGGCTGCCAATTCGAAAGTCGGATTGGATCGTCCCCCGGAACCCGGCCAAAACCTGGGACGAAGCCGACTACATGCTTCATGGCGTCGCACGGTACCGGGGAAACTTTTTACCGCTGGCCCGCCATCTGTCCGCCCTGGTCAACTGCATGTACTGGGACGATCGGTATCCCCGCCTGCTGACCCGGACGGATTTCCAGGCGCTCCATTCCGGCGAGAGTCCGGCGCGGCTCCGGGTGATCGGCGACATCAGTTGCGACGTAAACGGACCGTTGGCCTGCACCGTGCGGGCCGCCGACCCGGGAGAGCCGGTCTACGTGTACGACCCCGCCACCGGGGAAACCCGCGACGGGGTGAACGGTCCCGGCGTGGCGGTGATGGCCGTCTACATGCTGCCGGCCGAACTTCCGCGAGAGGCGTCCATCCATTTCAGCCGGGTTCTCCGGCCCTTCATCCCGCCGCTGGCCAACGCCGATTTTTCCAAGCCCCCGGCGGAAATCGCACTTCCGCCCGAACTGCGCCGGGCGATGATTCTCCATGGAGGCGAATTGACGCCGGAGCACGAATACCTGCGGGAATTCGTCGGCTGAAACGGGTTTCGGGAACCTGTTTTATCCCGTTACTGCCGCCTTCAGCGCCGCGTCCAGGTCGGCGACGAGGTCCTCGACATCCTCCACGCCCACGGAATATCGGATTAGACTTTCGGGAATGCCCAGGGCCGCCCGTTCTTCGGCGGTGCATTCCACATGGCTGGTGGTGGCGGGGGGACCGGCGATGGTCTCCACCGATCCCAGGTTGGCGGCCCGATGGGCGTACCGCAGTCGGGGCAGGAATCGGCGGACGGCGTCGAAGGAATCCTCGGCGAGGCGGAAGCTGAGCACGCCGCCGAATCCCGACATCTGCCGCTTGGCGATTTCGTGGCCCGGATCGCCGGGAAGCCCCGCGTAAAAAACCGCGCCGATCCCGGGATGAGTCTCCAGAAAGCGGGCGATGGCCAGGGCGCTCTCGTTCTGGCGGGCCACCCGCAGGTGGAGGGTCTTCATGCCGCGCAGAATCAGGTAGGCCGCCATGGGATGAAGGGTGGCGCCGTTGATCTCTCGGTAGTGGTAGATTTTTTGAATCAGATCGGACGGCCCGCAGACCAGCCCGCCCAGGGCGTCGGCATGGCCGTTGAGGAATTTGGTGGCGCTGTGGAGGCTCAGGTGGGCGCCCAGTTCCAGCGGACGCTGGTTGATGGGCGTGGCGAAGGTGTTGTCCACCACCACCACGGCGCCGGCCTTGCGCCCCGCCTCGGCCAGCCGGGGGATGTCCAGCACCTTGATGGTCGGGTTGGTGGGACTCTCCAGGTAGAGCAACTGGCAGCCCCTGGCCACTTCGGCCTCGATGGCCGCGTGATCGGTGGTGTCGCACAGCGCCGCCTCGATGCCGAACCGGGGGAAAAACTCGCTGAAGATGACGTTGGTCCCCCCGTAGGTGTCCTTCACCGAGACGACCCGGTCGCCGGATTTCAGCAGGCCGAATAGGGTGGCGCCGATGATGGCCATGCCCGTGGCGGCGGAGGTGGCGGCTTCCGCCCCTTCCAGCCGGCGAATTTTCTCCTCCAGGGCGGAGACGGTGGGGTTGGTGTTCCGGCCGTAGATGTGGCCGGGCCGGTTGCCCAGGGCCACGTCCTTCCACTGGTCCACGTCGTCGTACCCGAAGGAAACGCTGTGGACCACCGGCACCTGGGTGACGCCGGGCATGATCGCTTCTTCTTCGCCGGCCCAGACCGCAGAGGTTCCCGAACCGGGATTGTTGTAAGATGGCATGAAGCGCTCTTGTTCGGTCGAGGTGAAATGCAAGAATGTACATCGAACCGGGTCCGGCGCTACAATCCCGCCTTGAAGAAATCCTCCGGCTCGGTCACGATTTGGCGGCGCGCCGGGGCGGGGCCGGGTTCGGTGCCTTTTTTGAACCAGTCGCCGGCCACGGACACGCTGTGGGGACCCGGCCGGTAGCCGGTTTGCAGGTCCATTTCGGCGTAGACCACGCCCTCCGGCGGGGGCGGGAACTCCCGCGTCGGCAGCCCCTCGTGGGCCCTTTCCATAAAGGACAGCCAGATGGGGCTGGCGGCCTTGGAGCCGGTTTCGCGGCTTCCCAGCGATCGTTCCACGTCGAAGCCGACCCAGGCCCCGGCGATGAAATCCGGGGTGTAGCCCAAAAACCAGGCGTCCCGGAAATCGTTGGTGGTCCCGGTTTTCCCGGCGGCGGGACGACCCAGTTTTTTCACCCGATAGCCGGTGCCGTGGTTGACCACGTTCCGAAGCAGATCGGTCATCAAAAAGGCGGTGGAAGGCTCCAGCACCTCCCGGGGAGGCGGCGGTTCGGCCGAAATCACGTTTCCGTCCCGGTCTTCCACCCGTTCGATGAACCGCGGCTCCAACCGATTGCCGTGGTTGGCGAACACGGCGTAGGCGTTCGCCAGCTCCAGCAGGGAAACCCCCGACGCGCCCAAGGCGAGGGAAAGTCCCCGGTTGAGCCGGGAGGAAATGCCGAGTTCGCGGGCGTAGTCGATGGCGTAGTCGATCCCGATGGACTGAAGCACCCGGACCACCGGCACGTTCCGGGAGCGGGCCAGCGCCCGCCGCAGCCGAACCGCGCCGTCGAAACGGCCGTCGTAGTTGGAGGGCCGCCACAATTCTCCATTGTCCGGAATGGAGAGGGGGGAATCCCACAGCACCGTCATGGGGGTAAAGCCCGCGTCCAACGCGGCGGCGTAAATCACCGGCTTGAAGGCCGAGCCCGGCTGGCGTCGGGCCTGCACCGCCCGGTTGAACTGGCTGTCGTCGAAGTTCCGTCCGCCCACCAGTGCCCGAACTCGCCCCGTTTCCGGCTCCAGACAGACCAAGGCCGCTTCCGGCCGAAGGTCGGCGGGGTACCGATGCCGGCTTTCCAGGGCGCCCAGCCCTTCCCGAACCGCGTCCCGCGCCGCCGCCTGCAAGGCCGGATCCACCGTGGCGTAGACCCGCAGACCGCCGGTGTAAAGGGCCTTGTAGCCGTAATCCCGGGCCAGTTCGCGGCGAACCTGCTCGGTGAAAAAGGGCGTCTCCTCCCGGAACAGGTTTCGCCGGGGCGCCAGCCCCAGCGGGGCTTTCCGCGCGGCCGCCGCGTCGGCCGGGGTGATGTAGCCCTCGATCTTCATCCGTTCCAGCACGAATCCCCGCCGCGCGACGGCGGCGTCGGGGTGGCGCACCGGCGAATCCCGGCTGGGCGCCTTGGCCAGGCCGGCCAACATCGCCGATTCGGCCAACGACAAATCCGCCGCCGATTTGTCGAAATAGGTTCGGGCCGCGCCCTCCACCCCGTAGGCGCCCTCGCCCAGGTAAATCTGGTTGAGGTAGAGGAACAGAATCTCCTCCTTGCCGAAGGCCCGGTCGATTCGGTAGGCCAAAATCGCCTCCCGCATTTTCCGCCGGTAGGACCGTTCCGGAGTCAACAAAAAGGACTTGATCACCTGCTGGGTGATGGTGGAACCGCCCTGGACGATGGTTCCGGCCTCGATGTTCTTGAAAAAGGCCCGCAGGATGCCCACCGGATCCAGCCCTTCGTGGGAGAAATAGCGGGCGTCCTCGGTGGCGATGAAGGCGTGGATCAGATGGGCCGGAATTTCGTCGAGGCCCACCACGTAGCGACGTTCCCGGTAAAATTCACCGATGGGCCGACCGTCGGCGGCGAACACGGTGGTGACTTCCGGCGGCCGATAGTCGGTGAGGCTGTCGATTCGGGGCAGATCCTCGGAAAGATGGCGATAGCCGGCGTACAGCCCGAAGGCCGCGGCGCCGGAAACGAGCAACGCCGCCGTCGCCGTCCCGGCCAGCCAGACCGCGGCTTTTTTCCATCGCCGGCCGCGCCGACGGCGAAGCCGCCGGAGAACGCCCAGGGATTCCTCGATTTCCCGGACCTTTTCCGCGGCCTCGGCCTCCCGATAGAGGACCAGCGCCCCGGAAGGGTCTCCGGCCTCCCGGGCCCGGTCGCCCCGAATTTCAAGAATTTCCCGTCGCCCGGCCCGGGCGTCGCCGGCCTCGGGATCGATGTCCAGCGCGGTTTCATAGAGCGCCAGCCGCGCGTCCTCGTCCATGGCCATGCGAACCCCGTGGGCCACCAGCGCCTGAACGTACAGGTTTTTGAGTTCCGGGAACCGAAATTCGTACAGCGGCTCCAGCAGCGACACGGCCTCTCCCGTCCGCTGGAGCGCGATCAGAAGCCGGGCCAGCAGGACGGCCGCGCGGGGATGATCCGGAGAGAGGGCCAGGACCCTGCGAAGCCGCCGTTCGGCGGCGGTCCAATCCTTGACCTTGAACCGGGCGCGGGCGATCCGGAAATGCTCTTCGGCCATCCCCTCCAGCTCCGCCCGAACCGTTTCCGCGGATTTATGGGCCGCGATCCAGTCCCGCATCAACCGGATGCCCACGGTCATTCGCCCGCCGCGATGGTGGAGGAGTTCCCAATCGGCCAGCCTTTGCAGGGTGCGCTTCAAATCGCCGTTGGGATGGTAAAGGCCGCCGGCGAGCAGCCGTTCGGAAAGGGCTTCGGGAGATGCCACCCCGGCGTCCTCGACAAGGAGGGCCGCCACCGCCCGTTCGGCCGGCCCCAGTGCCCGCCAGACGCCGACCAGCATCGGTTCCGCCCGGGAAAGAACCGCCGACGCGGCCCGGCCCACCGCGCCGCTTTCCACCAAACCCCCTTCGGGACTTGCGCCGGCGACTTCCCAAACCCGATGGCACAGCAATTGGGTCAAAAAAGGGTGGCCCCCGGTTTGATCCAGAATCGCGGCGACTTCGGCGTCCGGCCAGACCAGATTCCCCTCGGTTTCGGAGCGGCGGACCAGCCGTTCCGTTTCGGCGGCGGTCAGGCAACCGATCCGCAAAACCGGGGCCGATTCCGGCAGGTCGGAGCGCAGAACGTCCAGGTCGTCCGCGCGGCGGCCCATGGCGAGGATGCCGATGGCGGACGAGCCGGTCGTCTTCAAAAATCGGAGAAAGGCCCGATACACCTCCCGGGCGTCTCGGGCGCCTTCCCGCCCTTCGCCCAGCGCGGGCTCGTCCAACAGCAGCACCGGCCGCTCGGCGGGTTCCGGTCGGGCCGCGAGGCGCCGGTCGAACTCCCCCGGGAACCCGCCCGGATCCGGATTGGTTTCCGCCAGGGCGGGCATTCCCAGCTCCCGCGCCAGCTTGCGGGAAAGACGCCGGAAAACGGCCGATGGACCGCCCGGCCCGGCGGCGGACGGATCCAGATAGACCGGCCGAAAGGGGCCGCGCCGGGGCAGATGGCCCGCCAGATGGCGAAGAAGAGAGGTTTTGCCGATGCGGCGGGGGCCGAACAGAACAAGGACCCGGAATTCGGACTCGTTGAGACGGCGAAACACTTCCGCCAGCGGTTGCCGGCGGCCGACGAAGGCCGGCGCTTGGGGAACGGGCGTTCCGGGAGCGTAGGGATTGGGCGGCAGGGTCATGGACGATTCGATCATGTTGGCGGGTGGTCGTAGATCGGAGATCTTTCACAAGTAGCAGAGGGGCCTTGGAAAATCAACCGTTTCGGGGAAAAAGATCGACCGCCTCCAAAGGCCATGGCCGCCAAGTCAACCTTTCCGAAAACTTGTTCTTTTCCTTGGGTTCTGATAAATAGATCGGAGGAAGGGGGATCACCCCGAATTCGTCCGGCGACGCGGAAAATCGCCGACGGTTTCCGGGCCCGTGGAACGCGACGCGAAAAGGAGCCACCCGATGAATCAGCGGAAAGACAGGCGTCGGAATATCATTTATTATCTTCGGGTCTTCGACCGGGACACGGATCAGATGGTCGGCCAACTGGTGGACATCACCACCCGGGGGATGAAACTGGTGAGCGTGCATCCGGTGGAACAGGGGGCCCGGCATTCCCTCCGAATGTTGCTGCCGGAGGAAATCGACCGGAAAAAACATTTGAAGTTTGAAGTGGAATGCATGTGGTGCAAACGAGACGTCAATCCCAACTATTTTACCATCGGGTTTGAATTCCTGGACATTTCCCCCGAGGATGTCCATGTCGTCAAGGCGCTCATTTACGATTTCGCCTTTCAAAATTGACCTTGTCGCCCCGGAATCCGGGGTTCCCGCGCCGGGAGGCCGCCATGAATCGCTGGATCACGTTCCTCGCCTTGTCACTGTTTCTGCCGGGAGCCTTTTCCGCGCCCGCCTTCGCCGCGCCCGCGGTGGAAGACGGTCCCCCGCCGTCGCACGAATTTCGGGTGCTGGACATCGGCGAGCGGACCTACCAGAACGGCCCGGCCGTGGCGGTGGTGGTTTCCAAACCGCTGGACCCCACGGTTCGGCACGACGCCCACATCCGGATCAGCGACACCCGGCGGCTGCTCAAAAGCGCCTGGGTGATCTCCGACGACGGCCGGACCCTCTACTTTCCCCACGTGGAACCGGAAACCCAATACAGCGTCTCCGTTCTGGAAACCCTGACCGCCGCCGACGGCGCCACCTTGGGGGAACGGGTCAGCGCCACGGTGGAAACCCGGCAGGTGACGCCGATCATCAGCTTCGCCAGCGACGGCTTCGTGCTGCCCGCCGGGGAAAGCAAGGGGCTGCCGCTGGTGACGGTGAACGTGGACGGCGTCTACGCCGAGTTCTACCGCATGGGGTTGGACGGCCTGTTGTCCTACGTCCGATGGGGCGACACCACCCGCCGGGCCGACTACTACGAGCTGGCGCGGGCCGGAAATTTCGGCGAAATGGTCTTTTCCGGCCGGTTCGACCTGGACGCGCCGCCCAACCGCCGGGCCGTCCGCCACATCCCGGTCCAGGAAATCGCGGCCCTCTCCGAACCGGGCGTCTATCTGGCCATTTTGCGCCGTCCAGGGGAATTCCGCTACGACTATCCCAGCGCCTACTTCGTGGTCACCGACATCGGCCTCCACGCCCGCACCTACGAAGACGAATCTCTGGTTTTCGCCAGCTCCCTGAAAACCGGCAACCCCCTCTCCGGCGTCGCGCTGACCTTTTTGGGGTCCAAAGGCGAAGAGATCGCCGCCGGACGAACCGACAAGGAGGGCGCCTTCGCTTTTTCCGGCCCCCTCCCCGGCAAGGTTCGCCTTGTCACCGCCCGCTCCGGCGATTCCGCGGCGGTGCTGCCGCTCTCCCTGCCCGCGCTGGACCTGAGCGAGTTCGAGCTGGGGGACCGGGTTTACCGCGCCCGTGAACTGTTTCTCTACAGCCCGCGCAACCTGTACCGGCCCGGCGAAACCGCCACGGTGTCCGGCCTGCTGCGCGACCACGACGGCCGACCGGAGGAGACGATTCCGCTGACCGCCAAGCTGTTCCGGCCCGACGGCCGGGAGGCCCGAACCTTCGCCTGGCGGGCGGAAGAGACCGGGGCGGGCTATTATCAGACCGAGATCCCCTTTCCGGCGGACGCCCCCACCGGCCGCTGGCAGCTTCGGGTCTGGACCGATCCCTCGGCCTCGGCCCCCATGGCCCGGTACGACATCCAGGTGGAGGATTTTCTGCCGGAGCGGATGAAGCTCAACCTGACCGCCGAGCCGGAGCGGCCCGGACCCGAAGACGATCTCCGGGTCCGGGTGGAGGGCGACTATCTTTACGGCGCGCCCGCCGCCGGCAACCGGATCGCGGGCCGGGTCCACGTCCGGCCGGTGCGGGAGCCCTTCGACGGCCGACCGGGATTTCGCTTCGGGCGGGAGGCGGACCAGGGCTACCGGGACGACTGGAATTTGGACGAGGGCGCGCTGGACGATTCCGGCGAGACCGAGATTCTCGTGGAAAGCCGCTGGGAGTCGATCCGGAGCCCGCTGACCGTCCAGGTGGCGGTGGACCTGTTCGAAACCGGCGGACGGCCCGTGACCCGGGCGGCAACGAAGACGGTTTGGCCCGGGGACCCGTTGGTGGGAATCCGGCCGCTGTTCGATCCCGAATCGGTGGAGCCCGGGGCGGTCGGCTTCGAACTGATCCGGGTCGGCCCCGACGGCGGGCCCGCGCCGGCCGCCGAGCTGAAGGCCACCCTGATCCGGGAGGAACGGGATTACTACTGGGAATACGCCGAATCCGGCGGATGGCAATACAAATACACCGAAAAAACCTATCCCTACCGCACCGACATGCTGACCGTCGGCGGGGAAGGGGAATCCTACCGGCTTCACCTGGAACGCGGCCATTACCTGCTCAAGCTCCACGATCCCGAAACCGATTTGACCACGAGCCTGCGGTTCCAGGTGGGCTGGTGGTCCGCCGGGCGGGAGGATACCGCCCGACCGGATCGGGTAGGGCTATCGCTGGACCGGCCGGCCTATCGGCCCGGCGACATCATCAAGCTAACGGTGACGCCGCCCCATCCCGGCGAGGCGATCATCGCGGTGGAGGGAAACAAGCCGCTCTGGACCCGCCGGGTTTCCGTCGCGGCGGAGGGGACCGAGGTGGAGATTCCCATCCTGGCCGGGTGGGACGCCCACAATATCCACGTCAGCGCCGTGGTGTTTCGCCCGGCCGACGCCGAGGAGAAGATCACGCCCAACCGTTCCGTGGGGCTCATCCATCTGCCGCTGGACCGGTCCCACCGGAAGCTCGGAATTGAACTGGAAGCGGAAGAGAAGGTCCGGCCCAACGGCCCCCTGCCGGTGACCCTCCGGCTGGAGGCGCCGCCCAGGCCGCCGGGTCCCGTGCCCGCCGATCCCGAACCGGTCTACGTCACCCTGGCGGCGGTGGACGTGGGCATTCTCAACATCACCGACTTCGAAACGCCGGACCCCTTCGGCTACTTCTTCGAGCGCCGACGCTTTTCCGTCAACGCCTACGACATCTATGGCCGGGTGATCGAAAACCGGGACGGCGGCATGGCGGCGCTGCGCTACGGCGGCGACGCCGATCTGACCGGCGGCAAGCGGCCGGAATCCCGGGTGGAGCTGCTGTCCCTGTTTGCGGGACCGGTCGCCTTCAATGAGAACGGCGAGGCGACGGTCACCCTGGATCTGCCGGATTTCAACGGGAAGGTTCGCCTGATGGCGGTGGCCTTCGACCGCGAACGGTTCGGCGCCGCCGACCGGGAGGTGACCGTGGCCGCCCCGGTGGTGACCCAGCTCGCCAAACCCCGCTTTCTCGCGCCGGGGGATGACAGCGTTCTGACCCTGGACGTCCACAACCGGATCGGTTCCGCGGCGGAATTCCAAATTCGGATGACCGCCGAAGGTCCCTTGACGCTTCCGGACGGGGAGCGGACCCTGAACCTCGCCGACGACGCCCGGGAAACCCTGCGGTTTCCGGTCCAGGCCCCCGAATCTTCGGCCTTTGGAACGGCCACCATTCGTCTGCGTCTGGAAGGGCCGGAAGTGGCCATCGACCGATCCTGGGAACTGGGCATAAGACCCGGCTACCCGGCCGTGGCGCGGAAGGAAGTGGGAATCCTGGACCCGGAATCGCCCTTCGTCCTGCCGCCGGGGATCGCTTCCGATCTCATCCCGGAAACGGTGGAAGCCGATCTCAAGCTCTCCCCGACCGTGCCGCTCAACGTCCGGGAGGCGATCCGCGGCCTCATCGCCTTTCCCTACGGCTGCCTGGAGCAGACCACCAGCCGGGCGTTTCCCTACGTGCTGATCTCGCCGGAAGAAATGGCCCGCTACGACCTGCCCGGCGTGACCCCGGCGGAACGGCTCCACCGGATCGAATCGGCCCTGACCCGGATCGGCTCCATGCAACTGGCCTCGGGCGGCTTCGGCCTGTGGCGCCGGCAAAGCCCCGAAGCGCCCTGGCTGACGGTTTTCGTGGCCGATTTTCTGCTCACGGCCCGGGACCAGGGCGTGGACATCCCCGCCGGGCTGTTGGACCCGGCCCTCAACCGGCTGGTCGCCTACCTCCAGCGGGGCGTTCCCGAAAGCGGATACATGGACAACGCCGCCCGGCCGCATTATGAATTTGCGGTACGAAGTTACGCCGCCTACGTGCTGTCCCGGGTGAACCGGGCGCCTTTGGGCAGCCTCCGGCCGCTCTTCGACAATCACCAGGAAAACGCGCGGTCGCCGCTGCCGCTGGTTCATCTGGGGCTGGCGCTCCAAAAGATGGGCGACGGCGTTCGGGGCGCGGACGCCATCGCCAAGGGTGCGGAACGACGGTCCCAAGACCGCGGCTGGTGGGGCGACTACGGCAGCTCCGTCCGGGACTTGGCCCTTTCCGCCGCGCTCTTGCTGGAATCGGGCGTCTCCGACGGATTGGACCGAATCCTGCCGGACCTCTTGGACGCGCTTCGGGGTCGCCGCTGGATGAGCACCCAGGAAAAGTCGGCGGTGGTCCGGGCCGGGCTGGCGCTGAACCAGCGGGCCGACGATCCCTGGCGGGGGCGGCTGACCGTCGGCGCGGAAACCACGACCCTGGACCGGCGGGGGGCTTTCGTTACCTCCCTGTCCCCGGAAGAGATTGCCGACGGCGTCCGGTTCGACCTGGAAAACCCGGATCGGCTCTACGCCTCGGCGGTGGTCGGCGGCTATCCCCGCACCCCGCCGCCGCCCGACGACGAGATGATCCGAATTCGCCGGGCGCTGTTCACCCCGGCGGGGGAACCGCTGGAACGGCGGGAATTCCGGGTGGGCGAGCTGCTGCTGGTCCATCTCTCCGTCGCCGCCAAACAGCGGGTGCCGGACGCCCTGGTGGTGGACCTGCTGCCGGCCGGCTTTGAAATTGAAAACCAGAATCTGAAGCACGGCGCCCGGCTGGATACGGCGCAGATTGACGGCGAACCCATCGCGAAACTGCGGGAATCCGCCGATCTTCGCCACGAGGAATTCCGGGACGACCGTTACGTGGCCGCCGCCGCGCTCGGCGACCATCAGGTCACGCACCTGTTTTATCTCGTCCGGGTGGTGAGCCCGGGGACTTTCGTCGTTCCCGCCCCCATGGTCGAGTCGATGTATCGCCCCGAAATTCGGGGAATCGGCGAAACGCCGGGGGCCGTCACCGTACGGAACGCAACCTCAACCGACACCACGGGAGGCGATCATGCCGAGTGAAACCTTTCACGTTCCCGACATTTCCTGCGGACACTGCACCCACGCCATCGAAACCGAACTGAAGAGCGTCAAGGGCGTCTCCGACGTCGCCGGCGACATCGAGGGCAAATCGATCCGGGTCACCTGGGAGGAACCGGCCGACCGGAACCGGATTCTGGCCACCCTCAAGGACATCAATTACCCGGCC
>CAYFVR010000077.1:9287-18373 GCA_964346545.1 uncultured Desulfobacterales bacterium | reverse complement strand
CTATCCTTTTCCGGCTTTCCCCCGGCCGCGGGGGAGCGAAAGGGGGATCGCGGATCCCGGGGTTTTGGTGCGTTTCCCTTCTCTTCAAAGCGCCCCCCCGCCGCGCCTTTCGCGGCGCATCCCCCCGCAACGACCGCAGCCGCGCCTCCACCAGCGCCCGCCGCCCTTCCGGGTTCCGGGTGAAAATCAGTTCCGTCGGGCAGAAGCGCTTCCGCCACATCCGTTGGAAATGTTCGGCGGATTCCTTCCGTTTTCCGAGGACGTCGGGGACGGGGAAGTACTCGTCCCGGCCGAAACCCCGCCGTTTCGTCTTTCGCCGCAGCAGATACCGGGGATTCTCCACCGGGTCCACGATTTCCTGGAGCGCGTCCAGGAACCGGGATTTTTCGAAGGCGCTTCCGCCGTTCAGCGAGCAGGAAACCGTTCCGTCCCGCCCGGTTTCGATCTTGATTTCCGGGCCTTCCGATCCCGGCCGAAGCCGGCCGAGATGGATCAGCGTGTCCCGCACGGCGTGCGCGATCTGGCGAAGGCTGCCGCCGTCGGCCCCGAATCGGGACCATAGCCCGAGCGTCCGGATCGTCCGGGGCAGGCGGAAGAGCCCGTAGCCCGCGAAACCCGCCGCGATGATCCAGAACGGCGGCGGAACGCCCATGCCCCGCGTCGCCGCGAACAGGCAGAGCCCCGTCGGCAAAAACGCGACGAATTCCCGGAACAGCAATCCCCGGATCGCCCGGACCAGGATGCGTCCGGGAATCGCTTCGGCCGGGGCGGCGATCTCCTCCACCATCCGACCTCCGCCCGGTCCCCGATCCAGGGCCGATTCCCACGCGGCTTGCAGGCCGCGGCGATCCGCGGCCCGGCGAAGGGTCTCCGCGTTGGCCGCGGCCGTCGTCGTTTCCGTCCACGGCGGTTCCGGCAGGTCCAGCCGTTCGGCGCCGTTTTCGATTCGTCCGCCATCCGCGGAAACGCCCACGAAGGACTCGAACCGGCGGCGCAGCAGGTTCAGGTCTTCCGCGCCGTCGTCCGTTTCCGGGCCCATCCCGGGAACCACGCAGGCCAGATGCCAGATATGGGCGGTCTTTTCCGGATTGCCCGCCTCGGTGCGGATGGCCCGGCCCCGCATCTGGTTGGACAGCACCCAGGAGCCGACCCAGGAAGCCAGCACCAGCGTGTTGAGAAACGGCGCGTCCCAGCCCTCGCCCAGCAGGGAGGCGGTGCCGACCAGCACGTTGACCGCGCCCAACCGCAACAGTTCGGTCATCAGGGGAACCATGGCACGGCCTGCCGATCCCCCGGCGTGGACGACGCAGTGGCCGGGATCGTGGCCCAGCGGCTCGAATCGAAGAAGATCGAGGTCTGCGCCCGCCTCCGCCGCGACGATCCGGAAATCCGAGACCGCCGCTTCGGGAATCACCACCAGCGACCCGCAGAGGATGCCCGGCCGGATGTTCCAGAGACATTCCCGCCGCAGCCGTTCGAAGATCGGGACCACGCCGATGCGGCGCAGGGGTTTCAGGTCGTCGATGAATGTGGGCATGTCCCCGGCGTAGATGAAATCCGTAAGCACCACCATCCGGAGGCCGTTGCCCATGGATTCGCCCTCGGCCCGGACGATCTCCACGATGCTCTCCAGTTTGCCGACGCTCCGGGTCATCCGTTTCCGGATGGCGGGGGTGCTCCGCAACGAGACCTTCCGGCGCTCCAACGCGCCGATCCGGCGCAACCGCCGGCGGATTTCGTGGACGCGCTCCGCGACCGGCGCGAAATTCTCCGCGTCCCGGAACAGAACCCCGGCCAGCAGGGTTTCCAGCCATTCCCGATCAAGGGGCGGAATTCGGTCCCGGCGGACGCCCAGCGTGTCCATCGCCTCCGGGGAAACCCGTCCGCCGACATGGTGGAGAAAGACCAACATGCTGGAAAAATAGCCGGTGTCGGCGAAAATCGCCTCCGAATGATCTTCCGGGATCACCATCCAGGGATGGAGGGCCAGGGCTTCGACGAAATCCAGGTC
Source organism: uncultured Desulfobacterales bacterium (assembly GCA_964346545.1). Classification (GTDB taxonomy): domain Bacteria; phylum Desulfobacterota; class Desulfobacteria; order Desulfobacterales; family Desulfococcaceae; genus CAYFVR01. Next base: position 16,362 of record CAYFVR010000077.1, on the reverse strand, counting down.
CAGGGCGAGGTCGGCGACGAAGGCGTCCACGGCCTCCCGGAATTCCCGGATGGGCCGATGTTCCGCCTCGGCCGGCGCGGAGAGGAAGACGTGGTCCTGATGGGGGCAGAGATTGCGTTCGATCACCAGCTCCGGCACGGAGATTTCCGCGTCCACGGGTCCGCAGAAACTTCGGTACCGGGCCCATTCCGCCGGAGAAACGTCGAAGGGCGGCGTGGCGGTCAGGGCCACCACCGTGGGGCGGTCCAGGAATTCGTGGAGGGCGGTCAGGCTGCGCCACCAGGCGTTCCGGAGATGATGGGCCTCGTCCACCACCAGGGTCCGGATTCCGGCCCGGCCGAGTTCCCCGAAGGCGGAATCCGAGGTGGCGCCGGAACGGATTTTCGATTTCCGTTCGGATTCCTCTTCGTCTTCGACGGAATCGTCCGCGTCCGGTTCTTCGGACTCTTCGGACGGCTCCTCGGGCGGGTCGGTTTCCTCCGCGGATTCGTCGGCATGAAGACGATGGAGGGCCTGGTAGGTGATCGCGGTCAGCAGTCCCGGCCGCCGGGGATCGGTGGAAATCCAGTCCGGCCGCTCGCCGGGTTCGGGCAGGAAAAGTTGGACGAAGCGGTCCACCCACTGGTCCCGGATGGTACGGGTGGGCGACAGGACAAGGGCGGGCCGGTTCAGCCGGAGCAGGGTTTCCAGCCCCAGCACCGTTTTGCCGGAGCCGGGCGGGGCGATGACATGAAGTCGGTCGTCGGCGAGGTGGGTCGAGAGTTCCGCGAGCACCCGCGCCTGATAGGGCCGCCAGGGAAAGCGAAACCGGATGCCCTCGGGGAAGGACGAGGGGAAATCCGGTTGCCCGGACGGTTTTCCGCGTTTCGCCATGGCGCTTTCCCCCGGTGGATTTTGGAAGCGGACGGACCAAGCCGCCGAGTGGACGGCCTATCCGATTCGGCGATCCATACCACGACGACCGGTTCGGGGGAAGATGGCGAAAATCCGGAAGGGTCACCGGGACGATTCGTTCGATCTCCTCTTCCGTCGCCGCGCCGCCCGTCGCTTCGGCCCCCACGCCCCCGCCCACAATCCCGTGAAAAACCGGCGGGCGTTGATCCCCATGCTTCGGGTTTTGTATCCCCCTTCCTGCACCACCAGCGTCGGAAGCCCCAACGCGCCGATCATGCGGCCGTTCTCCTCGAAATCCGCCGCCCCGAGGCTCCAGGTTCCGGTGGGATCGCCCGTGGCCGTGTCCAGCCCCAGGGCCACCACCAAATATCGGGGCGCGAAGGCCTCGATTTTCCGGAGCGCCCGAGCCAAAATCTTCCGGTAGCCTTCGCCGTCCATTCGTTCCGGCAGGGGAAAATTGACGTTGAATCCCGCTCCTTCCCCCGTCCCGACCTCGTCCTCGAACCCGCTGAAATAGGGATACGCGAAGCGGGGATGGCCGTGGATGGATACGGTGAGCACGTCGGCCCGGTCCAGAAAAATGTCCTGCTGTCCGTTGCCGTGGTGATAGTCGATGTCCAGAATCGCCACTCGCCCCTCCCGGGCGAGATCGTGGGCCGCGGCGGCGTTCGAATTGAAATAGCAGAAGCCGCCGAAGGCGCCTCGTTCCGCATGGTGGCCCGGGGGCCGGACCAGGGCATAGGCCAGCCGGTCGCCCTCCCGCAACCGACGGGCCGCCGTCAGGGCGCAGTCCACCGCGCCCCGGGCCGCGGCGAAGGCGTTGGGATTGAGCGGCGTGAAGGTGTCGATGCAGAAATAGCCGGCCCGCACCGCCAGCTCCCGGGGCGGCCGCACCGCGTTGCGGATGGGGAAGACGTAGGGATAGATCGACTTCCCTTCGGGCAGGTCCTTGCAGACCCGCTTGAAATAGTCCACGTAGCGCCGGTCGTGGACCGCCCGGATCGCGTCTTCGGAAAACCGACGGGCCGGAATCTCCCGAAACAGGCCGGTTCGATCCAGCTCCCGCCGGATGGCCCGGATGCGCACCGGCGCCTCCACGTAGCCGCGCTCCCGAACGTGGTGGATGTCGTGGCGGGCGTTGACCACCAGCGCGATCCGCCGATCCTCGGGAACCCCGTCGCCGACGGCGGCCGACGGCGCGGCCACGTAACGGGGCGGCCGCAGCCGCACCGGATCGTCCCGGAAGGAGTCCACCACCCGGTCCACGTAGTCCTTCGGACAGAGGTCGCCGTATTTCCGTTCCAGGATGGCCCGGACGATGCGGCGGCAGGGCGAACGCCGCAGGGGACGGTTCCGGCCCAGGCCGTCGAAGACCAGGTAGGGCGGATCGGAGTCTCCCGGCGTCACCGGCGTTTCGTAGGCGGTGCCGTCCACCGGCCGGGCGTCGTAATATTCGTAAAAACGCAGCCGGGCCACGTTCTGGGCGCGAATTTTCGGGTCCGGGGAAAGGGCCGGGTCGTCGGGCAGGCATTCCATGAATACGCCGGTGGCCCCCAACGCCCGCGCCTCCTGGCGGACCCGTTCGTACAGGGCGCCGCCCACCCCGCCTCCGGTGCGGCGGGGCGCGGCGGAGATGAAATCCAGATAACAGAAGCCAAGATCCGAGAAATGGAGCAGAATGGCGAATCCCAGTACCCGCCGTCCCGACGCGTCGGCCGTCCGCCAGCGGGCGTCCTCGGCCACGAACAGCAGGGTTCGGAATTGATGGGCCAGCGGGTCCCGGAGCTTCTCGGGCAGGGCGTCCACCTCCGCCTCGGAAATCAGCGGAAACTGTTCCCGCAGGATGCGCTGGACCTGGGCCACGTCCTCCCCGTTGGCCGGAAGGGTGTGATCGTAGATCAGTTGGATTCGAAACATGGAACTCCTCGAGCGTTCCGTCGCCGGAACGCCCGTCGAGGTTGAATTGGCGTCAGTGGGCCATGGACACGCCGCCGGCGTCGGCGGGCCGGTTCGGCGGAACGAAGGCCCCCGGGAACGCGGCCGGAAGCGTCGGGAGATCGTTCCGGTCCATCTCCTCCACCACCATGGGCGCGTCGGTTTCGCCCTCGGGCTGGCGATAGCGGAAAACCCGGCCCGCGTAGTTGCGGATCACCACCTCCCGGTCGCTCATGTGGAGCACGTACTGGGGCAGAACGGGAATCTTTCCGCCGCCGCCCGGCGCGTCGATGACGTAGTAGGGCACGGCCATTCCCGAGGTCCATCCCCGGAGCGCTTCGACGATCTCCAGGCCCCGCTCCACCGAGGTCCGGAAATGTTCGGTGCCGGACACCATGTCGGCCTGGAAAATGTAGTAGGGCCGCACCCGGGCCATGAGCAGCCGCTGCATGAGCTTCCGCATGACCAGCGGATCGTCGTTCACGCCCTTCAGCAGCACCGTCTGGCTGCCCAGGGGAATGCCCGCGTCGGCCAAGCGACTCAACGCCTTCACCGAGGCCGGGACCAGCTCGTCGGGATGGTTGAAATGGACGTTCATGTACAGCGGATGGTATTTCCGCAGCATCTTGACCAGCTTGGCCGTGATCCGGGAGGGCAGGAAGCCGGGGGTCCGCGTGTGGATGCGGATGATCTCCACGTGGGGAATGGCCCGGAGCCGCCGCAGGATGTCCTCCAGGGCGTCGTCGGTGAGCAGCAGCGGATCGCCGCCGGAAACGATCACGTCCCGCACTTCGGGGTGGTCCGCGATGTAGGCGATGCCGCCGTCCACGTGGCGCGGGTGGATTTGCTCCGGGTCGCCCACCTTGCGCCGCCGGGTGCAAAAGCGGCAGTAGCAGGCGCAGTTGGCGGAAACCAGGAAAAGCACCCGGTCGGGATAACGATGGACGATGGCGGGCGTGGGCGCGTTTTCGTCTTCCGCCAAGGGGTCGGCGCAAAGATCGGCGTCCACCAGCTCGGCCATGTCCGGCACCAGTTGCCGGTAGATGGGATCGCCCTTCTCGCGGATCAGGGAGAGGGCGTGGGGCGTGATCCGGACCGCGAACTCGTTTCGGGGCCCCCGCACGTCCGCCTCGGGGATGCCGAAATGACGGGCGATGGACTCGGGCCGGGTCAAACTTTTCTGAAGCGCTTTTTGCCATCGTTCCATGGATGGAATTCCTTCCGTTCCGCCCCGCGTTGCGACGGGGCCGGGGGATGAAAAAGTAAGTGTCCGTTCAAATATTTTTCAACATCCGTAGGGGCAACCCCCCGTGGTTGCCCTCGGGGCAAGGGCAACCACGGGGGGTTGCCCCTACAATCATGTTTTGGAATTTATGCGCGGGTGCTTAAATTGTACGTTCGTGTGTCAAAAATATCGGACGAAGATCAACTTGTCGTCCCCGGGTCGGTAGAAATCCGGAATCCGGGCGGCGAGGCCGTAGCCCCCGGCGAGGTAAAAAACCCGCGTGGGGGCGTATTTTTCCTGGGATGAGGTTTCGACGACCATCAGCCGCCCGCCCATTTCCCGGGCTTCGGCCTCCGCCGCCGCCAGCAGCCGACGGCCGGCGCCTCTCCCCTGGAACGCCGGGGAGACCGCGATCCAGTAGAGATCGAAGGCGCCCTCGGTCAGGGGCGTGGGGCCGAAGCAGGCGTAGCCGATCATCGGGCCGCCGCTTTCCGAAGCGATCCGGAAGAAATAATCCGCCGGTTCCGCGCCTTTCAGCGCGATGTCGGCCAGCTCCAGCGCCACGGCGATTTCCGCTCGGGTGAACATGCCGGTGTCCGCCAGCAGGTCCGGAAGGCCGTCCCGATCTCGGGCCTCAAGATCGCGCAGGACGATCATGGTCGCTCCGTTCCCGTGCCCACCGAACCAAGTCCCGGAAAAAATCGGGGGAGGAGATTCCGGCCGCCGCCGCGGCTCGGGCGAAGCCGGCGTCCGGGGAGGTGTCGGGGTTGAGGTTGACCTCCAACACGAAGATCCGGTCGTCCGGGGCCACCCGCAGGTCCACCCGGCCGTAGTCTCGGCCGCCGGTCAGCGCCCAAGCCCCCAGCGCCGTCTCGGCAATCCGCGCCGTCAACTCCGGGGAAACCGAGGCGGGGCAGACCGCCGGGGTTCCCCGGTAGAGCGGATGGTCGGGCAGCCACTTGGCTTCGTAGCCGACGATGGCGGGGGCGCCCTGCGGCAGGCCCGAGAAGTCGATTTCCGCCAGGGGCAAAAGCCGGGGCGGATCGTTTCCGAGGATCGCCGCGTTGAACTCCCGCCCCGGGACGAACCGCTCCACCAGCGCCGGTTGGCGATACCGTTCCAGCAGATCGGCCACCGCCCGCCGCAGGGCGGAAAGATCCCGGACCACCGAGGCCGAACCGATGCCCAGGCTGGCGTCCTCCCGCGCCGGCTTGACGATGGCCGGGAAAGCGATCGGCGCGGCGTCTGGGACCGTTTCGCACAGGGCCCATTTCGGCGTGGGGATCCCGGCCGATTCCAGCAGCCGTTTCACCGTCGCCTTGTCCTGGGAAAGGCCCAGGGCCAAGGGCGGCGAGCCGGTGTAGGGAATCCCGGCCAGCTCCCAGAGCGCGGCGACGTGCATCTCGTGGCGGGCGTCTCCGGCCAGCCCTTCGCAGAGGTTGACCACGGCGTCGGGACGGAACGCGGCGAGGGTTTCCCAAGCCTGGGCGGGGGTTTCCAGGGCGAGGGACGCCACATCATGGCCCGACGTCTCCAAGGCCGACCGGGCGACGGCCGCCGCGCCCTCCACTCCGGCTTCGGAAATCCGGTCCGGCCCCGAACCCGCCGGGCGGTTGTGGACCACGAGGACGCGAAGGGGGGTCACGCCGCGCCTCCGGTCGGGGCGGTCGCGGGGCGGATTCCGGGAAGCGGCGATTCGAGCCGGTTCGGGACGGGCGGGAATTCGCTCCGCATCGGCGGGAGCGAAGGCGCGTTCCGCTCGAAGACGGCGGGAGATTCGACCCCGACCCCGGTCGGAGAGATTCCCCAGCGCCGGGCCGCGATGTCCACGACCCGGTTCACCATGGCGGGAAAATCGTACCCGGCCGTCCGGGCCGCCTTGGGAAAACAGGAATTGTCCGCCGGATCGGGCAGAATGCCCGGCAGCGGGTTCAGCTCCAGCACGAAAGGCCGTTCTTCCCGGTCGCAGCGCACGTCCACCCGGCACCAGTCCCGGACGCCCAAGGCCCGGTATGCGGCCAGCGCCACTTTGGCCACGGCCCGGGCGAGTCTTGGGGAAACCGGCGCGGGACACTGGAAAATGGCCAGCGGGTCCTGGCGGGTGTCCCAAATCCACTTGGCTTCGTAGGAATAAATCGGTCGCGCCCCCGCCGGGAGCCGGGCGTAGTCGATCCCCACCAGCGGCAGGGCTTCGGCCTCCGGACCGTTTCCCCAGACGGCGACGGTGAATTCCGGCCCGTCCAGAAATTGTTCCAGGAGAACGGGTTGATTGTAGCGATCCAGCTTTTCCCGAATCCGCGCCTCGGCCGCCTCGGGGGTCTCCACCACGGAATCGTCGAAGATGCCCTTGGAGCTGCCTTCGGAGGTCGGCTTGACGATGGCGGGGAGAGACGCGCCGTTCACCCGCGCCGGAATTCCCGGATGATACAGGCGGAAGGTCGGGGTCGGCACCCGGTGATAGGCCAGAAACTCCTTGGTCCGCGCCTTGTTCAGACAAAGGGCCAGGGTGAGGCCGTCGGAGCCGGTGTAGGGCAGGCCCATCCGTTCGCAGACCAGGGGGACGTAGGATTCCCGCAGATCGCCCCAAAGCCCCTCGGCCATGTTGAACACCAAATCCGGACGCAGCTTCGCCAGTGCGCCGGGGAGGGCCTCGTCGGCCTCCAGCCCGGTCGTCCGGCGCCCCGCCGATTCCAGGGCGGCGCGGACGGCGGCGATGGTTTCCGGGGTGTCGCCCTCGGCGAACACGTCCGGCGGGATGTCCGATTCGGGAATGTCCCGTCCGTACCGCCGCCGGTATTCTTCCAACAGTCCCGCCTTGCTGCTGTATGCCACGACGATGTGCATGAACGCGCCTCCTTCGACGCCGGGATACGACCCGGCGCCCGAATTCATGGGATGCACCACGAGCCAAGCCCGGCCGCTTCCACATAACGTGGCGGGGTCCGATAATACGGGTCCATCGAACCCGGACCCGTCAAACGCGGACCCGTCAAACGCGACAGGGGCGGCGCGGCGGAACGA
>CAYFVR010000077.1:6860-9187 GCA_964346545.1 uncultured Desulfobacterales bacterium | reverse complement strand
CGGACCCGTCAAACGCGGACCCGTCAAACGCGACAGGGGCGGCGCGGCGGAACGATCCGAAAGGGAACGTCCGACCGCACTTCGCCAAACGCCGCGACGAGGGCGGGCTCGATTCAGATTACAGACGGATGATGCGGGCGATTATGTCCGCGTGGGGAATGGCACTTTCCGGCTCGGGACCGGCGTTCGCGATCGGCGCCGGGCGTCGTGCCGGGAAAAGGGAAGGAGGGCGTCCCGCCAGGCGGGAACGCGCCGGGGCGGCGCGAGACGTGCGAAAACAAAGAAACCGCCGGAATATCCGGCGGTTCGGAAGAGAGGAAAATTGAAGATGGGCAGGGACGGCAGGGATTTGGGCCGTTCGGAAAACGGCCGCCATCGCGGATACCCCTGCAAGGGAAGGGATTCGAATTCTTCGTTCATTGGTGAATCACCCTTTTGGGTGGACACCATTGCGGGTTCGGAACCGCCTCGGCGGGTCCGGACCATCAACGGTCCCGGTTTTCGGCCAACCGCAGTTTTTCTTCCTCCCGACCGGGAAAGGTCGCTTTACGCACTCTTGCGGATCGGGCGTTGAAAAACTTAAAGTATTGAAAAAATTAGAAAAATTTTATATCTAACGCAAATAATAGGGCCAATTTCGACGTTTGTCAATCGGCAAATGCACGGGAGCGTTCGATTGTCGTGGGGTCGGCTCCTGGAACCGCCGAAACGAAGACCCGGTAGGGTCGAACCGAGCCGATTCGTGATACGGTGAGGCGGTGGCCATCGCGGGCGCCCGGCAACAATTCCTCTGATAAAGGGGCGAGACCGATCAGATTTCTTCCTCCAAATCCGGAAACCGATTGATTCCGCGCTGCCGTTCCATGTCCTCGCGGTACATGCCTTCCCAGCCGATTTTCCGGAGCTTGCGGTCGAAAAAATACTGGGCCACCGGGCGGAAGGCGAAGCGCCAGATGCCGGTCCACAGGCGGCCGCCGCGCTGGACCCGGTCGGAGGGTTCCCACCAGCCCAGCACCCGCTGCTTGTGGTACCAGAAGAGGTACTGGAGCCGTTCCGCGCCGAGATGCCGAGTCCGGACGTTGGCCCACATGCCGTTGTACCAGCGAAGGTCGTCCGGGTTGGTCACCAGCCCGGCCTCCATCAGGTCGGCGCGAATGCCGGTTTTGGGGTAGGGCGTCAGAATCTGGCAGTAGGCCGCGTCGATCTCCAGCTCCTTGAAGAATTCGAAGTTTCGGATCAGCGCCTCTTCGTCGTCCTCGGGGAAGCCCAGCACCAGCCCGCCCACCACCATCATCCCGTTTTCGTGGCAGAATTTCACCGCCTTCCGGGACGCCTCCACGATGTTTCCCTTGTTGGCCGCCGCCAGGTTTTTCGGGGAGACGTTTTCGATGCCCAGGAAGATCGACTGCATTCCGGCCCGGGCCATCCGGCGGACCATTTCGGGATGGCGGGACATGGTGACGCAGTCGGCCTGGATGACGAAGCGCAGGCCCGGGTAGCCCCGTTTCTCGATGGCGTCGCAGAGTTCGATGACCCGGTCGGAGTCCAGCACCAGGTTGTCGTCGGCCACGAAGACCCAGCGGGTCTTGTTCTGGTGGTAGATCACGTCCAGGTCCGCCAGCACCCGCTCGATGGGAAAGGGGCGGAAATTCCGGCCGTACATGTGGCGGATGCTGCAAAAATTGCAATTCCGGGTGCAGCCTCGGGAGGTCTCGATGACCTCGATTTTGGAATTGAGCAGGTGGTAGCCCCAGGTGAGACGCCGCTTGTCCCGGATGGGCAGCTTGAGCCGGGAGAGGTCGCACAGCTCGGCCCGTTCGTTGTGGACAAATCGGCCGTTCACCTTGTGGGAGAGCGAGGGGATCGCCGCGAAATCGTCCTTTCCCTCCAAGGCGTTGACCAGCCGGCGGCCCGCTTCCTCGCCTTCGCCCCGGATCAGGAAGTCGATCAATTCGCCTTCGGGGCTGGCGGCGATTTCCCGGTACATCAGGGTGGCGTGGTAGCCGCCGAGCGCGATGCGGGTTTCGGGGAGCATCCGTTTGATCAGCCGGATGATCTTGACGCAGGTGGGGTATTGCCAAGCCATGGACGAAAGTCCCACCAGGTCGGGCCGAAACCGCGTCAGGGTTTGTTCCAGGTATTTCCGGAGGTTGCGGCGCTGGCGGATCAGGTCGACAAGGACGACCTCGTGGCCCGGATCGAGATTGGCGCCCACGCTGGCGATGCCGAGGTTGGGCATGTGAACCGCCTCTTCATGCAAAATCAGCGGGGCGACGTCGGGCATGGATATAAATGCGACCTTCATGGAACCTCAATCGTTGGGATTT
>CAYFVR010000077.1:0-6760 GCA_964346545.1 uncultured Desulfobacterales bacterium | reverse complement strand
GACGTCGGGCATGGATATAAATGCGACCTTCATGGAACCTCAATCGTTGGGATTTCCCGGCGGCGGGAGGCGTTCCCGGTCCCGGCCGAAGGTATGCTTTCAAGGGCTCAAATTGGGATTTTTAGGATGGATGTAGGAGCAGGTCCTCCGTGCCTGTCCTGCTCGCCAAAGGGCAGGCACGGGGGCCTGCCCCTACCCGCGCATCCCTGTGGTTCGAAAACGCAAACGTTGCCAATCCAAAGATATTTCTTCGAATTTGGAAGCGTACGAATATCCTACCCCAATTTCCCCAAAATTTCGCCCCGAAACCGCTCCGCCCCCAGCGCGAACCGGGCCGTCACCAGCGATCCCATGATCGTTCCCAAAACGCCCGGCGCCAATACGCTCTGGCCCGCGAGGAACAAGCCCCGCGCCGGCGTCCGGTTGAGCATGGCGGCCGAGAGCATTTGGTCGCACGACCGCAGAACGCCGTAGGCCGTGCCATTCGGGCTGTTCACCCAATCCCGGAGGGTGAGGGGCGTGTACGCGTCCAGCAATTCCGGATCGCGGAGCGAACCGAGAACCGCCTCGCTTTCCCGAAGCAAACCGAGGGCCCGTTCCCGTTTGGCGTTCGCGTAGTCGGCTCCCCGCGTTCCCGTCCGGGTGTTTCGCCATCCGGCCCAGAATTCCGTGTCCCCGGCGGTCAGGATGGAAAGCAGGTTCCGGCCCGGCCGGCGGGTCCTGCGAATCTGGCAGTATTTCATCTCGGCCAGCCCGCCGCGTTCGTCCCGGCGGATGCGGAACAGGTTGTGGGGAATCTCGGGATGGGCCGTCGCGTCCACCGACGCCTGTGCGCAGAAAATTCCGTGGGTGTTTCGAAGGCCGGCGATGCGTTTCCGGTAGCGGGCCGGGACCGCTTCCTCGGACAAAAGTTGGAGGACGGCGGCGGGATGAATCGCCGCCACCACGCAGTCGGCGGTCAGCGTTTGGCCCGACGCCAGCCGAACGCCTTGGACGGTTCGGTCCTGGACTTCGATCTCCGCGACGGCTTTTCCCAGAACGATTTCTCCGCCCAAGGCCCGAACCCGTTCCGCGAAGGCGTCCGCCATGGCCGATCCGCCCTCGGTCAGCCGCCAGGAGGAGAGCAGATAGCTGGACAAGGCCATGGCGTGGTAGAACACCGGACATTCTTCCGGCGGCACGCCGATCCAGCAGGAGGGGACCGACAGCACGGCCCGGAGGCCGGGGGAACAGCCCAGCTTCGTCAGGAATTCCCCCAGAGATTCGAAATCGTCCAAAAACCCGGCCTGGCTGGGATCGGCCTGGAGCATTTCCAGCCGGTCCAGCCGCCGGGCGGCGGGCCGAAGCCGGGCCATGAATCCCGCGATTGCGGAACCTTCCGCCGGGAAGGCCGCCCGGAGATTTTCTTCGTAGGCGTCCAGCCCCTCGGGCATGTCGAAGGTGAAATCGTCGAAGAGGTAGCGGTCCACGACCCCGTTCCGCCCCATCCGCTCCACCGGAATCGCGTCGGCCACGCCCAGCAGTTCGAACAGGCGGCGGAGCACCTGCCCTTCGCCCAACGCGCCCAGATAGTGGACGCCCACCTCGCACTCGATGCCCTTGCGGAAATAGCCCCGCGTGAGGCCGCCGGGCGCGGGATTCTTTTCCACGACCGTGACGTCCAGCCCCGCCTCTCGCAGCAGGATCGCGGTGGACAGGCCGCCAATTCCGGAGCCGACGACGATGGCCGTTCGGGCCTTGGCATCAACGGGTTTCATGGGCGGGCGTTTCCAGCAGGGTCCGGGCCTCTTCCATGATTTCCGACAGGGGCCGTCCCCTTTCCAGCGCCGACCGCTCCAGCGTTCCGACCGATTCGATTTCGATGGTGGTGGGAATGCAGGTGTGAAAGCGAAATCGGCCGGGGGTGAAGAGCCGGTCGGTGTTCCGGATGCGCAGCGCCCGGATGGGCGCCCCGCAATTCCGGGCGATTTTGAACGCGCCCTTGTTGAACGGGCCGATTCGGCCGTCCCGGCTCCGGGTGCCCTCGGGAAAAATGAACAGGTTCCCGCCGTCGGCCAGAAACTGGTCCATGGTTTCCATTTGTCGGATCATGATCCGATCCAGATCGCCTTCGGTGGTGGAGGGCAGATAGCCGGAGATTTTGAGCACCCGGGCGAAAACCGGCACCCGGAAAAAGGTGTATTTGACGATGGTCTTCTGCCGGGGAAAGAGAGAGATGAGCAGAATCGGATCGAGATAGGAGACGTGGTTGGCGATGATGACCGCCCCCCGGATATGGCGGATTTCGTCGGGGATCCGAAACCGGAGACCCGGCGTGATCCATCGAACCAGCCCAAAAAATCCCCGGTAGAACCGATGGTTCAATCGCTGAAAGGCCGCTTCCCGATCCCCGCCGGCGGCGTGGGCCAGCAGGTAGAACGGGGAAAAAAACAGGAGGAAGCCCAGGAGGTAGTAGGTCCAGGCCGCAATGGTGATCAGCGGATCGGCGACCGGCTTGAGGCGGGCGGCCCAGGCCGGGACCCGGCGTTCCTCCGTTTCGGCCGTCTCAACCATCGAACCGGCGAACCATGACGCAGGTATTTACGCCGCCGAAGGCGAAATTCTGGAGGGCGGCGGTTTTCACTTCGGTTTCTTCCAATTGCGTGACGTGGCGGAGGCCGCCGCAGCGCTTGTCCACGTTTTCCAGATTCAGGGTCGGGGCCACGAATCCTTCCTCCATCATGTAAAGCAGCAGCAGCAGCTCGATGGCGCCGCAGGTGCCCATGGTGTGGCCCATGTAGCTTTTCAACCCCACCACCCGGGGGCCTTCGCCGTAGAGGGCGCGGATGGCCATGGCCTCGATCACGTCGCCCATTTTGGTGCCGGTGGCGTGGGCGCTGACCAAATCCACCGCTTCGGGGCCGATGCCCGCGCTCTCCAGCCCCAGTTGGATCGTTTTTTTGATGCCGTCCACGTTGGGCAGAATCAGGTCGCCGCCGTTGTTGTTGCAGGAAAAGCCGACGATTTCGCCCAGAATCTCCGCGCCCCGGCGCTTGGCGTGTTCGTATTCCTCCAGCAGCACGGCCGCGCCGCCTTCGCCGACCACAAGTCCGTCCCGGTCCTCGTCGAAGGGGCGGGGGGTCGCGTGGGGGCGGTCGTTGAAGGCGGTGGAGCAGGCCAGCAGGTTGTCGAAGACGGCCACGGTGGTGGTGTCGTATTCGTCCGCGGCCCCGCAAACCATGGCGTCCTGGAGGCCGAACTTGACGGTTTCGTAGCCGAAGCCGATGGACTGGCTGCTGGTGGTGCAGGCGGTGGAGGAGGCGATGATCCGGCCGGTGATGCCGAACATTTTGGTGATGTTCACGGCGGTGGTGTGGACCATGGATTTCAGGTAGTCCACCGCGCCGATGCTGGAAAATTCCGTTGCGGAATCCGCGAAGAATTTTTTGTAGATGCTCCGCTGGACCGTTGGACTGCCGTGGGTGGAGCTGAAGGCCACGCCCAGGCGGCCGGAGGTGATGAAATCCTCGTCCAGCCCGGACGCTTCCAGGGTTTCCTTGACCACCTGGCAGGCGTAGTAGGCCACCGGCCCCATGGTTTTGCGGAAATTGCGCTTGAAATCGTATTCCACCGGGTAGTCCACGGTGCCGAAGACGCCGGAGTGGATGCGGCCGGTCAACAGACCGTCCTCGCGCAGGGGCCGGACCCCGGAAATGCCTTCCCGAAGGCTTCGGACCATGTCGGCCCGGCCATGGCCGATGGGCGTGATGGCCGATCCGGCGGTGATGACGACGCGTCGTTCCATGGGGCTCCCGTGGTGGTTTGCGGAATGGTTTTGGGGCGGGGAGAGAAGAATAAGTATTGAATAAAAACAGAATTCAAAATTTGGTATGGCAATTCAATCCAGTCGGAAGATGTCTTTTATCTTTTTTTCTTTTTTGTGCGGAACTTTGAGCGTTTCAATAGCCTCTCTGGCATAATAACCAATGGTTCGTCGATATCCAAGTTTTCTATATCATCGGAACCCTCTTCTAATCTGTTGATCAAGGAAAGCAATCTTGCCCAGAAATCGATGATTCCGACAGAAAAGATGGCGCCGGCGAGAATGGCCATACCAATACCCATGCCAGATATCATCTTTGACAAAGCGAAACCGATCCCAACGCCAATTGAAACGACAAAAATTCCAATGCAGACAAAGACAAGCAATGCAAACAAAATCGTAGACATTGATCTCCCAATTTCCCATCGGGTAAAGAACGCCGGAAACCAGCTTGCCACCTTATCGAAGCTAAAATTGGAAATTGATCGGTAATTCTACTTTGGTACTTTGGTGTTTTAGAAGTGAAAACGGAGTCTTCCGGTCCAAAAAATCCCCCCGCCCCCCTTTACAAAAGGGGGAGAAAGCCGCTGCCCGAGCAATTTACCAAAGTAGAATCAGCCCCGACCGGCGACAACATTCTCCACGTAATCGCAAATCTGGTTCAACGTCCGGACGTCCATCGCCGCCTTCTTTTCTTCCTGGCTCAGGGAAAATCCCAGCATCTGCTCGATTTCCACCAGCAGTTCGATGGCGTCGATGCTGTCGAATTCGTGCTCGTCCCGCAGGTCGTCGTCCAGGCCGGGATTTTCGATTTCGAAGTTTTCCTCGAAAATTTGCAGCAGATTTTGCTGAAGTTCTTCGCGATTCACGTCCATAAACGGCTATTTTTTTCTTCGCGGGCGAAACGGCGGGCGCGATCGGGAACGGCGCTTCCGCTCTGTCGCCATGCGCGATTGGGGTCTGTGAAAAAGGTCGGCGCGATCCCGCCGTCGCGGGGAGTCCCGGGGAAAGAAAAACGGACGGCGTCCAGCGGCGTCGAATCCCCGATTAAAATCGAAACGGGGGGAAAAGTCAAGATGAAACCAGCGGCGTAACCCGCTAAATCTTTTGGGAATGTTCCATGCTTCCGGCCCGCGCGTCCGAATCGGATCGCTTTTTCCCAAGAAACGGCCGGAAGTGGTACCATTCCAGGGGGTGTTCCCGCAGCGTCTTCTCCAGTAGATCGGCGTAGGCCTGTGCGGATCGGCGCACCGCCGCGTTTCGATCCGCCCGGCTTTCCGCCCGGACGGGACGGGGTTCGGTCAGGGAAAAGGCGTAGCGGGCGTTTCCCGTCCGAAAGGTGAACAAAACCAGGATCGGCGCGCCGGAGACCAGCGCCAGCGTGTGGGGGATTTCCGAAACCCGTGCCTCGTGCTCCAGAAATTCCACCGGGACCGCCCGCTGGTCCTTGTGCCAGATCACGTCGCCGGTCATGGAGACGATGCCGCCGGACCGCAGAAACGAAAGTCCCTCCAGGATGTCGAAGGGCGAGCCGCCGTCCGGGTCCGCGGTCACCACCCGAATGCCGCTTTCGGCCAGGCTTTCCTTCTGCATTTTTTCGATCTGCTCCCGGTTCCGGGCGCCCATGTAGAGCATGAGGGGAATGGCTTTCCCCTTTCGTTTCAGCAGGTGGGCGGCCATCTCCCAGTTGCCCAGGTGGGACATCAGCAGAATGCCGCCCTTTCCCTCGGCCACCGCCGCTTCCAGATGTTCCCAGCCCTGGGAGTCGTATTCGATCCGCTCCCCGGCCTCCAGCCGGTGCCGGTCCAGAAACACCTCCGTGAAATTGTGGTACTGCCGCCAGGCGCACCCGAGCGCGTAGGCGGCGGATCGGTCGGGATAAAGCGCCCGGTAGAATCGGACGCTGACGGCCACCCGTTTCGGGAACAGGAAAAAATAGCCGGTGGCCACGAACCAGGCGGAAAGCCGGAAGAACCAATGGCCCACCCGGCGGGAGACGGCGGTGGTGCTTCGATAGAAGAGGGCGCTCACGGCGGTTCAGCGTCCCGACCGGTCGGCGGAAGAAAGTTTGCCCAGGGAACACCACCGTTTCCGAATGCCGGCCGGGATGAAAATCCGCTGGACGATCAGCCGTCCGAAGGTGCGAGAGTTGCGAACGAAATCCACGAAGGGCCGGAAATGGGAAATCCGGTCCACGCCGCCGTGGTAGTTGACGGAGACGGGCGTTTCCAGCACGGGAATGCCGCGCCACCCGGCCCTGGCCAGCACCTCCACCTCGAACTGAAACCGGCGGGCTTTGACGTTGAGGCCCAGAGCTTCGGGGAGGGGATAGACGCGGAAACCGCTCTGGGAGTCGGCCATCCGGGGGCCGCCCGAGCAGCGCACCCAAAAATTGGAAAACCCCCGGCCAAACCGGCTGGTCCAGGGAACCCCGGCCTCGCCGACCATGCCTTGGCGATGGCCCACCACGATGGGACGGACATCCGCCGGAATAACCCGGAGCAGTGTCGGGATGTCCCCCGGATCGTGCTGGCCGTCGGCGTCGATGGTCACGGCCCAGTTGGCCACTTCGGCCGCCGCCGCGAAGCCGGTGAGCAGCGCCGCGCCCTTGCCCCGGTTTTCGGGGTGGCGGAGAAGCGTCACGCCGGGTTGCTTTGGAACCCGATCCGGCGAACCGTCCGTGGAACCGTCGTCCACCACGAACACCGGCATTCCCGGCGCCGCCGCGCCGTTCACGACGCTTTCCACTCGATCCCGATGGTTGTACAGGGGGATCACGATGGCGTAGCGACTCGGATCGTTTTGGGAATGGGGCGTGTCCATGGCTGGCGCATTCATGTTTGGATTCATGTTTGGATCGGCGGCGGTTTTCGGAGATCGGGACGGCGGGGCGCCGAAAACCGGGACCGGGTTTGACCTTCCCCGCCGCAACGGATAGTCTCCACCGAAAACGTCCCG
>CAYFVR010000076.1:0-18722 GCA_964346545.1 uncultured Desulfobacterales bacterium | reverse complement strand
CAGTTCCGTGAACGCCAATTCCAGCGCGGCTTCCGAATCCACCCCCATCCGCACCAGCCCGGCCTCGGTCTTGTGGACCATTCCCGGCCGCAGCCCCTTCAGCACCACCGGCCAGCCAAACCGCTCCGCCACCGCTTTCGCCTCTTCTGCGGTCGTGACCACCGCTTCCTCCACCGCCAAAATCCCCATCTCGGCCAGCACCGTTTTGGACAACGCCTCGTCCAGCACCCCGCCCGCCATCTCCAGCCGCTCCCGCACCGATTCCGGCAGCTCGGGCACGGAAACCGACGCCGGAGAACCCGGCCGAATCCGTTTTCGCTCGAACACCGCCGCCAGACATTCGACGGCCCGGTAGACCTCCCGAAAGACCGGCATGCCCATTTCCCGGGCCTGCTTCTGGAAGGCCCGGGCGTCGGCGTCCACGCCCATCAGCCAGCAGACGCAGGGCTTGCCGGCGGCCTGAATCGTGGACACCAGGGCGGGCAAGTTCGGGTTCAGCGCGAAGCCGCCGGCGAAGGCATGGATGAACACGGCGTCCACGTTCGGATCGGCCGCCACCGCCCGGGCCGCCGCGCCGTAGGCCGCCTCGGCCCCGTTGCGCTCCACCGCGGGCCACAAATCCACCGGATTGCCCGGCTGCATCCATTCCGGGAACACCGTCCGCAATTCCGCCAGGCTCTCCTCGGAAAGGGTCGCGGGCGTCAGATTCAGATCTTCCATGAAATCGGCGGAGACGATCCCGGCCCCGCCGCTGTAGGTCAGCACCGCCACCCGGCCCTCCCCCTTCACGTCCGGAAAGGCGGCCAGGGTTCGGCAAACGTCCATCATCTGCTGAAAATCGTGGGCCTGAATCACCCCCGCCCCGGCCAAGGCGCCGCGAACCACCTCCCGGTCTCCGGCCATGCTGGCGGTATGGCTGCGGGCCGCCTCCGCCCCGCGCCGGCTTTGGCCGCCCTTGAGCACCACCACCGGCTTGGGAGATCGGCGGCACAGTTCGACAAACCGCCGCCCGTTGGGGATGGCCTCCAGATAGAGCCCGACGCATCCGGTGTCCGGGTCTTCGATCAGATATTCCATCAGGTCGCACTCGTCCACGTCCATTTTGTTGCCCACCGAGCAGACCTTGCTTATGCCCATGATGCCCCGGGTCATGTTGTCGATGAGAAACGCGCCGGAGAGCATCCCGCTCTGGACGATCAGGGAAACGTCGCCGGGGGCAAGGGTGTCCCAGATGCCCGGCGCCACGAAGGAGAAGACCAGGCCCCGAACCGCGTCCACCAGCCCCATGCAGTTGGGTCCCCAGATGCGCACGCCGTATTCCCGGGCGGCGGCGGCCACCGCTTCTTGCAGCGCCTCGCCCTCCGGCCCGCTTTCGGCGAAGCCGCCGGACTCCAGCATAATCCCGCGAATCCCCGCTTTCCCGCATTCGCGCACCACGTCGGGCACCATGCGGGCGGGAACGAAGACGATGGCCAGGTCGGCCGGGCCGGGCACGTCGGCCACGGAAGGATAACAGGGATGCCCCTCGATTTCGGCGTAGCGGGGGTTCACCGGAAAAATGGGTCCGTCGAATCCGATGGTCAGGTTTTTGAAGATGGCGTAGCCGCCTTTGGCGGGCGTCGCGGTGGCGCCCACGAGAACAATGCCCCGAGGATGGAAAAACGCGTCCATGTGATGCGGTCCTTTTTGAATTTTGGATTTTGGAAGTCGAGCGGAAGTGAAGCGGGCTTCGCGGGAGGGTGGCGAACGGGCCGGGATGGAGGGCCCGGATGCCGCGCAACGGACGCCGCGAACGGTTCCGGCCGGGAAGGGCGCGGAAAGAAAACCGCCCGCCGAAACCGGATTTCCTGCCGAACTCAACGCACGTCGTCGTAGAACCGACGGCCTTTCTTGACCATTTCCCGCAGCCGGGCGGCCGGAGTGAAGCGGGCGCCTTTTTCCGCGGCCAGATTCTGAAGCAGTTCGACAATCCGGGAAACCCCCCGGGCGTCGGCGTAGCGAAACAGGCCGCCCTTGTACGGCGGAAACCCCACTCCGTACACCACCGCCAGGTCCATGGCCGCCGGGGTCGATTTCATTCCCTCCTCCATCATGAAGGCGGCCTCGTTCACCGCGCGGGCCAGCAGGCGGGCCTGGATCGCCTCCGAACCCATCTTCCGGGGGTTCCGATTTTCCTTGCCCAGGTGGGCCTTGACCACTTCCAGATACTTGAGGTTCAGGGTCGGCGTGTCGGCGTTGTAGTCGTACCAGCCCAGCCCGGTTTTTCGCCCCAGCCCGCCGGTGGCGACCAAATCGGAAAGCAGGGGCGGCGAAGGCCAACGGCGGCCCAGATGGCCGGAAAGATGGCGGGAGGCGGTCGCCACAAGGTCGGCCCCGATCACGTCGCAAAGCTGGACGGGACCAATGGGCAGGCCAAACTCGGTCATCGCCTTGTCGATGCTGAAGGGATTGACGCCGTCGGCCACCAGGAAGCAGGATTCGCCGACCAGGGTGAACAAAAGCCGGGAGGCGAAAAACGCGGGCCCGTCGGCGGCCACGAAGGGGACCTTCCCGCAGCGACGGGCGAAATCCACGCAGGTGGCCAGCACCCGGTCGTCGGTGCGGCGGCTGGGGGTGATTTCCACAAGCTGGATTTTCCCCGGCGGATTGAAAAATCGGAGCCCCACCGCCCGTTCCGGCTTTTCCAGCAGGGCCGCGATTTCCCCCACGGAAAGGGCGGAGGTCGCCGTGCCCAGCACCGTCTCGGGGCCGCAGGATTTTTCCAGTCGGCGCAGGAGTCCCTGCTTGCTTTCCAGCGCCTCGGCGCCCGCCTCCACCGCCAGGTCGATCCGGTCCATTTTTTCGATCTGGATCACCGGGTGAAACCGCTGGTTCAGCAGCCGCTCCACCGCCTTGGCCTCGGCCCGGCGCCGCCGGACGTCCCGGACGAAGCCGGCCCGGACCCGCTCCGTCCCCCGGCGCAGATGTTCCTCGCTTCGGCCCCACAGCCAGACCTCGAAGCCGGTTCGAAGCAGCAGTTCCGCCACCCCCGGTCCCAGATTTCCGCAACCGAGCACGCCGACCTTTTGAATCTTCCGAGGCTTCTCTTCCCGCACCCGGGAAATCTGGCCGGCCGTTTTGGTGTTTTGAAACAGGGTGATGAGGTTGCGGGAAACCGGGGACAGGGCGCAGTCGCAATACAGCTCCGACTCCATCTCGATGTCGCCTCGAAAATTGATGCCCAGGCCCCGCTCCACCGCTTCCACCGCCTTGAAGGGCGCGGGATAGCCCCGGGCGGTTTCCTCCAGCCGGTCCTGGACGCTGCCGATGATTTCCTGCTTTTCATTGACGCTCAGCAGCTTGTCGAAGCGGCGGCTGGTCATCCGCATCCGAAAGTTGATCCGGCCGGAGCTGAACAGCCGCGAGGCGATGATGGCGCGGTCGAGCAGGTCGTCGGGCTCGGCCACCTCGTCCGCCAGGCCCACCTCCTTGGCCTCGTCGGCGGGAATGTCCCGGGCTTCGGTGATCATCCGCAGCGCCTTTTTGATGCCCACCAGCCGGGGAAGCCGCTGGGTGCCGCCAAGACCGGGAATCAGGCCGAACCGAACCTCCAGCAGCCCCAGCCGCCGGCCCCGGGCCGCCACCCGGTAGTGGCAGGCCATGGCCACTTCCAGCCCGGAACGGGAACAGTGGCCGTTGATGGCCGCGATGACCGGCTTGCCGGCGGTTTCGATGGCGGTCAGCAGGCGGTGATAGCCCCGCGTCTGGGCGAGGCAGGTCTCTCGATCCCGCAGCCGCAAGAGGGCGTCGATGTCCGCGCCGCCGATGAAATGGCGGCCGGTTCCGGTCAGGATCAGCGCCTGAATGTTCGGATCCTCCAGAACCGCCTGGAGCAGCCCGGACAAATCCGACGCGAGAGCCTCGGAAAAGGCGTTCTTCGGCGGCGGCGCCACCCGGCCGATGGCGACGCCGTCCCGGATTTCGACATTGAGGTGCTGGTAGTCAGTTTTCACGCATCGCCTCCCCCGAAAAAGCGGTCTGATTCCCGGTAGACTCTATTCTTTTCATTATAAAAATCAACCGAAATATTCCAGAACCGGTTCTCGGCGGGTCCACCGACCTCCGGGGAATTCCGTTGACAATCCGACCCCATGAGATACAAAAGCCGACAAAACGGGCCGCCGGGCGTCTTCCTCCCCGGCCATCTGGAAGAAAAGGAGCTTTTGGAATGGCGGAGCGACACTATCTGGAACGGTTTCTGGCGCGGGCGGAGGAATCCGGCGCTCAAACGGCCGTCCGGTATTTCCGGGACGGGGAATGGCGGGACCTGTCCTGGCGGAACCTGGGCGACATGGTTCGGGAAACCGCCCTGGGCCTGCTGGCCCTGGGCGTCCGGGAGGGGGAATCGATCGGAATTTTATCGCCCAATCGTCCGGAGTGGACCGTCGTCGATCTGGCGGCCCAGATGATCCGGGCGATCCCCACCCCGATTCACGCGGCCGGTTCGGCGGAACAGGCGGCCTTCATCGCGACGGACGCCGAAATCCGCCTTCTTTTTTCGGGACCGGGGGAATCGCTGGAAAAAGCCCGGACGGCCCGGGAACGGACGTCCGGCGTGGAACGAGTGATTCTTCTGGACGATCCGGAACCCGACCTCTCTCCACCCTCCGCGGACGAAGAGGCGGAACGCCCCATGACGCTGGGGGAACTTCGGGAACGGGGCCGAAACGAGGGGGACGAGGCCGAACGGGTCGCCCGGCTGGGTCGCCACGACGAATCCGACGTGCTCACCCTCATTTACACCTCCGGCGCCAGCGGCCGGCCCAAAGGGGTGGCGCTGCGCCGGGGAAACCTGGAATTCCAGTGCCGGGCTCACGAAAGCCAGATTCCGCCCGTGGGCGAGGAGGACGTTTCCCTCTGCTTTCTGCCCCTGAGCCACGTTTTCGAGCGCACCTGGACCCTCTACGCCCTGGACCGGGGCGCGGTGGTGGCCTACCTGGAAGAGCCTCGGGAAATCCTTTGGGCGCTGCCGGCCGTCCGGCCCACGGTGATGTGCGTCGTCCCCCGCTTCGCCGAAAAAATGCACCAGGAAATCATGGCCCGTCGGGAGGCGGCGTCCCGGTGGAAGCGGCGCCTGTTGGATCGGGGAATTCGCGCGGGGCTCTTCCACCGACTTTGCGCGCGGGACCCGCTGCGAAGCCAGGAACCGTTGCTGTTGAAATTGCAATTCCGGCTTCACGACCGGCTGGCGCTGAAAAAAATCCGCGAGGCGCTCGGCGGACGCCTTCGATTCATGCCCTGCGCGGGGGCGGCCATCTCTCCGGAAATCGATCAGTTTTTCTTCGCGCTGGGCCTGCCCCTGCTGTGCGGATACGGCCTCACCGAAACCACCGCCACCGTCACCTGCCGGACGGGCGGAAAATTCCGATTCGGAAATGCGGGGCTTCCGCTTCCGGAGGTGAAGGTGCGGATCGACCCCGCGGATCGGGAGATCCAGATTCGCGGCGGCAACGTGATGGCCGGCTACCACGACCGACCCGAGGCGACCGCCGAGGCGTTTACGGCGGACGGCTGGTTTCGAACCGGAGACGAAGGGGAAATCCAGGACAACGGGGAGCTGCGGATCATCGGCCGCATCAAGGAGCTGATGAAGACCTCCGGCGGCCGATACGTCGCGCCCCAGGCGCTGGAAACCGCCCTGGGCGTCGAGCCCATGGTGGATCAGGCGATGATCGTGGCCGACGGCCGGAAATTCGTCTCGGCGCTCGTCGTGCCCAATTTTGAAGCCCTGACGACCTGGGCGGCCCAAAAGGGGTTGCCCGAAGAACCCCCCGAAACGTTGCTGGCGCGGCCGGAAGTCCGGGACCTGTTCAAGGACCGCATCCGCCAGGCGTGCCGCAATCTCGCCGATTACGAACAGATCCGAGAATTCCGCCTGCTGGACCGCCCCTTCACCGTGGAAGCCGGAGAGCTGACGCCCACGATGAAGCTGCGCCGAAAGATCGTGGCGGAACGTTGGGCGGCGGAGATCGAGGAGATGTATTTGCGGTGAACCGGAGGGAGCGCGCGGGGCGGGCGCTGACCGCCGACGGCATCGACTCGGACGCTTCGGTGGCTTCCGAACGGCTCGGCGGCGGCAATTTCGCCGAAATCGACGAGCCGCCCAAACGGTTCCAGGCCGGGGAGAACGCCTTCATCTCGGATTTCGCGGCCACCTTCTCCCGCCACACCAGCGGCGAAACCTTCCTCAACGACATCGAAATCGGCGAGACGGTGGTGATTCGGCAATGGGCGGGCGGAAGGGAGTTTTGACGTGTTCGTTGAGGCTTGAGCGGAAATTTTTCTTTACCTTGGTGGCGGCGTCCATTAAAATCTCTCATGAATCATTCCACCAATCCTTCTCTCCATGAAACGCCGACGAGAGACATCGAAACAAAGTTTCGCTTATGGAAAAAATTCGCCTAAACGATCAATATTCGGAGATTTTTCGCGCGTTTTCCATGGAACCCAAAAGGGCTGTGGAACGGGCAATTCAGCACTACGCCGTAACGCTGATCTCGGAAAAAATTGATGAACTCAAACGGAGGGACCAGGATTTCCGGGAAAAATACGAATGCGATTTTAAAGAATTTGCCACGCAAACCGCGAAAAACGAAGCGTACCTGGAAAAACTGGAGGAGGCGGGTCATTGGATGTGGGAATCCGACTTGGCGGAATGGGAATTTTGCCGAAAGGGCATGGATGATTGGACACAGCGGCTTACCCACATTTTGATGAGCTAATCCATATTGCGGAAAAAGCATTTCAGGATGTGCTTTACCACTTGGACACCACGCCGAAACGTGCCCTGCTGACGCTACGCGGAAAATATGAATTCTGTGAAATTTTCGTCACGGAACTCCGAGCGGGCCGGGAAAGAAAATATCGGTTTTACGCCCTCCGTGAAGGGATCGTGGCCGCAGGTTTCGACAACGCCCCGGACCCCCGAGCCCTCCGGATGAAGTTTGGAAAAATCAATCCCGAGAACATCGGAACCCCGATTCCTCACCTACACCTGGACAATAAAAACCGTCTTATCCTCACCGAGGAGATCACACTTTCGGATTTTGTCCAATGGCTCCGTGAAAACCCGGTTTGCGACGAATAATTGGGCTAATTAAAAACTGCCCCTATGAATTCTCTCATGCCCCGCTTTCCCCCTCCCCAGAAGGCGATCCGGAAAACGGGCTTTCAATTTCTCGGATCGGCCGGGAAGAATCCGCTGCCGGACGACCCGATTCCCCGGAATCTTCTTTTCCCTCCTCCGGCCCGGAAACCGGCATTCGCTCCGCCGGTCCACGCGGCATGGTCTCCACATAGAGCGACCGGCTGGGCAGCGCGAAATCCGCGCCGGCGGCGAAGACGATCTCCTTGATCCGAAACGCCAGCGCCTCCTTGATGGTCAGCCACTGGCCCCAGGCGGTGGTCCGGGTGAAGCAATAGACCATCAAATCGATGGAAGATTCCCCGAAACCGTCCACGCAGACGAACAGCTCGCCGAAGGGCGGTTTCACGATATCGGGATTTTCGTTCAAATAGTCGGCGATCCCGTCCCGAATCTCCCGCAGTTGGTCCACCGTCGCGCCGTAGCGGATGCCGACTTTCCAGTAAATTCGCCGATGGGTCATCTTGCTGAAATTGATCACCAAACTGTCGGACAGCTTGGCGTTGGGCACGTAGACCGGCGCGTAGTCGAAACGCCGCACCAGGGTGGACCGAAAGCCGATCGACTCCACGGTGCCCTCCACCACGCCGTCCACCCGAATCCAGTCTCCCAGCTGAAACCGCCGCTCGGACAGGATTAGAATCCCGGAGATCAGATTCTTGAACAAATCCTGGGCGCCCAGCGCCACGGCCACGCCCAGCAGCCCCATGCCGGCGATGATGGGACCCACCTGAATTCCCCAGACCTCCAGGATCGTCGCCGCGCCGATGAAGCAGAACGCCCCCTTGGCGGCCTTGATGAGCCATTCCACCAGGGAGGGGGTAAACACCCGCTCCAGCCGCCGAAACCAGAAGCTGAGGGGTTCGATGGCGTTGAAAAGCCCCCAGAAAATCGCGAAGGCGACCAGGGATCGATTGACCTTGTACAAAAAAGTCCCGGCAATGCCGTCCAAGGCCAGGTGCTGGGCGGCGAAAAACACGCCCATGACGATGGGCACGAATCGAATGGGCGGTTCCAGGGCGGAAACCAGCCGATTGTCGAACTTGTTGGTGGTCTTTTCCGTGTAGTGGCGCAACCGGTAGGAGACCACCCGGGTAAACAGCCGGCGCAAAAGAAGGAATAAAAGGAAAATCCCGATCGCGGTGACGTACCGGCCGATGTCCACCCCGTACAGGCCGTTGACCCAGACGTCCACCACGATCTCCCAGAACTCCTTCAAATCGGCCAACGACATGAACTCTCCATTTTCTTGTTGTGTGGGCGGTCGGCGCGCATGGGATTTCCGGATCAAAGAAGGTCGGATTGCGAAAAAGGCGGATGAAAGCAAAAAGGAACGGCGCCGGGAAACGGTCGCCCCGCCAAATCCGGAATGTCCTACTCGGACTCTCCAACGCCGCCTTCGATGGCTTCGATCCGCAACCGAACGGCGTCCGGCAACGGGGCCTTGGCGCCTTCGCGGTAATTGTAGGAAACCACCTCTCCGTCGCCTTCCGCCGCCGGCTTCTGATGCTGGTGGCTGACCACTCGATATTCCATGCGGAACCGGTCGGTCTCCACCGAGGCCACCCGCGCCCCCACCGAAACCGTATCCGGAAAGGTCAGCGGCAGCCGATACCGGCACGAGGTGGCGGCCAAAATGGGACCGAGCCCTTCCTCCTTCATCAGCGACTCGTAGCCCACATGATCGAAATAGGCGATTCGGGCGCTTTCGAAGTATCGGAAATAGATGATGTTGTTTACGTGGCCGAAGGCGTCCATCTCGCCCCAGGCCACGGGAATTTCGATGATCACCGGAAAGGATTTCAGCAATTCCCTCACCATGTCTTCTCCTCTGGTTTTGTTTTTCGTCCCATCGGTCAAAAAGGGGCTTCAAACAAGGACGGCGAAGGCTTCTCCGCCGTCCCCCGCTCCGGCGGCGGGAAAAAGATTGACGATTCCGCCAACGGGCTGTTACATTCCAAGTTATGAAGATTTCCGCCGTCTTGCCGCCCTCGCATATTCACCTGGACGTTTCCCTGCCCGCCAAGGACGACGTATTGCAATTCATCGCCCGCGCGCTGGACCGGCTCGGACTGACCACCGATTCGGTGGCGGTGTACGGCGCGCTGGCCAAGCGGGAAATGATGATGAGCACGGGAATCGGCGGCGGGTTGGGCATTCCGCACGCTCTGACGCCGTCGGTGGAGACGCTTTGCCTGCTGATGATCCGCCCCGAAAACCCGATTCCCTTCGACGCGCTGGACGGCCGGCCGGTGGAGGTGATTTTCGGCCTGGTGGTCCCGGAAAACGAAACCACCCTCCATCTTCGGGCGCTGGCCGCCATTTCGGGGCTTTGCAAGAAACCCCGATTTTTGGAGGGCGTGTCGGGCGCCCGAGACGCCGAGCAGCTCTGGTCCCGCATCAAGGAAATGGAAGCGCCCAAGGACGTTCCCGGATAGCCTTCCGCCCAATTTCGCCCCCTTCGACCTCTTGGATCGGTTTTCCGCCGATCCCCCCATCTCCGCCCGGTTTTCTCGCCCTCGCTTTCGGGCGGATTCGACGTTGGGTCCCGTTGCCGGGGAAAATCGAGAGCGACCGGAAAACGAAATGGATTTCGCGGTTGTTCCGCTTCGCCCAGGGCGGCGAGACAAGGAGATTTTTCGATGAACGATTCGATCCCGCATGAAATCGCGCCCCTGACCCGGGCGACGTTCACCCTTCGGGCCACCTCGCCGGAAGATGATGCGTCCCGGGGAGCGGAAACCCTTCCCCAGTCCTTGATCCTCGGCCTGTTGTCTTCCGGAATGACGCCGTTCGAGAATCTGCTTTTGGGCAAATCCCGGGGGGAAACGATCTCGGTCACGCTTTCCCGTTCAGAGCTGAACGACTTTTTCGGGGAGTTGCCGGTCGTCCCGCCGCCCATGCCCGAAGATTCCGACGCCGTCGCTCTCGCCGTGAACATCCTGGACGTTCGACGTCCCGACGCGCGGGAGATGGTTCGCGCCATGGCGGCCCAAGTGGAGGGATGCGGCGGGAGTTGCGGGTGCGGGTGCGGCGGGCACTGAACCGAAACGGAATCGAATCGGCCCGGCGTCCCGCCCATTCATTCGGCGGATCATTGGACGAATCATTCAACGAACCGTCCGCCCGATCATCCGTCAGGCCGCTTCTTCCGCTTTCTTGGGCGCCGGCACCGTGGTCACGGGCACGGGGGAATGCTTGACCACCTTCTCGGCCACGCTGCCGAAGGGAAAGCTGGGCTTCTGGCCCCGCGTGGCCATAATGACCAGATCCACGCCTTCCTTGTCGATGAAGGAAAGAATTTCCTCCGCCGGATCGCCCACCGCGACGTGGCGAATGTAGAGCGGACAGCCTTCGAGGTATTTGGAACAAATCTGCTCCAACCGTTCCCCCGCGGTGCGCTTGGCGTGATCCGTCAACTTCTGGACATGGTCCTTGCCGAACGCCCCGTACCACGGCTCGTGGTGGGCGGTGTCCTCGATGACGTAGAGCACGTGAATTTCCGCGCCGTACTTTTCGGTCATCGACTTGACCTGGGGCAACGCCGCCTCCGCGTTCTGGGAAAAATCGGTCGGCCAGAGAATCTTCTTCACATCCATCGCACGCCCCTTTCACGTTAGGTTCAGGTTCACCGTCGGCCGTCCTTCGCCGACGGCGAGCGTTCCGGTGCAATCGCATTCAAACCGGTTGGGAATATTGAGAAACATAACCTTTTTCCGGCCGTTGTAAAGCGGTTCGCCTCGCGCGACGAACGCCAGACCGTCCGCGGCCGGTTTATCCCGGCTTTTCCCCCGAAGGCTTTCCCCGCCCGTTTTTCCCGCCGACCGGCGCGCCGAACATCTCCTTGACACTCGAACGGAATGCGATTAAAGGGTAGGATTTGTCCGAAATTATTCTTGGAAATTACCAACCATCCAATGGCGGCGAGGACCGAATGGATTACAAAAAGACGCTCAATCTCCCCTCCACTTCCTTTCCCATGAAAGCCAATCTCTCCAAGCGGGAGCCGGAGCAGATTCGGTCTTGGGAGGAAAGCCGGTTGTACGAGACAATTCGAGAGGCCTCCGCGGGACGGCCTCGGTTCGTGCTCCACGACGGCCCGCCCTACGCCAACGGCAACATCCATATCGGCACCGCGCTCAACAAGATTCTCAAGGACATCATCGTCCGGTCCCGGCAGATGGCCGGCTTCGACGCGCCCTACGTGCCCGGATGGGATTGTCACGGCCTGCCCATCGAGCACAACGTGGACAAGGAGCTGGCGAAAAAGAAGCGGCGCAAGGAAGACCTCTCCCTGGCCGAAGTGCGCCGCATGTGCCGGGCCTACGCCGAACGGTTCATCGACATCCAGCGGGACGAGTTCAAGCGGCTGGGCGTCATGGGCGAGTGGGAAAATCCCTATCTGACCATGAACTACGTCTACGAGGCGATCATCGCCCGGGAATGCGGCCGTTTCGCGCTGGCGGGGACGCTCTTCCGGGGCAAAAAACCGATCTACTGGTGCAACTCCTGCCGCACGGCCCTGGCCGAGGCGGAAATCGAATACGGCGACGAAGGCTCCCCGTCCATCTACGTGGCCTTTCCCATGATGGACGACCTGGGCGACGTGGCGCCGGAGCTGGCCGGGAAGGACGTCTCCGTGGTCATCTGGACCACCACGCCCTGGACCCTGCCCGCCAACCTGGCCATCGCCCTGCATCCGGAATTCGCGTACGTGGCGGTGGAGGCCGAAGGCAAAACGCTGATCCTGGCCCGGGAGCTGATGGCCGACTGCATGGCCCGGTTCGGCCATTCCGATTACAAAGTGCTGGCGCAAATCCCGCCGGCCGCCATGGAGAAAAAACGGGCCCGCCATCCCCTCTACGATCGGGAATCGCTGCTGGTGCTGGGGGATCACGTGACCCTGGAAACCGGCACCGGCTGCGTTCACACCGCCCCGGGCCACGGCCGGGAGGACCACGAGGTGGGGCTGGCCTACGGCTTGGACGCCTACTCCCCGGTGGACGACGGCGGAAAGTTCACCGACGACGTGGAATATTTCGCCGGCCAGTTCGTCTTCAAGGCCAACCCGGAAATCAACGCCAAGCTTCGAGAGGCCGGGGCCCTCCTGGCCGAGGAGCACATCCAGCACAGCTATCCCCACTGCTGGCGCTGCAAAAAGCCGGTCATCTTCCGGGCCACCCCCCAGTGGTTCATCTCCATGGACAAAACCGGCCTGCGGAAACAATCCCTGGAGGAAATCGATCGGGTCCAATGGATTCCCCATTGGGGCCGGGAGCGGATTTACGGCATGATCGAAAACCGGCCCGACTGGTGCGTTTCCCGGCAGCGGGCCTGGGGCGTGCCCATCACCGTCTTTTACTGCGCCGACTGCGGCGAGCTGGTCATCAACGAGGCCATCGTGGACCGGATCTTCGAACGGTTCTCCGCCGAGGGCGCGGACGCCTGGTTCGAACGCTCGGCCGAGGAGCTGCTGCCCGAGGGAACCCGCTGTTCCGAGTGCGGGGGAAGCGCCTTTGAAAAGGAAACCGACATCCTGGACGTCTGGTTCGACTCCGGGGTCAGCCACGCCGCCGTGCTGGAAGCCCGGCCGGAGCTGGCCTGGCCCGCCGATTTGTACCTGGAGGGCAGCGATCAACACCGGGGCTGGTTCCACAGCTCGCTCCTGACCGCCGTGGGCGCCCGGGGCAAGGCCCCCTACAAATCGGTGCTCACCCACGGCTTCGTGGTGGACGAGCACGGCCGAAAGATGTCCAAGTCGGTGGGCAACGTGGTGGCCCCCAAGGCGGTGATCGACAAGTACGGCGCGGAAATCCTCCGGCTCTGGGTCTCCGCCTCGGACTACCGGGACGACGTTCGAATCTCCGACAACATCCTCAAGCAACTTTCCGACGCCTACCGGCGCATCCGCAACACGGCCCGATTCATCCTGGGCAACCTGGCCGATTTCGATCCGTCCACGGACGCGGTGGGGCCGGACGAAATGACCGAGATCGACCGCTACGCGCTGCGCACGGCGGCCCAGCTCGTGAACCGCTGCCGCCGGGCCTACGACGAATATGAATTTCACGTCATCTACCACCGATTGTACAACTATTGCGTGGTGGATCTTTCGGCCTTCTATTTGGACATTCTCAAGGATCGCCTGTACACCTCGCCGGCCCGTTCGGCCGAACGACGGAGCGCCCAGACCGCCATGCACGGAATTCTCGACGCCTTGGTGCGGATCATGGCCCCCATTCTGCCCTTCACGGCGGAGGAGGTCTGGGCTCACATGCCGGCGGCGGATGGACGGGCGGAAAGCGTCCACCTGGCCGATCTTCCGGAAATCCGGGACGACCGGCGAGACGACGCGCTGGCCGAGCGCTGGCGACGGCTCCGATCGATTCGGGGCGCGGTGACGCGGGCGCTGGAATCGGCCCGGGCCGCCAAGACCATCGGCCATCCCCTGGACGCGGCCGTGACGCTTCACGGAGAAGGCGAACTCGGGGAGTTGCTGACCCGATACGCCGACGATCTGCACACCTATTTCATCGTGTCCAAAGCATCCGTGGTCGACGCCCCGCCGGCCGACGGCGTCACCGACGAGGAGGTGGACGGCCTGACCGTGGCCGTGGCCCACGCGGCCGGCGAGAAATGCGGCCGCTGCTGGGTCCACGACACCACCGTGGGCGAAAACGCCGAGCATCCGACCATTTGCGCCCGGTGTCTGGACCAGATGGCGGCGATGGGGATGGCATAGCGGGCCGCAACCGGAAGCGCGCCGACCGCGGGGGTTTCTTCGCTCGCCCGAACCCGCGTCGAAACGGACAACGCTCCACGAAGGCGATATCGGAAAACGGGAATGAAATGAAATCCATGGAAATTTCCCGCGACACCGGGGCAAATCCGGACGACGAGCGGCCGGCGGCCAAATACGGCCGTTTGGCCGTCGTCGCCGCCGTCGTCGTTTTGCTGGACCAGATCACCAAGGCGATCATCCTCGCCCAGGTGCCCCTCTACGAAACCATCCCGGTGATTCCGGGCTTTTTCAACATCACCCACATTCAAAACCCCGGCGGCGCCTTCGGCTTTTTCGCCGGGGGATCGATCCTTCTGCGCAAGGTGGTGTTTCTCCTGCTGTCCTCCGCGGCGGCGATCTTCGTGCTGTACCTGTATCACCAGGTTCCCCTTCGGCGCCGCTGGCTCTCCTTCGGGCTGGCGCTGATTTTCGGCGGCGCCGTCGGCAACCTCATCGACCGGATTCGCTTCGACGTGCGGGTGGTCGATTTCCTGGACTTTTACATCGGCCGGTACCACTGGCCCTCCTTCAACGTGGCCGACAGCGCGATCACCGTCGGCGTCGCCATCTTCGCAGTTCATATCCTCTTCAACCGGATGCCGGAATAACCGGTCCCATGCCCGAAATTCCCCATTCCGCGCTCGCCGAAAAACTTTTCAAAGGCAAGCCGGCCGATTTTCCCTCGATCTGTCTCATCCACGGGGAGGAAATGCTGGTGAAAACCGCCTTTTCCGCCGTCGTGGAACATTTGCTGCCCGACTCGACGGATCGAAACTTGGCCCTCTCTCCGGTGGACGGAGACCAGATCCACGCGGCCATCGACCAGGCGAGCACCTTTTCCCTGCTTTCTTCCGCCAAAATCGTGGCGCTGCGGGATTCCCGAGTCTTTCTTTCCGGAAAGAACGCCGGAACCCTGCTGGAAAAGGCGCGCCAGGCGGCCGAGGACGGCGAGCCGAAAAAGGCGGCCCGCCCGTTCGCCGACTATCTGGGGCTGAAGGGGCTGCGGCTGGAAGATCTGGCCGGAGAGGACCGGTTCGACCGGTTGAAGCTGGACGCCTCGGCCGGGGAATGGCTGGATCCGTTGCTGACCTGGTGCCGGGAAAACGGCGTGACCCCTTCGGACGCCAAGGACGCCGCGAGCGATCTGGAGGGGGCGGTGAAACGCGGCTTTCCGCCGGGCAACCGGCTTCTGATCACCGCCGAAACCGTGGACCGGTCCCGATCGCTCTACAAGGCCGTCAAGGAACATGGGCTGGTGGTGGACGCCTCGGCGCCCAAGGGGGGACGGAAGGCGGATCGGGACGCCCGGGACCAGATGTTGCGGGACCGGGCCCGGGAAATCCTGGAAGGGGCCGGCAAGCGGATGGACCCGCCCGCCCTGGCCGCCGCGATGGAGTTGACCGGATTCGATCCGCGCACCTTTTCCGGCAACCTGGAAAAGCTGGTTCAATTCGCGGGCGACCGGGAGCGGATCACCCGGGAGGACGTGGACGCCGTTCTGCGGAAAAGCCGCCAAGACCCGATTTACGAATTGACCAACGCCGTCACCGACCGGGACGCCGGCGCTTCCCTTCGCCTGCTGGACGGGTTGCTCCGGGACGGGCTGGTTCCCCTGCAAATTCTGGCCGCCCTGGTAAACCAGTTTCGAAAGCTGGCGCTGGTCCGGGCCTTCGCGGATGGGCCCGCGGGTCGAACCGCCTGGCGAAAGGGAATGCCCTACCCGGCCTTTCAGCAGCAGACCGTGCCCGCGTTGAAGGCGTGGGAAGAGCGCCTTTCCGAAACGCTGTCCCAGTGGGACGCTGCCCTGGCCGATCCGAAGGACGGCCGCCGCCGCAAGGCCCCGACTTCCGACCTTCTGCTTGCAAAAGCCAGCCGGAGCCCCTACCCTTTGTACCAATTGTTTCGCAAGGCGGATCGGTTCCGACCGGAGGAACTGGCCGACGCCATGGGCCGGCTGGCCGAGGTGGATCAGCTCCTCAAGTCTTCCGGCAAAAACCCCCGCCTGGTGCTGGAAAGTACGATTCTGGCCATCTGCCGACCGGCCGAAAAGGTCCCGGCGCCTCGCCGTCGGGCCTGAACGTTTCCCATCGATTCCGTTTCATTGTCCCAGACCGTCAATCCATCCGGCTTCGCGGACGAAGCCGTGTTTCGTTCCCGTTCGCGGCCGGGAATCCTGCGCCCGCGAGAACGCGAGAAAGGGAGTCGCCATGAAAAAAACCAAAATCGTCTGCACCATCGGCCCGTCCAGCGGGTCCCGGGAGGTGCTGAAAGCGCTGATCGAAAGCGGGATGGACGTGGCCCGCCTCAATTTCTCCCACGGCACCTACGAAGAGCACCGGGAAAAAGTTTCGCTCATTCGAGAACTATCCGAGGAGCTGGGTCGGCCCGTGGCCATCCTTCAGGACCTTCGCGGCCCCAAAATCCGCGTGGGCGCCATTCCCGACCCGGGCATCCGGCTGGAGCCGGGACAAAAATTCATTTTTACCACCCGGGAAATTGAAGGCTCCGTGGACGGCGTCTCGGTCTCCTATCCCGACCTGGCGCGAGACGTCAAACCCGGAGACCGGATTTTGCTGGCCGACGGACTGATGGAACTGGTGGTGCGGGACACCACCGAGACCGACATCATCTCCGAGGTCATCATTGGCGGCATGCTGACCTCCCACAAGGGCATCAATCTGCCCACCGGCACCGTTTCCGTGGCCGCCATCACGGAAAAGGACCGGGAGGACCTCCGCTTCGGGCTGGAAAACGACGTGGATTACGTGGCCCTTTCCTTCGTCCGACGGCCAGAGGACATCCTGGATTTAAAGGAGATGATCCGGACGGCGGGGAAAGACATCCCGGTGATCGCCAAAATCGAAAAGCACGAGGCGCTGGAACATGTGGAGGAGATTTTGTCGGCCTCGGACGGCGTCATGGTGGCCCGGGGCGACCTGGGCGTGGAAATTCCGCTGGAACAGGTGCCGGCCATCCAGAAAATGCTGGTGAAAACCGCCAACGCCATGGGCCGGCCGGTGATCATCGCCACCCAGATGCTGCGCTCCATGGTCAGCGCCCCCCGCCCCACCCGGGCCGAGGCCACCGACGTGGCCAACGCGGTGCTGGACGGCGCGGACGCCGTGATGCTGTCGGAAGAGACCGCCAGCGGCAATTTCCCGGTGGAGGCGGTGCGCTTCATGGTCCGCATCATCGAAAACGCCGAAGGCCATTTCCCCCACGCCCGCTACCTGGACATGCCCATGGGAACCAACGTGTCGGAATCGGTGGCCCACGCCTCCTGCGCCCTGGCCGACCACCTGAACGCCAAGGCCATCGTGGCCACCACCCGCTCCGGCTTCACCGCCGCCCAAATCTCCCGATTTCGACCCCGCCGCACCCTGATCGCCCTTTCGCCCGAGCGCAAGACCATTCGCCGTCTGGCGCTTTACTGGGGCTGCATCCCCAGCTTCGTGGCGGAAACCCGCAACACCGACGAACGACTGGAGAAGGCGGCCGTGTCGGCCATCGGGACCGGCAATGTCCGGAAGGGAGACCTGGTGGTGCTGACCACCGGCCACCCGGTCTGGGCGGCCGGCACCACCAACATGCTGCGGGTAAAGGAACTATGAACGAAAACGTCGGCCCGGCCTCCCGGAGCAAGGCGCCGCTGATTCTGGCCGGAATCGCGCTGGCGGTGCTGGGCGCGGCCGCCCTTTACCTGATTTTCCGCTTCGATCTGCTAACCCGTTCGGTCCAATATCTGAACGAGGACATGCCCAATTGGCTTTTCCTGGTCCTGATCGCGGTGTTGCCCATTTTCGGCGCCCCCTTCAGCCCCTTTCTCGTTCTGGCGGGCATCAAATTCGGAGCCGTCGGGGGGCTGGCCCTGCTGATGGTGCTGATGCCCTTTCAAATGGTGGTCACATACGGCATCGCCACCCTGCTTCACCTGCGGCTCCGCCGACTTTTGGAACGGTTCGGCTACAAAATCCCCCAAATTCCGGAGGACCGGGCCGCCCTGTTTTCCTTCATCTGGTTGGCCCTGCCGGGCGCCCCCTACGCGGTGAAAAATTTCGCGCTCCCCTTGGCCGGCGCGCCGTTCCGGTACTGCCTTTGGATGAACTGGGCGCTGCAAGGGGTGTACGGCGCCGGATTCGTGGTGTTGGGCCGTTCCGCCGCCGACATGAACCTCTGGATATTTCTGTTGGCGCTGGCGCTGCTGGGCGGCGCGTTTGGCCTGGTGAAATGGGTGCGGCGGCGCTATGGCCGGGAAGTGGAAGAATTGACCGAAGAAGATTCCGGGTCATGGAGCGGCGAAACGGAGGAATAAGGGGTGACGGAGGGCGTTTGGGGATTTATTTCTTTGACAGCCCCCCGGAAGGTCATTAGATTTTCCACAATTATTTTTCCAAAAATTCCAAGGGAGGTAGGATCATGAAAACCAAATTCGGCGTGGCCCTCGTGGCGACGGCGGCACTGACGACCCTGTTGATCGGATGCGCGGCGCCCCAATCCAAAACCGGGAAAGGCGCGGCCTACGGAACGGCCGGGGGCGCGGCGGTTGGGGCCATCCTCGGCCAGGCCATCGGCCGCGACACCGAAGGCACCCTGGCGGGCGCGGCGGCGGGCGCGGCCATCGGTGCGGCGGCCGGCGCCGGCGTGGGCCAGATGATGGACAGGCAGGAGGAAGAATATCGGCAGGCCCTGGCCGCCACGGAGGAGGCGGCGGTGCGCCGGGAGGGCAACCTGTTGGCCATCACCCTGCAAGGCGACGTG
>CAYFVR010000075.1:3217-18837 GCA_964346545.1 uncultured Desulfobacterales bacterium | reverse complement strand
CCGAAATTGGGACGAAACCGGTGAATTTCTTTTTCATTTGCCATCCGTATTCATTGGGGATATGGTGGCGGATTTTGAATGAATTTGGCCGTCGGGCGAGACGCGACGCCCCGGCGCGGCATAAAGGAGGCATACCGGAAATGAAGCTTGGCATTATCGGGCTGGAAGGGGCCGGAAAGACCACCGTCTTCGAGGCGTTGACCGGGACCACGGGAGGCGCGGCCCTTCGGGGGGAGGATCGGGTGGGCACCGTAAAAGTTCCCGACGAGCGGGTGGACATTTTGAGCAAGATGTACAATCCCCGCAAAACCATCTACGCCCAAGTGGAATATTTTCTGCCCGGCCGGGGCGGGGGGGACAAGAAATCGGGCGAGAACGTCTGGACGGCGGTGCGGGACTGCGACGCCCTGATCCAGGTGGTCCGCAATTTCGAGGCCTACGGCCTGGAGCCGCCCAAACCGGCCGCGGACGTCGCCGACATGGACGGCGAGCTGGTGTTGGCCGACCTGCTGGTGGTGGAAAAACGGCTGGAACGGCTGGACTTGGACCGAAAACGCGGCAAAAAAGTTTCCGACGAGGAGATCGGCCTGCTGAAGCAATGCAAGGAATGTCTGGAGGCGGACCGGCCGCTGCGAAGCCGACCGGAGCTGGCCGCCGCCCCGCCGCTGCGCGGCTTCGCCTTCGTCTCGGCCAAGCCCATGCTGGTGCTGTTCAACAACGCCGACGAGGACGAGGAGATGCCCGCCGTGGGCGAGCTGGCCGAGCGGGAACGCTGCCGGGTCATCCGGGGCCAGATCGAGCAGGAGTTGGCCCAGATGTCCGAGGAGGAGGCTCAAGAATTCCTGGCGGAATTCGAGATCGCCGCCTCCGCCGCCGACCGGGTCATCCAGGAATCCTACGCCCTGCAGGGGTTGATCTCCTTTTTCACCGTGGGCGAGGACGAGGTGCGCGCCTGGACCATCCGTCGGGGAACCCCCGCGGTGGAGGCGGCCGGGGTCATCCACTCGGACATCCAGAAAGGCTTCATTCGCGCCGAAATCTTGGCCTACGACGACCTGATGGCCGCCGGAAGCTACGCCGAGGCCCGCAAACGGGGCACGGTGCGGCTGGAGGGCAAGACCTACGAGGTCCAGGACGGCGACATCGCCAATTTCCGATTCAATGTCTGATTCTCGATCCGATCCTTTTTGGCGGGACAAGAGCCCAACCGGGCGGCCCCGGCCCGTTTCCCCAAAAGAATCGCCATGAAGACCGAGGCCGGGAAAGCGGAATCCGCGCCCGCCCGTTCCTCCCTGGCCGGAGGCTCGGGATTCTGGGCGGCCCTGGGCGCCCGACTCGTCATCAACACGGCCCGGCGCTTTCCCTATCCCTTCGCCCCGGCGTTGAGCCGGGGGCTGGACGTGCCCCTTCCGGCGGTCACCGCCATTCTGGGCGCCAACCAGATGAGCGGCCTCACCTGCCTGCTCTTCGGACCGCTGGGGGATCGAAAAGGGTATCGCGCGCTGATGCTGGCCGGGCTGATCACCCTCATCCTGGGTCTGACCTTGGCGGGGGGCGTGGCCACCTACCCCGCCGTTTTCGCGGGGCTGGTGCTGGCGGGGATTGCCAAAAACATGTACGACCCCGCGGTGCTGGCCTACACCGGCCGAGCCGTTCCCTACGAACACCGGGGCCGGGCCATCGGTCTGCTGGAAATGAGCTGGGCCGGCAGCTCGCTGGTGGGGTTGCCGCTCATCGGCCTGCTCATGGACGGCGCGGGCTGGCGGGCGCCGTTCTTCGCGCTGGCGGGGTTGAGCTTCGTGGCGCTGATCGTCCTGGCCCGCCGGATGCCGCCGGAGTCGCCCAATCCCGACGCCCCGCCGGTGGCCGATGAATTGCGCCGGATCGTCTCCCGCCTCCGCAAACCGGCCGCCCTGGGCGCCTTGGGATTCGCCCTGTTTTTCAACGGGGCCAGCGATCTGATGTTCGTGGTCTCCGGCGTCTGGCTGGAAGGCGACTTCGGTCTCGGCCTTTCCGGGCTGGGATTGGCCGCCACCGCCATCGGCGCGGCGGAACTGTGCGGCGAAGGGCTGGTGGCCGCCGTCGCGGACCGACTGGGACTTGGCCGAGCCGTGACCATCGGCGTGTTCGCCACCGCCCTGGCCTACGGCGCCCTGCCGCTTTTGGGCGGAACGCTCGCCGCGGCGCTGGGCGGCTATTTTCTGGCGTTTTTGACCTGCGAATTCACCATCGTGGCCTCTCTGTCCCTCTTCACGGAACTGATGCCCGAGGCTCGGGGCACCCTGATGGCCGGCTATCTGACCGGCGCGGGGATCGGCCGATTTTTGGGGGCCCTGGCCGGCGCCGGCTTGTGGCAACTGGGCCGCCTGCCGGCGGTGGCGACGGTCGCGGCGGCCATGGCGCTGTTGGGGCTGGCCGCGTTGCGGCTGGGTTCCGCCCGCGCGCGAAGAAACGCCGATCTGGCCTCCCCCGCCGCCGGGCCGTAGTGACCCCTCTTCCCAAACCCTCCGGAGCCCGGGCTTGAGCGGTTGATCCATTCCCCGAATCCGCCATTGGATGCGCCTCCGGGAATTGGAGATTCCGCGAAATCCCGGCCCCCAAAACGGCCGCTCCCACCGGCCGCTTGTTTTTCCAGCGGTTTTCTGGCAAAATCCCGATTCATTCCGGTTTTTGATTCACGTTTCTTATCCCTATCAGATCGATCCGGTATCGGCGGCTGGGCGTTTTTCCGCGGCCGGGAAGGCGAAGCCCATGCGGGTGACCTGTGAAAACTGCGGCGCTTCCTTCAAGGTGGACGAGAATAAAATTCCGCCGGAGGGTCGCCGGGCCCGTTGCGGCAAATGCCGGCACGGCTTCCACATTCTTCCGCCCGCCGCCCATGGGCCGCTTGTCTCCCCGCCGCGGTTCAAGGTGGTGGGGATCAACAACTGTCCGCTTTACGAAACCGGAGACGCCTTCCAGCTTTCCGGCGGCATTTTCACCGTTCCCCCCAAAAAGGCGCCCTGCCTGATCCTGGCCAAGGACGTGGCCGCGCTGCTGCGGAAAAACGACATGGAAGACCCGCCGCCCTTTTTTCAATGCGGCGGCTGCAAGGGGGTCATCCGTTTTTCCGCGCAATCCGACGCCAAAAACACGGAAAAAACGGCGGACAATCTGCCCGACGACGATTACATCGATCGGGTGGTGCGCGCCATGAGCCGGTTTTCGATCTTCCGGGCGCTGGACAACCACATGGTGCGGGAATTCGCGGCCCGGCTGCGCTTCGACGAATTCGGCGTGGGCGACGTGATCCTGCGCAAGGGGGAACCGGGCCGGAATCTGTACATCCTGGTTTCCGGCCGCGTGGAGGTGCTGGGCAACGACGAAATGTCCATCGCCGAAATGCGCCGGGGCGAAGTGTTCGGCGAAATGAGCCTGCTGTCCGGCAATACCGTGGGCGCGACCATCCGCGCCTTGGAGCCGTCCACCGTTCTCTACATCAACGGCCCCAACTTCAAGGCCGTGCTGGCCAACTCCCCGTCGCTTCAGATGTATTTCACCCGCCTGCTGGCCGGTCGCATGGCCGAAATCAACGAAGCCCGCCACGAGGAATTTTCCTCGGGCCTTTCCGGCAAAATCTCGGAAATGACCCCCTCGGAGCTGTTCCAGGTCTTCCACCTGAATCAGAAAACCGGCATCCTCACCCTGATTTCCGGGCGGACCTCCGCCGACATCAGCTTCCGGGACGGCGAACTGGTCCGGGTACGCTTCGGCGGCCTGGAAGGCCCGGAGGCGTTTTATCAGCTCCTCAGGGTGAAACGCGGGCGTTTCAGCTTTCGGCCGGGCCTGCCGCTGAAGCAGATGCAGGCCGAGGGCATGGGCGAATTCATGCAGCTGCTCATGGAGGGCCTCCGCCGCATCGACGAGGACGAACGTCGCTTCCTCCGGACGGTGTTCCCGACGCTGCTGTAAACCGGATCGTTCCCCGCCTCCTTTCCTCCATCCCAATTCTCCGCGCTCGCTCTTTTCGGCGGCGCCGACCCCATTTTCCGCGAAAAGTCCGCGTTCGCCGGAAGGGCCGATCGCTCGATCGAATCGCTCCCGCCTTTACATTTCCAAAACCGTTCCAAACATTAATGGCGAAACGGTTGAAACCGCAAAGGGGCAAAATCGTCCCGGGTGGAAGCGGTACGCTTCCGCCCGTCGCCCCGACAAAAAAGGAGACCCCCATGCAGATTCGACGCGCGCAATTCGCCGGAAGCTGGTATCCCGGCGATCCGGATTCCTGTGAAGCCCAAATTCGTGAATTTTTAAAAGAGGCGCCTTCTCTCGACCTGGCCCAAAACCCGGTGGGCGGGGTGGTCCCCCACGCCGGATGGGTCTTTTCCGGGTCCATCGCATGCCAGGTGATTCATGCCCTCGCCCAGGGGGAAACGCCGGAAACCATTCTGGTCTTCGGGATGCATCTCGGCCCCGATTCTCCCACCCGGATTATGCCCCGGGGCGCCTGGGAAACCCCCTTTGGCCCGGTTCCCGTGGATGAGGAATTGTCCCGGGTCGTCACCGAAAATTTCAAGGTGGCGGAAGAATCTCCCGAACGGTTCGCGCCGGACAACACCATCGAATTGCAAATGCCGTTCATCAAATACTTCTTTCCCGAGGCCAAAGTGGTGGCCGTCGGCGCGCCTCCGGCGCCGGAAAGCATGTTGCTGGCCGACCGGCTGGCCGACGCGGCGAGAACCGATGGAAAATCGGCCCGGGTCATCGGCTCCACGGACCTGACCCATTACGGCGCCAATTACGGATTTCACCCCAAAGGCGGCGGCCGCGAGGCCCTGGAATGGGTCCGGGAGGAAAACGATCCCCGGTTTATCCAGACGCTGACCGAAATGGACGCCGAAGGCGCCATTCGCCAAGGCCTGGAGAATCATAACGCCTGCTGCGCCGGCGCGGCGGCGGCGGCGGTGGTGGCGGCCCGAAGGCTGGGCGCCGGCCGGGGCCAAACGGTGGCCTACGGCACCAGCTACGACAAGCACCCCGCCGAAAGCTTCGTGGGATACACCGGCGTTCTGTTTGCATGACCGCGCTGAAAACCTTCGCCAACCTGGATCGGGAGAAGCAGGACCGAATTCTCCGGGTCGCGGTGGAGGAATTCGGCGACAAGGGCTACGCCCGGGCCAGCATTAACGCCATGGTCCGCAGGCTGGGGATCGCCAAGGGCTCCATTTTCCAGTATTTCGGCGACAAGGAAGGGCTGTTTCGCGTGGCCTTTTCCACCGCCACGGAGATGGTGAAGGACTATTTGCGGACGGTTCGGGACCAGACGGCCGAGGCCGATCTGTACACCCGGCTGGAGGCGACCCTTTTGGCGGGCGTGCTGTTTCTTCGGAAACATCCGGTGGTTTACCGGCTGTATCTGCGCACGCTGCTGGAAAACCAGCTTCCCTACCGAGAGACGGCCCTGTCGTCCCTTCGGGAGTACAGCCTCAAATATCTCCGTTCTCTGCTGGTTTCCGCGTCCGAACGGGGCGAGCTGCGGGAGGGGCTTGACATCGACCAGGCCGCCTTCGTGCTGGACGCGGTGATGGATCGCTTTCTTCAGGCCCAGGCGGTGCGCCATCTGGATGCGGGGCTTGGCATTTACGACTGCTCGGAGGAAACCGCTCGGCGCTGGGTGCGCCAGTTGGTGGATGTGCTTCGTCTGGGGATCGGCCAACCGTGAGCGAGCCGCTGTTGATCGTCGCGGCGGTGCCGGAGGAGTTGGCCAGCTTGGCGGCGGACTTGCGGGACGGCCGGGAATCGGTCGTCGGCGGGCGGCGAATCCGGGAAGGCCAGCTCCACGGGATTCCGGTGCGGCTCCTGGCGTCCGGCCCGGGAATGGCCAACGCGGTCCACGCGACAACGGTCGCGGTGGAATCCAAGCGGCCCCGGGGAATCCTGAACATCGGTTGCGCCGGCGCGTTCACGGCCGCGGGATTGGACGTGGGCGACGTTGCGCTGGCCTCGGCGGCGGTGGATTTTCACCTAGGGCTGGAACCGGTGGACGGGGGAATCGTTCCCGATCCGCTGCCCTTTCCCGTCCTGCCCGAAGCGAATGGAGAAATCTCCGAGCGGCCCGGATGGTATTCATGCGATTCGAAATGGCTCCGAGGCGCGAATGAAGCGCTTTCG
This sequence comes from uncultured Desulfobacterales bacterium, assembly GCA_964346545.1. Lineage (GTDB taxonomy): Bacteria > Desulfobacterota > Desulfobacteria > Desulfobacterales > Desulfococcaceae > CAYFVR01. The sequence continues at coordinate 12,687 of CAYFVR010000075.1, read as the reverse complement.
TCCACGACGGATTTTCGTATCGGCATCGGTCCCATTTTGACCGTCTCCACGGTCACCACATCCGATGAGCGGGCGGCGACGCTCTTCAGCCGATTTCAACCGGTGATGGAGGGCATGGAAGGGGCGGGCGTGGCTCATGTGGCGGCGGTTTACGGGATTCCTTTTTTGGAGCTTCGATCCGCCGCCAATCGAGTCGGTCGCAGAGAACGGGAAGGCTGGAATCTGCCGCTGGCGTTCGAGCGTTGCGACGAGGCGATCCGGAGAATTCTGGCGACGGAGGCGATCCCCCCGAAAAACGCCGGTATCCATGGACCCCCCCCGGTTTAAATCCAATGCCGTTCATTTTGGGATTTCAATGGACAATCGTGCCGGATTGATCGAGGGCGTATGCGATACGCCCCTACCCTTTTTCCGCTAAATGAACGGTATTGGCTTTAAATCCGGGGACGGTTTTCGCGAAAAACCGCCGAGTCGCCCTTCGTCGCGCTCGGCGGAAACCCATTCCAAAAATTGAAAACGGCCGGGAGCCAACATGTCCCAACCCATCCAATTCGCCTTCTCCCCCTGTCCCAACGACACCTTCAGCTTTCACGCACTGGTCCACGGCCGTATTCCCACCGGCGGTTTTTCCCTTTCCGCGGAGCTGGCCGACGTGGAAACCCTGAACCAGGCGGCGCGGAACGGCCGTTACGAAATGACGAAGCTCTCCTTCGCCGCGTTGGGCCATTTGTTGGACCGGTACGCCTTGTTGCGGAGCGGGGCGGCGCTGGGCCGAGGCTGCGGCCCGCTGATCGTGGCCCGGCCGGGGTTTGATCCCGTCCGGCTGGCGGATGTGCCGGTGGCCATCCCCGGGGACTGGACCACGGCGGCTTTGCTTCTCGGACTCTACCGGAACGGTCCGGGACCCACCGCCGGCATGACTTTCGACCGAATCATGCCGGCGGTGGCCGAGGGCCGATTCGAGGCCGGGGTCATCATCCACGAAGGCCGGTTTACGTTTCCGAAATACGGGCTGGCGGAAGTGGTCGATCTGGGCCAATGGTGGGAAGAGAAGACCCGATTGCCCATTCCTTTGGGGGGAATTGCCGTGCGGCGGGACCTGGGATCAGACGCGGCCGAAGCGCTGGAAACGGCCGTGCGGGAAAGCATTTCCCACGCCTTCGCCCATCCGGACGCATCCACGGAATACGTCCGCGCCCACGCCCAGGAAATGGCCCCGGACGTGATCCGCCGTCACATCGATTTGTACGTCACGGAATTTTCGCTGGATCTTGGAGAGGAAGGGGAAGCGGCGGTGAGAGGGCTGTTCGAACGGGCGCGGGGAGCGGGGTTGTTGCCGGACTCGTCGGCTCCGGTGTATTCAAGATGATGGATTCCGGGACCCCGGCGCCGCCACCCAAGCCGCGTGCCGGGGTTTCACATTTTGTAGAGATGAAAACGCCCCCTACCCCTTCGCTCCGATCCGTTTTTGGATGTAGGGCATGAGTCCGCCGGCCTTGACCAGCTCCTGCATGAAGGGCGGGATGGGGCGGGTTTCGTACCGCTCCCCGGTGTCTTCGTGGATGATCTCGCCGGCGTCCAGGTCCACCTTGAGCGTGCCGCCGGTCTTGAACTGGTCGGCGGCGTCGCATTCCAAAATCGGCAGCCCCATGTTGAAGGCGTTCCGGTAAAAGATCCGGGCGAAGCTGCGGGCCACCACGCAGGCCACGCCGGCGGCCTTGATGGCGATGGGGGCGTGCTCCCGGGAGGAGCCGCAGCCGAAATTCTTTCCGCCCACGATGATGTCCCCCGCGCTCACCTTTTCGGCGAACGTGGGATCGGCGTCCTCCATGCAATGCTTGGCCAGCTCGGCCGGTTCGCTGGTGTTCAGGTAGCGGGCGGGGATGATCAGGTCGGTGTCCACGTCGTCCCCGAATTTCCAGATGTTTCCGCTGATGTGCATATCCGTTTCCTTTCCGAGTCTTCCGTCCGGAAATTCGACTGCGTTCATCCGGCCGGAGTCGGCATTCGATTCCAATTCCGATTGCGGGAACTCCCCGCCAAAGCCCTTGGGGAAAAAACGGCTTGTCACGGCGCGGCCATTGGCCGCGAGCCCCTTTGGGCCGAGGGGACCGCATGGGGAAAGATTCAGCCCATGACTTCCGTCGGCGCGGCCAGACGCCCGAGGATCGCCGATGCCGCGGCCACCGCCGGGTTCGACAGATAAACCTCGCTTTCCGGATGGCCCATGCGGCCCACGAAGTTCCGGTTGGTGGTGGCCACCGCCCGTTCGCCCTGGGCCAGGATGCCCATGTGTCCGCCCAGGCAGGGGCCGCAGGTGGGCGGGCTGATGATGGCGCCGGCCTCGGCGAAAATCTCCATGAGGCCCTCCTTCAGCGCGGTCTGGTAAATGTGGGGCGTCGTCGGGATGATGAGCAGCCGCATGCCCTTGGCCACCTTGCGGCCCTTCAAAATCCGGGCGGCGGAGCGCAAATCCTCGATGCGGCCGTTGGTGCAGGAGCCGATGACCGCCTGATCCAGGGGCACGTTTCCCGCCTCGCTGATGCCGCGGGTGTTCTCCGGCAGATGGGGAAAGGCCACCTGGGGCTCCATTTTGCTCACGTCGTAGTTGATAACCCGGGCGTATTCCGCGTCGGGGTCGCTGGCGTAGTTCGTGTAGGGCCGGATCGCCCGCCCGGAGACGTAGGCCTCCGTGGCCGCGTCCGGGGCGATGATGCCGTTTTTGCCGCCGGCCTCGATGGCCATGTTGGCCATGGTCAGGCGGCCCTCCACGCTCAGGGATTCGATCACCGGGCCGGTGAACTCCATGGCCTGGTATAGCGCCCCGTCCACCCCGATGTCGCCAATGGCGTAGAGGATCAGATCCTTGCCCTCCACCCACTCCGGCAACGTTCCCTCGAATACGAATCGGATGGATTCCGGCACCTTGAGCCAAACCTCGCCGGTGACCATGGCGGCGGCCAGGTCGGTGGAACCCACGCCGGTGGAAAAGGCGCCGATTCCGCCATAGGTGCAGGTGTGGGAGTCGGCCCCGATGACCAGATCGCCGGGGGCCACCAGCCCCTTTTCCGGCAGCAGGGCGTGCTCCACGCCCATCTCGCCGCCGTCGTAAAAATGGGTCAGCTCCTGCTCATGGGCAAACTCCCGGACCGTCTTGGCCTGCATGGCCGAGGCGATGTCCTTGTTGGGGACGAAATGATCGGGAACGAGGATCACCCGATCCCGGTCGAAGACCCGGGTCGCGCCGCTTTCGCGGAACTTGCGGATGGCGATGGGGGCGGTGATGTCGTTGCCCAGGGCCACGTCCACCCGGGCGTTGATCAGGTCGCCGGGGCGAACCCGGTCCAGCCCGGCGTGGGCGGCCAGGATTTTCTCGGTAATGGTCATTCCCATGGCGGGATCTCCTTATTTGATGGTGCGCGGGCCTGCGGGAGAGGGCGTCGCTGGCGTCAATCGTTGCTTTCGGCCTTGAGAACCGAGAGAAAGGCGGACTGGGGCAGCATGACCTTGCCCACCATCTTCATCCGCTTCTTTCCTTTTTTCTGCTTTTCCAGCAGCTTTCGTTTCCGGCTGATGTCGCCGCCGTAACATTTGGCGGTCACGTCCTTGCGGTAGGCGGAAACGGTGGACCGGGCGATGACCTTCGCGCCGACGGCCCCCTGGATGGCAATTTTAAACATCTGCTTGGGGATCTCATCCTTGAGGGCCTCCACGGCCAGGCGGGCCCGCATTTCGGCCCGCTCGCGGTGGACCAGCTGGGACAGGGCGTCCACCCGCTCCCCGTTGATCAGAATGTCGAGCTTGACCAGTTCGGTTTCCCGGTACTCCATGATCTCGTAGTCGAAGGAGCCGTACCCCTGGGTGGTCGATTTCAGCTTGTCGTAGAAATCGTAGACCACCTCGGCCAACGGCAGCTCGAAAACCATCTCGATCCGGTTGCTGTTGAGGTATTGATAGTTTTTGCTGATGCCCCGTCGGCCGAGACACAGTTTCATCACCGCGCCCATGTACTGCTCCGGCACCATGATGGTGGCCCGAATGAAGGGCTCCCGGGCGATTTCGATATTGCCGGGATCGGGAAACAGCGACGGATTGTCCACGATGACGGTCTCCCCGTCGGTCAGCACCAGCTCGTAGCCGACGGAGGGCGCGGTGATGATCAGGGAGAGATCGTACTCCCGCTCCAGCCGCTCCTGCACCACCTCCAGATGGAGCAACCCCAGGAATCCGCAGCGAAAGCCGAAGCCCAGCGCGGCGGAGCTGTCCTTTTCGTAAATCAGCGCCGCGTCGTTGAGCTTGAGCTTCTCCAGGGCCGCGGTCAGGTCCGCGTATCCGTCGGATGCCACCGGATAAATGGAGGAAAACACCACCGGCTTGGTTTCCCGAAAGCCGGGCATGGCCCGGTCGCAGGGACGGTCCCGGTGGGTGATGGTGTCGCCGATGGAGGTGTCGCTGACCGTCTTGATGCCGGCCAGCATGTACCCCACCTGACCGGCGGAAAGCGATTTCCGGGGCACCTGGGCGATCTGGAAGTAGCCGACCTCCTCCACCTTGTACCGGGCCCCGTTGGACATGAACTGAATGGTGTCCCCGGCCTTGATGGTCCCGTCGAACACGCGGAAATGGACCACCGTCCCCCGGAACGGGTCGTAATGGGAATCGAAAATGAGTCCCCGCAGCGGCGCGTCGGGATCGCCCTTGGGCGGGGGAAGCCGGTCGACGATGGCGTCCAGCACGTCCTGAATGCCGATGCCGTCCTTGGCCGAAGCGAGAACGGCGGTGTCCGGGTCCAGCCCCAGGTCCGCGTCGATCTGCTCCTTCACCCGGTCGATGTCGGCCGAGGGCAGATCGATCTTGTTGATGACCGGGATGATCTCCAGATCGTGCTCCATGGCCAGATACAGATTGGCCAAGGTCTGGGCCTCCACCCCTTGGCTGGCGTCGACCAGCAGCAGGGCGCCTTCGCAGGAGGCCAGGGCCCGGGAAACCTCGTAGCTGAAGTCCACGTGGCCCGGCGTGTCGATGAGGTTGAGGGAGTACTGCCGGCCGTCCGCCGCCGTATAGGGCAGGCAGATCGTCTGGCTTTTGATGGTAATGCCCCGTTCCCGCTCGATATCCATGGTATCGAGAATCTGGTCCTTGAAATCCCGCTCCGCGACGATGTCGGTGGATTGGATCAGCCGATCGGAAAGGGTCGATTTGCCGTGGTCGATGTGCGCGATGATGCTGAAATTTCGAATATGTTTCATTTAGGCTCGGGGCGGCCGAAAGACGACCGCGGATTGTTCCGGCGGATTCTCCGGAAAAGTGAGTTGACACCCGGAAACGAAGAGGATATATTTAAAAATTGCTTGGAAATCAACGACCTTCAGTATCAGAATGTCTGCGGTCGTGTCAACCCTGTCCGCGTTCCGGGATCCGACCTCATGCTTGAAAAAGAGTCGCTCGACACCTCCCATAAGGACGTCCAAATTCTCGTGGTGGACGATGACGCGACCGTTCGGTTTCTCATGAACGAATTCATGGAGACCGTGGGCTACACCTCCTACATGGCCGCCAGCGGCGAGGAGGCCCTGGAGCTTTTGCGCAAGCAGAAGGTGGACGTCGTCATCACCGACATCATGATGCCCGGCATGGACGGCCTGGAACTGACCGAGCGGATCAAGGACGAATGGGACATCGAAATCATCGTCATGACCGGATTCAGCGGAGACTACTCCTACGAGGAGGTCATCAACAAGGGCGCCAGCGATTTCGTGTTCAAGCCGGTGCGGTTCGAGGAATTGCTGCTGCGCCTCAAACGGGTCCTCAAGGAGCGCCATCTCAAGATCGAACTCCAAAAGCTGGCCATCACCGACGACCTGACCAAGCTGTACAACGCCCGCCATTTCTACCAGGAACTTCAGTCCGAGGCCGACCGATGCCGCCGGTACCGCCGCCCCCTTTCCCTCCTCCTGCTCGACATCGACCACTTCAAGCGGTACAACGACACCTTCGGCCACCTGGAAGGCAACAACGTCCTGTCCCGGATGGGACAGTTGATTCAGTCCCGGCTGCGCGCCATGGATTCCGCCTACCGATACGGCGGGGAAGAATTCACGGTCATCCTTCCCGAAACCACCGGCGAAGAGGCCGAACGGGTGGCCCGGCGGATCGCCGAGGCCGTGGGCGAGGAAGCCTTTCAGCCCGAAGGCGGCCACAAGCCCATCCACATTACCATCAGCGTGGGCGTGGCGGAATACCGAACCGGCGAACCGCTGGAAAATTTCGTCCGTCGGGCCGACATGGCCATGTTCGCCGCGAAGCAGAACGGCCGCAACCGCGTCACCTATCTCGCGGACGATTCCGCCGGCGCCAAGTAGCCCCGCCCGCGTCGAACCCTTACCCCGAGGAGCGTTTCGTGACTATTCGCCGGCGACATATTTTTCTGGCCGCCGCGGTCGCCCTGGCCATGACGGCCGGATCGGCCGCGGGCCAATCGGCCCGGAAGGTGCTGATTCTTCCGTTTTCCATCAACGCCCAAAAAGACCTGGGATTTCTTCGCAAGGGCATCCAGGACATGCTCACCACCCGCCTGACCCGATCCGGGGAGGTGGAACCCATGGGGCGCGAAGTGGGCGAACAGGCGGCGAGCGGCGTCTCCGAAATCAACACCGCGGCCGCGGTCGCCCTGGGACGGCGAACCGACGCCGACTACGTGGTCTTCGGCAGCCTGACCCTGTTCGGCAACAGCGTCAGCACCGACGCCCGGGTGGTGGACGTGGACGCCGGCAAGGCGGTCTACGCCTTCAACGATACCGGCCAGGACGAAGGCGACGTGATCAACCACGTCAACCGCTTCGCCGAAGAGGTCAACCGCCGGGTCTTCGGCCAAACCCCGGCGGCCGGGGCGACGTCCGCCGCCCCGGTTCGGGACCCGGTGGAGGAAAGCCGGATGCACCCGGAAAAGCTGTGGACCGGGCAAATGACGGAGGAAGGCGTGGACGGCCGCCGGGAAGAAAGCCCCGGGGCGGGCCTTGGCTCGCTCTGGCGGAGCCAGCCCATGCGGGCCGTCATCCGGGGGCTTTCGGCGGGAGACGTGGACGGGGACGGCACGACGGAGCTGGTCTTCGTGGACGACCGAACCGTCCACATTTACCGGATTCAGAACCAACGGCTGCTCCGCGTGGCCACCCTGGAATCCGACGTCAACACCCGCCATCTGTCCGTGGACGTGGCCGACGTCAACGGCAACGAACGGGCCGAAATTTTCGTCACCGCCCTCTTCGAAGCCCATCGGACCCTTCGCTCCTTCGTGCTGGAATGGGACGGCCAGGCCTTCCGGCGCATTCTGACCGATCAGCCCTGGTACTTCCGGGTGTCGAACACGCCGGATCGGGGGATGGTTCTGATGGGCCAGCGACGCGCGCCCAACTCGCATTTCATCGGCGGGGTGGACGAGCTGCAATATCGGGGCGACGGTTTCGTCGCCGTCTCGCCCCAGGTGCTCCCGGGCTGGGCGAACGTCTTCGGCTTCAACTACGGAAACATCACCGGGGATGGCCGGGAGATCGTGGCGGCCTTCAGCGAACGGGACCGTCTGCGGCTCGTCACGCGGGAAGGCGAAACCATCTGGGAAAGCCGGGAGCCGTACGGCCAAACCACCACCTACGTGGAGACGCCCGAAGAGGCCGCCTCCTCCATCGGCGACTACACCGAAATGGATCGGCGATATCTTCCGGCGCGCGTGCTGGTCCGCGACATGGACGGCGACGGCCAGGCCGAAGTCGTCGTCCCCCGAAACGATGACGCGGCCGGCCTGTTCCAGGGAATGCGCATGCTCAAGGGGGGACATGTAACCGCCCTTTCCTGGGATCAACTGGGCCTGCGACCCAAGTGGCGGACCCCCGAAGCGGGCGGATACGTCAGCGACGTCAACCTCCACGACACCGATGGCGACGGCCGGGACGAGCTGATCTACGCCGTCGTTCGCCAGACCGATTCGGTGATTTCCGCGCCCCGGAGTTTCATCGTGGTGCAGGAAATCCAGTAAAAGACGCCCGCTCGGCAATCGCCGGAAAGCGATCCCCGCACGCCAAACGCCCCGCCGGAATCTTCCGGCGGGGCGTTTCTTGTTTCACAAAGCGAAAAAGCGATTTCGGACTTCTCGCCTTGAACCGGCGAAGAGCCGGAAGAAACGATTTTCTGGTCCTACCGCCGCGTCACCATATCCCCCGGCTCGGGACCTCTTCCCTCCACCAGCCGGGCGGCGGCGAAATCGGGGCCGAAGAGGAGGGTCACCTCGACCGTGCCCACCGGGGCTTCCGGAATCCAGCCGGCGGGCGTTCCGGCGGGGCTTCGGACGACCCGTCCGCCGGGAATCACCTGAAGCCGGTCGCCGGGTTCGAGGCCGGAACGGGCGCCGGCGGAAAGATACCATTCCTCCCCTTCCCGCGAAAAGGCGCGGCAAAACCAGGGAATCGTGTCGGCCCGGTCCACGGCGAAGGAGAGCACCTTCTGCATCATGGCGGCCATGGCGGTTCGCGCATCCGCGGCCTCCCGCGCCGGCGCGGTCACCGCCATGGTCGGATACCGGTGGGAAAGCCCGGCGTCCACCACCGTCGCCTGGGCCTGGACGTTCCCGGGATACCGCCGGGGCATTTCCACCCGCTCCGCCAGCAGCACCATCCGCGCGCCGGGGTAGACGGAGAGCGCGGAGGAAAGGCAGCCCAAATCCCGCCGGCGGGGGCAGGCCGGCCCCAGAATGACCTCGGTCACCCGATCCGGCGCGGCCACCACCACCGGAAGTTCCTCTGCGGCGCGGATCAGCGCGGCGGGCAGGGCGGCGGAAATCTCCGGCGCGATGTTCTCCTCGTCCACGATCAGCGCAATTTTTACGGGACGGGCGGTATTCGGGGCGGTTTTCTCGGAAGCCAAAGGGGCCGGCGGAACCGGGGCTCGTGTTGAAGGCGCCGGGGGCGGCGCTTGAGTGCGCCTGGATTCCGGAGCGGTCCGCTCCGCTCGCTGGACGGCGCCCTCCGATTCGGCCGCCGAAGCGGCCTCGGCCGTTCCACCGGTTTCTTCCCCCCCCTCCTTCGTCGCCGAACCCTTCGCCCCATCACCCAACCGATCTCCCGGCAGGCCGATACGCACGCTCGGGTCCCGATCCCGCTCCCGAAAATAATCCCCGGAAATCATGAACGGCTGATCCACCGTTCGATAGCGAACCTCGTCGGCGGAATAGGTTTCCCCGGGCTCTTTCTCGGTTCGGGTGATGTTTGGGGCGGTTCCGCAGGCGGTCAGGGCCAGGGCCGCGAACAGGCACGCGGCGGCGGTTACGATTCGGTGCATGGAGCGTCTCCGTTGGGTTTCAGGTTCCGGCCGAAAAAATGGATTTCATGGGAAGCCGCGCGAAGCGGGCCGGGAACAAGCCATCCGGAATTTGGACGATCAAGACGCCGTTTCGGCCCGGCTTCACGTCTCGCTTTTTC
>CAYFVR010000075.1:0-3117 GCA_964346545.1 uncultured Desulfobacterales bacterium | reverse complement strand
CTGGAGGCCGCCGTGCTGGAGGTCTTTTCCAACTCCGATTTCCACCAGGCCAGCATTCGGGACGTGGCCCGGAAGGCCGGCGTCAGCTTCAGCACCATTTACAAGCATTACGGCAGCAAGGAGCGGCTGGTCTTCGCCTTCGTGGACATCTGGCTGGGCAAGCTGACCGAGCGCATCATCGATCATCTTCAAGGAATTGAAGATCTCAAGGAAAAGCTCCGCAAGGTGTTCTGGCTTCAGCTCGATTACTACGAACGGCACCCGGGCCTGGGCCGCATTCTGTTCATGACGCTGCCCATGAAAACCTGGATGGCCGACGAAACTTTCCAGCAGCGAAAGATGATCCGTCTGTTCATGGACGTGCTGCGCCAAGGCCAGGCCGACGGCGTGCTCAACGCCGAGGTCCGCACGGGCGTGCTGCTGGATTTCATCAACGGGTTCATCCAGCGGACGTTTTCCATGTGGGTGCTCCGGGGCTTCAACGAGCCACTGGGGGCCCGCGCCAACCTGTTGTTCGAGATGGTCTGGCGGGCCATCTCCGCGCCGGAAACGGGCCGCGGCGCGCCGCCCGGCGACTCCCAATGACCAACTGCCGCCAACTCACGAAATGAAGGAGACCATGACGACCGAAGCCGAGATGTTCTGGACCGGCCTGACGCCCCGGGAGGCGCGAAAGGCCCTGGTCCAAAAAGATAAATCCAAGCGGGACAAGCGAATGTCCCTCCAGGAGGCGGTGGATCGGTTCATCCACGACGGCGACAACGTGGCCGTCGGCGGGTTCGTGAACATCCGCCAGCCCATCGCCATCACCCACGAAATGATCCGGCACGGATTCAAGGATTTGACCCTGTCGTTTCAGTCCGCCGGAATGGCGATCGACTATCTGGGCGGGGCCATGGCGGTGCGGCCCGACCATTTTTCCATCAAGCGGATCGAGCTGGCCTACTGGGCCCACGAATCGTTCGGAATTTCCTCGGTTTTCCGCCATCTGGCCGAAAACGGGCTGGTGGAGCTGGAAGACTGGAGCAACTACAACATGTCGGCCCGGTTCAAGGCCGGCTCCATGGGGCTGCCCTTCATTCCCTGCCGGGGCCCGCTGGGCAGCGACATCCTCAAACGCTGCCGGGCCAAGGTCATCGACTGCCCGTTCACGGGAGAGCCGATCATCCTGTTGCCGGCGTCCAACCCGGACGTGGCGATTCTTCACGTTCAGGCGGCCGACCCCTACGGAAACTGCGTCATCCGGGGCACCGACGCCACCTGCGCCGAAATGGCCATGGCGGCGGCCCACACCATCGTCACCTGCGAGCAGCTGGTCAGCCACGAGCTGCTCTCCCGGTCGCCCAAGCTCATCACCATTCCCTTTCTGGCCGTGGACGCCGTGATCCATCAGCCGCTGGGCGCCTATCCGTCGAGCTGCCGACGCCACTACTATTTCAACAAGGAACACATCGGCACCTTCCACGCGCTGGCCACCCGGCTCCACAAGGGCCATCCCGAGGGCATGGCCGCCTACTACGACGACTACATCTTCGGCGTGAACGGCTTCACCGACTTCATCGATCACTTTCCGGTTCGGAAGATTCTGGAGGAACAGCAGTCCGAACTGGAAAACTTCGAACGACTGGCCTAGGGAGACCCATGCTTTTATCCAACGATATCGTGTTCACCCCGCAAGAGATGATCGTGGTGGCGGGGGCGAGGATTCTGGAAGACAACAAGGTCGTCTTCGTGGGCACGGGACTCCCCATGATCGCCACGGTGCTGGCCATGCGCTCCCACGCCCCGGGCATCATCCCGGTCTTCGAGGCCGGCGCGGTGGGTCCCACCCTGGAAAGCGGGCTGCCCTTTTCCGTGGGCGACTCGCGCACCGCCAGCCGCGCCTCCTTCGTCAAGGGGCTCAACAGCGCCTTCGAAATGACCCAGCGCGGCTTCTGCGACTACGGCTTCGTGGGCGGCGCGGAGATCGACCCCTTCGGCAACCTCAACTCGACCATGATGGGGAAATTCCCGGAGGATTACCAAACCCCCAAAGTCCGGCTGCCGGGCAGCGGCGGGGCCTCGGACATGGCCGCCTCCTGCGAGAAGACCATTTTGATCATGCCCCACGAACCCCGGCGGTTCAACGAGCGGATCAGCTACGTCACCAGCCCGGGATTTCTGGACGGCAGCCCGGACGCGCGGGAGCGGGCCGGCCTGGTGGGATCGGGGCCGCATCGCGTCATCACCACCAAGGCGGTGCTCGATTTCGATCCCGACACCCGCCGCATGCGGCTGCTGCACACCCTGCCCGGCGAGACGGTCCAAAGCGTCCAGGCGGCCACCGGTTTCGAACTGGCGATTGCCCCGGAGGTGACGCCCTTCGATCCGCCGACCATCGACGAGCTGCGGCTCATTCGGGAACACATCGATCCGCTGGGCTTTTTCGTGAAAAAACCGGCCAAGGCCCAACCGCTGCCGAACCAGTTTTAGGCGGCAATACCGTTCATTTGGCGGGAAATTTGTAGGGGCGAATCGCATTCGCCCCGGGTCAATCAAACGCAAATGCCCGTTTGAAATTCCAAGCTCCGTAGGGTGGGCACGGCTGTATCGTGCCCACCATTTCACTCAAACGCCACATTGGTGGGCAACGCTCCGCTTTTGCCCACCCTACGCCTACGCCGCTTTCCATGGCTCAATTGTGCAAGGTTGAACAAGGGCGAATGCAATTCGCCCCTACACAAGCCGCACCCCGAGACCGAAGGCCGAACCGAATCCACCCTTCGGCGGGAACCGGCCGAAATTCGGCCAAACGCCCCGGCAAACCCGGGGCTCGAAATGCCGGGCGACGACGGTCAACACCATCACAGGCAAAAGGGGAGACGAGGAAATGAAAATTCTCAAAATCGACCATCTGGGAATCGCGGTCAACAGCATGGACGAGGGAAAAAATTTCTGGTCCGACGTGCTGGGCCTCCATTTCGAGGGCGCGGAAACGGTTCAGGAGCAGAAGGTGACCACCGGCTTCTTCCCGGTGGGGGAAAGCGAAGTGGAGCTGCTGGAGTCCACCGCGCCCGACGGCCCCGTGGCCAAGTTCATCGAAAAGAAGGGCGTCGGCTTTCAGCACGTGGCCTTCCG
>CAYFVR010000074.1:11728-18903 GCA_964346545.1 uncultured Desulfobacterales bacterium | reverse complement strand
CCAGCCCGTCCATCTCCGGCATTTTGATGTCGGCCAGCACCAGGTCGAACCGCTCTTTCCCCAGCGCGGCCATGGCCGCCTTGCCGGAGGCGGCGGTTTCCACCCGACAGTTCAGGTCCGGGGCCAGGCTCCGGGCCAACAGCCGAAGCAGGTCCGGCTCGTCGTCAACAACCAGAATGGTCCGCGACTCGGCCATCGGCTTCCCTCGTTTCCACCGGAAGAATCACCTGAAATTCGGTTCCTTCGCCGGATCGACTGTCCACCTGAATGTCCCCGCCGTGGTGCTTCACGATGCCGTAGCTGACCGCCAGCCCCAGGCCGGTCCCCTCCCCCGTGGGTTTGGTGGTGAAAAACGGGTCGAAAATGCGGGACAGATGTTGGGGTTCGATGCCGTAGCCGTCGTCCCGAACCCGGATGGCGACCTGGCGCGCGTCGGGGTCGTATTCCGTGGCCAGCCGCAACGTGCCGCCGTCGCCCATGGCGTCCCGGGCGTTGAGCAGCAGGTTGACGAGCACCTGCCGGATTTTCTTTTCGTCCACCCAGACGTCCGGAATCGGGCTACCATACTCGGTTTCAATCTTCAACGCCCCCACCCCGGCCCGGTTGCGAAAGAAGCCCAGCACGCTTTCCACCAGCGCGTTCACGTCGAAATGGTTTCGAGCGGGGCGGGAGCCCCGGGAAAAGCTGAGCAGATCCTCCACCACCGTTTTGCAGCACTTGACGTGCTTTTCAATGGTTTCCAGATCTTCTCGACGCTGGCCGTCGGCCGGCTCCTGACGAAGCAAAAGCTGCGTGTAGCCCAGAATCACGCCCAGGGGATTGTTCAGCTCGTGGGCCACGCCGGCGGAAAGTTCGCCGATGGCGGCCAGCCGATCCGCCTGGGCCATCTGCTTTTCCGAGCGCGCCAGCGCCTCCGATCGTTCCCGCACCCGCTCCTCCAGGGTTTCGTGGGCGTGCAGCAGTTCGGTATGGGCCCGGTCCAGGGCGGCCCGATCCTCGGCCAACTCGCGGTAGACGCGCCAGACTCGCTCGAAAAACAGGGTGATGGCCGACAGCACGATCAGGGTGAAGGTGTTCACGGCCCCGCTGTAGGGGGCCAGTTTCCGCCAGGTTCCGTCCCGACCGGTCATCGTGAAAATCTGATGAAGAATGTGGCCCAGGGATCGAGAAACCGCGAAGAGCATCAGGCAGACGCAGACCCAGAACAGATAGGTCCAGACCAGGTCTTGGGGGTGGGAACGGTAGCGCCGCCAACTGATGTGCAGGCAGGCCACGGAAAGAAGAATCGCCAGCCCCGACCCGACCAGGTCCACCAGCCGGAGGGGCAGGGTCGGGAACATCAGACCGACTCCGGATCGGGGCCTTCCGTCCGGGCCAGCCGCCGGAGGCCCAGATACAGAAACATCAGGGCGGGGACGATGAAGAGATGGTCCATTCGAGCGACGTAGTGCAGGGCGCCCAGGGGACCGGAAACCGCCATCCGCCAGGGATCGGGCCCGTCCGGGACGAAAAGGCCCGGCATGGTTTCCATCCAGTGGACCAGAAAAGCGTCCGCGCTCCACAGCACGAACAGAATCGCGGCCCATCGGACGGCCCGCCAGCCGGGGTCGCCGGCCAGCCCGTTGCGCCCGATCCAAAAGGCCAGCCCGCCCATGGAGAGAATGAAAAATAGGTGGGACAACTGATGCAGAATCAGCCCTTCGGCGTCGCCGTGGGACTGTACCGCGGCGGCGGAAACCGGAAACAGCAGGATGGCCGCCCCGCCGAAAACCGCGAGAGATCGCTTACCGGGCATGAGGGGTTTGGGATTCGGCGGGGACGGGAACCGGCTCCAGGTCCGCCAAACGCATCATCTGGTTCAATTCTTCCCGCTCCTGATCCATGGACGCCTCCATCCGGGCGAAAAGGGGGATATAGGGCTTCAACTTGCCGAAAAGGATGACGCTCAGGATGTACAGCGGGATGAAGGTGAAGACGTAGCCGACGCTTCCGCCGATCAGCGGCACATGGACCGGCAGGGCGAATTCCACCGGCGCGAACCGCTCGCCCATCCAGGCCAGGGCGAAGGGTAGCGGCCACAGGGAGGCCATGCCCATGGCCATGCGGGCGAAGAAATATTTTCCGAAGGCGTCGTTGGCCTGTTTGTTACAGGCGCGGTAGGCTTTTTTGTCTTTGGCCGCCAGGGCCCGGAAGGACAGATTGTGCATCCGCACCATTTCCCGATTGTCGGACAGCAGCCATTCCCGGTTCCAGGCCCAGGCCGCGGCGGCGGTCATCCGGCCCAGAAAAACGCAGGAAAAGGCCAGGCAGAACGCCCCGAAAAAGTAGCCGAAGATGGGGATGGAAAACAGCCGGAACGGCGCGATCAGCACCTGATCCAGCAAGAGATAGGCGGTGTGAAAAAATGACATCGAGCGTCTCCCGCGGATTGGAACGGCCTCGAACGGCTCGGCCGTTGATGAAGGGATGGAAAGGAAAAACGGTGCAACGAATTCGGCTCCCGGCCCCGTCGCACCCGAACCGCCTCCGCCCCGGCGTTCGCGGCGCCGGAACGGAAGCGGTTCTTCGGAGGGTGTCGAGGGGGCGGGGACCGTCCCCGCCCCGGAGGTCAGGAGGTGCTGCCGTGCTTCAGGAAACGCAAGGGTGCATCGTCAAACAAGGGGCGCATCAGAACGGCGGAACGATGCTGTATCCGAGGAAGCCCTTGGTGGTGTATCGAATGCCGACGTACAGGGCCAGAACGATGAAAAGCCACTTCAGCCAGATGTCCGGAATGTACTTGGAGGTCCGGGGGCCGATCATGGAGCCGACGAACACGCCGATCATCTCCACGCCCACCAGGGGCCAGAAGATGGGCACGCTTTTGATGACCATGTAGGTGAAAATGGAGATGATCATGCCCACCAAAACGGTGAGGGAGGAGGTGCCGGCCACCAGGAACATGGGCAGGCCCACGAAGCTGGTCAGGAAGGGCACGAACAGGAAGCCGCCGCCGATGCCGAGGAAGGATGCCAGACCCGCGATGAAAAACCCGCCGATCACCGGCCAGAGGGGATTGAAATTGAATTCCACGCCGTAGAAGCTGAACTTAACGTTTTTCAGGCTCCAGTCGTGAACCTGCACGCCGCACTCCTCCTCGGTCAGGGTGGAGCAGCCGCGGATGTTGGCGTCCTCGAAGGCCTTGGCGGCCGCTTTGGCCTCCTTTTTTCCGGCCTGCCCCCGGGGGGTGGTCTCGTAAATCAAAAAGCCGGCGAGCACGAAGACGATCAGGCCGAAGTAGCCGATGTAGGCCTTCAGGGAGATTTTGCCGGCGGTCAGGATCGGCACCAGGAAGGAGCCGGAGACGGAGCCCACCGCCAAGGCGAGGCCCAGGGGCAGCACCAGCCGGCCCATCCGGTAATAGTTGAAGCTGCCCACCGCGGCGGACAGACCCACCATCCACTGGTTGGAGACGCGGATGGAGTCGGTCAGCAATGTGTTCATCGCCGGCGCCGTCTTGTTGAAGCTCTTGGCATAATCGGCCAGGCCGAACACGGTGATGTGGCCGACGCCCGACATGATGCCGCCGAAGGCGCCCACGGTGGAGAAAATCCAGCCCACCCAGATGGCCCAGAAAAAGCCGGCGACGATGCTGGTTTGCGGGGCGCCGGGAATGCCCAGAAAGCCGGGCTCGGCGGTGGGATCGATCTGCCCCGGCCCCGTCCCCTCGGGCGCGGTGGCGATGGCCTCGGCCAGCATGTCGGCGTGGGCGACGCCGACGACCATCAGGGGCGTCAGCACGAACAGTCCGATCAGCAACAGGGTGAACTTCGCCTTGAATTTCCGATTCTTCATTTTACCTCCCAGAAATTGGATGATATAAAACAAGGGTACAGGGTTGCCAAGCCGAGGGCCTTTTACGCGCCCCGTTTTGCCATCGAATCATTCCAACGTTAGCAATCCCCGTGCCATTCGCTCATCACCTCTAAACCCATGGCCCGCAGATCGGTCGCTCCCGGAACGATTCGATGTAAATTCAAATGGGTAGTTCCGGAAGGCCGGCGGCCGCGTCAATATCGTCGCCGGGATTCGTTCCGCGAAAATCGAGGTTTCCAGGTGCAAAAAAAACATTGCGCTCTTTGTGCGCACAACCCAAATTCTTCGAAAAATCAACCGGTTTTTGCCCCGGTGAAAGTTTTCATTGGCACTGCATTTTTTTTCTTGCACTTTTCCCGCACCCGCCGGACGCCGAGAGGCCGTCGGGAGGCGCCGTCATGGGAGACGGGGCCGACCTATGAAACCGAAAAAATTTGTGATATGTCTCGATGAAATTGTTTTCGATGCGCGGGAGTCGGCCAAAACAAAAAATGGCATATTTATTGCTTTAGTTTACCAAAACTCGCCGGCCGCGCCTTGGCCGGATCGGGACCGAGCCACCGAAACCCGGCTTGTCGAACCGTCAACCCCCCGAACGGCGGGACCTTGGGTGCCGCCGAGTGCCAACGGCCGAAACCGGCCGCGGAGAGGAGCGCATGAGTACCTTTTTTCTTTTCCAGGACACCAAAAAATGCATCGGTTGCCATTCCTGCGAAGTGGCGTGCAAGGTCAACAAGGGGCTGCCCAAAGGCCCCCGCCTCGGCCAGGTCATTCCCGTGGGCCCCAAATGGGTCAACGACATCCCCAAATCCACCTACGTGTTCATGCCCTGCTTTCACTGCGAAAATCCCTGGTGCGTGGCCGCCTGCCCCACCGGCGCCATGCAGAAACGGGCCAAGGACGGCATCGTCTTCGTGGACCACAACCTCTGCGTCGGCTGCAAAACCTGCATCTCCGCCTGCCCCTGGGGCGCACCCCAGTGGAACCAGGAAATGGGCAAAGTGGTCAAATGCGACTACTGCATGGACCGCGTGGACAACGGGCTCCGGCCGGCCTGCGTGACCGCCTGCACCACCCAGTGTCTGCATTTTAAAAAGGGAGAAGAGGCGCCCCAGATCCGACGGGAGCGTCACGCCCAGCACGTCGCCGCCCTGGATCAGGAATAAGGGCGGGAGGAGCCGATCATGAGCGACCAAAGCTGTACTTTCGAGGGATGCCCGGTGGCCGGAACGTTGACGCGGGTGGAAGACGCCCTCACCGCCGGCCGCATCGGCCATCCCCGCAGCCGACGGCTGGCCGAAGAGCTGAAAGAGCTTCTCGACGACGTGGCCTGGGGCCGGGCCGGGGAAGAGCACATTCCGGCCATCGAGGAACATGCCGACCTGCTGGCCGGCGGCCCCGACGAACGGGGCGCGGAAACGGGCCGGCTGGTCTCCCAGGCGCTGACGGAACATCGGGAAATCTTTCTGAGCCACGTGGAAACCCACAACTGCGCCACCGGCGACTGCGGCAAGCTGGCCCCCGCCCCCTGCCAAATGGCCTGCCCGTCGGGCATCGACGTGCCCACCTACGTCACCCTCATCGGCCAGGGCCGGGACGCCGAGGCCATCGAGGTGATCCGGCGCGACAACCCGTTCCCCTGGGTCTGCGGCCTGGTCTGCACGCGCCCGTGCGAGTTCATGTGCGTGCGGGGACGGATCGACACCCCCATCTCCATCAAATTCCTCAAGGCCTTCGCCGCCGAGCGGGCCATGTCCGAGGGGCGCTACGGCAATCCGCCCAAGGAGGCCGACAAGGACAAAAAAATCTGCGTGATCGGGGCCGGCCCCGGCGGCATGACCTGCGCCTACTATCTGGCTCTCAAGGGCTACCAGGTTCGGGTGCTGGAGGCCCTGCCCTCCGCGGGCGGCATGATCATGGTGGGCATTCCCCGCTACCGGCTGCCCCGGGAGGTCATCGACCGGGAAGTGGGCATGCTGGAAGACCTGGGCGTGGAATTCCGCTTCAACACCCGCTTCGGCCAAGACGTGACCCTGGCGGACCTCAAAGAAGAGGGCTTCGAGGCCTTCTTCTTCGCCATCGGCGCCCACAAGGCCTACAAGCTCAACATCCCCGGCGAGGACGATTACGGCACCCTGGACGCCATCGAGCTGCTGCGCCGCGCCGCCCTGGGCGACCGCCGCAAGCCGGGCGACAAGGTGGTGGTGGTGGGCGGCGGCAACGTGGCCATCGACGCGGCCCGCACGGCCCTGCGGCTGGGCAGCCGGGAGGTGACCGTCGCCTACCGGCGAACCCGGGCCGAAATGCCCGCCGACGTGGAAGAGGTGGAGCAGGCCGAGGAGGAGGGCATCCACTTCAACTTCCTCACCGTGCCCGTGGAGCTGGTGGGCCGGGAGGGCAAAACCACCGGGCTCAAGTGCCTGCGGGCCAAGCTGGTGGCGGTGGAAGGCTCCAACCGGAAATCGCCCCGCCCCATCGAGGGCAGCGAATTCATCATGGAGGCCGACGTGCTGATCGGCTCCATCGGCCAGCGGGTGGACCAGGAGTGCATGGCCGAGGTGGAGGGAATGAATTGGACCCGGCGAAACACCATCGAGGTGAACACCGTCAGCATGGAGACCTCCGTTCCCGGCATTTTCGCCGCCGGCGACGCGGTCACCGGCCCGGCCACCGTGGTGGAATCCATCGGCGGCGGCAAGCGGGCCGCCCAGGCCATCGACCGCTATTTCCACGGCCTGCCCCAGCCCAAAACCCCGCCGGTGCCGGTGCGCCGTCGCCGGGTGAGCCACATCGAGGTGCCCGCCACCACCAAAATGATCCTCAAACGGCCGGAAATGCCGCTGCTGAACATGGACCGCCGGCGCACCACCTTTCAGCAGGTGGAGCTGGGCTATCCGGAAAACGCGGTTCGCGAGGAGGCCCGCCGCTGCCTGCGCTGCGACATCTGCCGACGCTGCGGCGAGTGCGTGGAGGTCTGCAAGGACAAGATGGGCGTGGACGCCCTTCAGTTCGGCTACATGAACTTCGACAACCCGGTGGAGACCGACTTCCGGCGCACCGAGGAGCGCTGCATTCTCTGCGGCGCCTGCGCCACCAACTGTCCCAACAACGCGATCCAGATCGCCGACGTGGACGGAGAGCGGGTGCTTTCCCTGTGCGGCACCATCCTCAACCGCAAGCCGCTGGAGCACTGCGAGGAGTGCGGCGTGGAGATGGGCCCGCGGCGGTATCTGGAGTATATACGGCGACGGGTTCGGCCGGTGGGCCAGATGGTGGACGACCGCATCGTCTGCGACGCCTGCCTGCGCAAGAAGACCGCC
>CAYFVR010000074.1:0-11628 GCA_964346545.1 uncultured Desulfobacterales bacterium | reverse complement strand
CCGCAGAGGACAGCGCGTGGAAGTGTTCCAGCCCTCGTCGGACGAGAGCTGGCAGGACTACATGAACGAGTACATCGGACGGCACGGCATCGTGGTCGATCCGGACACCTCGGTCAACGACCCCGACGCCCTGGTGGAGGTCAGCCTGGAAAACAAGGGCACCCACCGATTCCCCCAGGACTGCCTTCGGGCGCTGGAGGACTGAGAACGTGGAAGTCGGGAGTCGGAAGCCGAAATTCGGCGCAATTCGGTTGATTTTCCGGAAAGTTGCAGGGGCGTATCGCATACGCCCCCGGAGGTTCAATTTCGACATCGGATCTCGGGAAAAAACCTCCCCGGTTTGCCAAATTCCGAATTCTCTCCTTCCGGCTCCCGGATTCTTTCTTCCGGGTTCTCCGACTTTTTTTTGAATCCTTTTTCATCCACGGAAAGCGACGACCATGCGGGTTGAGGAACTTCTCGACAGCGAAAACCGAAACCGGATTTTCACCATCGGCGCCGACGCCGACCTGGAAACCGCCATCGGCGAAATGGATCGGACGGGGGTTTCGGCCCTCATCGTGACCGACGCGGAACGGCCCGCGGGCATTCTGGCGGAGCGCGACGTGCTGCGTTGCCACCTTCGGAGCCGAGATCGCGCCTTCGAGGACATCCAGGTGCGGGAAGCCATGACCGCCCGGCTCATCGTGGCGGGCGCCGACGATCCGGTCTCCGACGCCATGGCGGTGATGATTCAGGCCGGCATCCGCCACCTGCCGGTCGTCCAGGGCCAAGAGCTGGTGGGCATGTTGACCCTGGGCGATCTGGTACGCCGGCAGGTGGGCGCCCTCACCGCCGAGATCCATTATCTTCAGGAATACATCTCCGACCTGCAGGACGCCGGTCTGGATTGACGGAAGGCGGGAATATATCAGGCTATGAGCGACCTCCAAGTCACCATCGACGGCCAAAAAACCCGAGTCCCGGAAGGCGCCACCGTGCTTCAGGCGGCCCGTTCCCTCGGAATTCGCATTCCGACCCTTTGCTATCACCCGGCGCTAAAACCTTCCGGCTCCTGCCGCCTGTGCGCGGTGGAAATCACCGGCGCCCAGGCCCGCCGCAACACCATGCTGTCCTGCATTCTGAAAGTTCGGGACGGGCTGGAGGTGCGCACCACCGGGGAGAAGGTGGACCAGGCCCGGGCGCGAGCGTTCCGAACGCTGCTCCAGATGGCCCCGGAATCCCGGACGCTGCGAATGATGGCCGACGAATACGGCGTCGGCCTGGGGCCGCCGCCCGACGGCTGTATCCGCTGTCGGTTGTGCATCCGCGTCTGCAAGGAGATCGTCGGGGCCGAGGCGCTGCAAATGGAAAGCCGGGACGGAACCAAATACGTGACGCCCGTGCCGGGCCGCTGCATCGGCTGCGGCACCTGCGCCAACATTTGCCCCACCAACGCCATCCAGATGAACGACGAGGAAGGCGTTCGGACCATTTTCATCCGCGACGAGACGATCGGCAAACACCCCCTGCGCACCTGCGAGGGCTGCGGCAAGCGCTTCGCCACGCCCAAATTTCTGGATTACATCGAACGGCGCACCGATCCCCACGTCCACGTGAAGGAGGAGCATCGCTATTGTCCCACCTGCGCGAAGCTCCTTTCCAACCGGGTCCAATCCTTCGACAAAAGCGCCCGGACCCGATCGTAGCTTGAGAAACCCACGCCCCGGCGGAATGTTCGCCGTCGGGGATTCGCCATAAGGAAGTTTGATTCACATGACGATCACTCCCATTTGTCCGACCCCAACTCCGGAGGAAACCTGGTGCCGCGACGCGGCGGGAACCCCCTACACGTTTGACGCCTATCTTCGGCAGGTCAAGGCCTTTCACGGCCACGTGGCGCCCGGCCTGGTGGTCGGCGGCCCCATGGTGTCCGCCGCCATGGAGCGGCTGCCCCAGGGCATTTTGTTCGACGCGGTCTGCGAGACCAAAAGCTGCCTGCCCGACGTGGTGCAGATGCTGACCCCCTGCACCATCGGCAACGGCTGGATGAAGATCGTGGACATGGGCCGCTACGCCGTGACGCTCTTCGACAAGTTCGAGGGCGGCGGCGTCCGGGTGGCCATCGACCCCGCGCCGCTGGCGAAATGGCCGGAGTTTTACGACTGGTTCTACAAGGTCAAGCCCAAAAAGGAGCAGGATTTCGACCGGCTGATCGGCGAAATTCGGGCCGCCGGAACCGGCGTGTTCAAAATCGAAACCGTCCAGGTCTCCCCTTCCCTCCTGGTCAAGGCCAGCAAGGGGGAAATCGCCACCTGCCCGGTCTGCAAGGAAGCCTTCCCCGTTGCCCACGGCGGCATTTGCCGGGGTTGCCAGGGCCACGCGCCCTATGCCGGGGAGGCGGAAACGGATCGAACCGGCGCCGACGGCCCCGGCCTGAACGTGGTGCCGGTTTCCGAGGCGGTGGGACGCCGCGCCCTCCACGACATGACCGAAATCGTCCCGGGCGCGTCCAAGGGGCCCGCCGTGGTCCACGGACAGACCATCGCCGCCGGCGACGTGTGCCGCCTGCAAAAGATGGGCCGCAACCGGGTCTACGTGGCGGAGGGCGAAGACGACCGGCCCGGCTGGATCCACGAAAACACCGCCGCCCGGGCCTTCGCCCAGGGCATGGCCGGCGAGGGGCTCCAATTCAAAGATCCGCCCCGGGAGGGCAAGGTGACCCTGCGGGCCGACCGGGACGGCCTGTTCACCGCGGACGTGGACCGGCTCACCGCCTTCAACCTGGCCCCGGGCGTCATGTGCGCCTCCCGGAAATCCTTCACGGTGGTCAAGGCCGGGGAGCCGTTGGCCGGAACCCGGGCCCTACCGCTCTACCTGGCCGAGGGCGATTTCCAGACCGCCATGGCCGTGCTGGAAAACGGGCCGCTGTTCGCCGTCCGGGAGATGCGAAGCGCCAACATCGGGGTGCTGGTCACCGGCACCGAGGTGTTCCGGGGGCTGGTGGAGGACCGGTTCGTGCCCATCGTCCGAGAGAAGGCCGCCACGTTCGACTGCCGGGTGGTGGCGTCCTGCATCGTCCCCGACGAACGCAAGGCCATCGCGGAAGGCATTCAGACGTTGCGCTCGGGCGGCGCGGATTTGCTGGTGACCACGGCGGGGCTTTCCGTGGACCCGGACGACGTGACCCGGCTGGGCCTGCTGGACGCCGGCTGCGTGGACCTGCGCTACGGCGCGGCGGTCCTGCCCGGCGCCATGACCCTGCTGGCCCGGATCGACGAGATCCCGGTGATCGGCGTGCCGGCCTGCGGGCTGTTCCACCCCACCACCAGCTTCGACCTGCTGCTGCCCCGGCTGCTGGCCGGGCTGGACGTGCGACGGGCCGACCTGGCCCGGCTGGGCCACGGCGCGTTTTGCAAAAACTGCGAAACCTGCGTCTATCCCGACTGCGCATTCGGCGTTTAAAACGAAATGGACAATGGATAATTGGCAATTGACAATGGGCAATGGATAATGGACGCAGAGGTCTTTCTTTGCCGACGCTTCATTGTCCGTTCCCGAGATTCCATTGCCAATCGATGGACGCGGTAGTCTTTGATTGCCAACGGTTCATTGTCCATTGTCCATTTTCAATTATCCATTACAACCGGAGGAATGAAACCAAAATGGCCGCCAAGACCGTTTATAGCATTTGCGGTATGTGTACCGTCCGCTGCCCCATTCAAGTGGAGGTGGAAAACGGCGACGTAAAATTTCTTCAGGGAAGCAAACATTTTCCCGCCATGAAAGGCGCCGTCTGCCCCCGGGGCGCCGCCGGCCCGGCCCTGCTGAAAGACCGGGAACGGCCCCAGACCCCGCTGATCCGGGACGGCGAGCGGGGCGAGGGCAAGTGGCGCAAGGCCACCTGGGACGAGGCGCTGGACTATACCGCCGAAAAAATCAAAAAAGCCATGGAAGACCACGGCGGTCCCCGAACCGTGGCGCTGTCCGACCGGGGCGGCCCCTTCCGGGACATCCACCGGGCTTTTCTCAAGGGACTGGGTTCCCCCAACTACGTCAACCACGACACCTCCTGCGCCCGAAACGTGCAGCACGCCGCCCTCTCCGTCATGGGCATGGGCCGGAAGGGCGTGGGCTACGATTTGAAAAACAGCCGGCACGTGGTCCTTCAGTTCCGGAACATTTTGGAAGCCATCAACGTCCAAGAGGTCAACAGCCTCATGGACGCCATGGAAAAGGGCTGCAAGCTGACGGTCATCGACATCCGCTCCAACGTGTCGGCCTCCAAGGCGGACAATTTCTTCCTGATCCGGCCGGGTTCGGACTACGCCTTCAACCTGTCGGTGATCCACGAACTAATTTACCAGAAGATGTACGACAAGGAATACGCCCGGCTGCACATCAAGGATCTGGACAAGCTGGAAAGTTTCGTGGCCGACTACACGCCGGAATGGGCCGAGATCGAGACCGGCGTCCCCGCCGACCGCATTCGCGCCTTCGTGCGGCAGCTGGCCGAGGCCGCCCCCGCCGTGCTCTGGCATCCGGGCTGGATGGCGGCGCGGTACAGCCATTCCTTCTACATCTGCCGCACCATTTACCTGATCAACGCCCTGCTCGGCTCCATCGGGGCCAAGGGCGGCCTGCCGCTGGTGAGCAAGCCCGGCGACGTGGGCCGCAAGGGGCTCAAGTCCATGCAGGACCTCTACCCCAAACCCGAGGAAAAGCGGGCCGACGGGGCGGGATGGCTCTATCCCCACCTGGAGGCCGGGCCGGGACTGACCCACCTGATGTACAAGGCCATGGAAACCGAGGACCCCTACCCGGTCAAGGCCTACCTTTGCTATCGACACAACCCGCTGATGGGCTTTCCGGACCCGGATCGGCTGAAGCAAATGTTCGACAAGCTGGATTTTATGCTGTCCATCACCTTCAGCTGGTCCGACACGGCCTGGTATTCGGACGTGGTGCTGCCGATGTCCACCTACCTGGAGCGGGAAAGCATCATCGCCAGCAAAAACAGCCTGTCCCCCTTCTTTTTCGTGCGTCAGCGGGCGGTGGAGCCGCGCTACGACTCCAAATCGGACTGGGAAATCTGGGCCGGTCTGGCCAAGCGTCTGGGGCTGGACGATCTGGCCTTCGAAACGGTGGAGGACATTTGGAATTTCCAGCTGGAGGGCACCGGGGTGACCATCGAAGACTTCGCCGACAGCGGCAAGGTGGCCCTGAGCGACGGTCCCCGCTACATCCCCATGGAGGAGCTGAAGTTCAAGACGCCCTCCGGCAAGCTGGAGGTCATTTCCGAAAAGCTGGAAAACGTGGGGCTGCCCTCTCTGCTGCCCTACGAATCCATTGAACGGCCGCCCGAGGGCCAGTTCCGCCTCACCTTTGGCCGCTGCGCCCTGCACACCCAGGGCAACACGGTCAACAACCCGATGCTCTCCGAGCAGATGCCGGAAAATGTCCTCTGGATCAACAAGGACGCGGCCGCCCGGCTCAAGATCGCGGACGGCGAAACGGTGCGGGTTTCCCAGAACGGCTACTCCGAGACCATCAAGGCCAAGGTGACCGAGTTCATCCACCCCGAGGCGGTGTTCGTGGTCCACGGCTTCGGCCACACCCTGCCGGTGGAAAGCCGCGCCTTCGGCCGCGGCCTGGCCGACCAGAAGTTCATGAAGGGCGGGCTGGAAAAATGGGACAAGGCCGGCGGCGCCATCGCCTACCAGGAGCACTTCGTGGAGGTGAGCAAGCTGTAGTTCGGCAAAATTCTGTAGGGGCGTATCGCATACGCCCTTGCCGAATCAGGCTCCGTCGTTCATTTGGAACACCCAATTGAACGGCATGGGCATTAAGCCGATCCATGGTTACAAGCAGGTAACGAAACCGGGCGCGGGGGATTTCTCCCGCGCCCGTTCTGTTTCTTTCGCCCGGGCGGGGAACGACCGCCATTTCCATTTCTTGAAAATTTTACGTTTTTCCCCTATGAATGGTAGGGAATGTTTTCAAGGGGAGTCGAAAAAATGGAAAATTTACAAACGCTGTATGATCGAAACTACGCCCAATGGGCGAAGAAAAACGCCGAACTCCTGCGCGAAGGGAAATTCTCGGAGCTGGATATCGACCACCTGGTGGAGGAGTTGGAAGACATGGGCCGAAGCGAGCGCAACGAACTGGAGAGCCGCCTGCTGATCCTGCTGGCCCATCTGCTGAAATGGCAATTTCAATACCGGACGCTCTCGGATCGATGGCGGGAATTCAAGGGAGAAAGCTGGCGAAGCACCATCCTGGAACAACGCAAACGAATTCAACGCCGGCTGAAAAAATCTCCGGGGCTTCGATCCTTTTTGCCCGCCGCGGTATCCGACGCGTATCCCGATGCGGTGGACCTCGCGGCCGACGAGACCGGACTGCCCCCTGAAACATTTCCCGCCGAATGTCCCTACAACTTGGAAGAGCTTCTGGATTCCGATTTTTTCCCTTCCACGTAGCTCCGTCGAACGGCCGGTCCCGCGCCCGCCCTTGAAATCCTTCCCCCGCTCTTGGGAATCTGCTATTCTCCCGCTTTTCGGAAACACCTTCCCAAACGGATTTCATGCCCCTTTCCACCGACGTCAACGAATACATCGAAGCGCTCATCCAGGCCCCCCGGTTTTCCGGACAGATCGCCCACCACGCCCTGCTTCCGGAATCCCCGGCGGAAACGGCCGAGCCGGAACAGCCCTGGCCGGACGCCATTTCCGCCCGGCTTCGGGACCGGGGCATCGAGGCGCTGTACCGCCACCAAGCCGAGGCGGTGGACCGGGTCCGGAAGGGACGCAACGTGGTGGTGGCGACGCCCACGGCCAGCGGAAAAACCCTGGTGTACAACCTGCCGGTGCTGGAGCGGATTCTGGAAACGCCTTCCGCCCGGGCGCTTTACCTCTTCCCGCTCAAGGCACTGGCCCAGGATCAGCTCCGGAGTTTCCGGGAGCTGGCCGCCGCGGCCCCGGCCATTCCCGCCGCGGCCGCCATCTACGACGGAGACACCCCGGACGCCGAGCGACGGAAAATCCGCCGCAAGCCGCCCAACGTCCTGTTCACCAATCCGGACATGCTCCATCTGGCCCTGCTGCCCTACCACGGTTCCTGGACGGAATTTTTCCGGAATCTGGCCTTCGTGGTGGTGGACGAAGTCCACACCTACCGGGGCGTCATGGGGGCCCACATGGCCCAGGTGTTCCGAAGGCTGATCCGGCTGTGCCGCTATTACGGCAGCAATCCGGTCTTCGTGTTCAGCTCCGCCACGGTGGGGAATCCCGACGCCTTGGCGGCCCAGTTGACCGGACTTCCCGTGGACCGGGTGGACCGAACCGGCGCGCCTCGGGGGCGCAAACATCTGGTCTTGATTGAACCCTCCACCGGTCCCGCCCAGGCCGCGATTCTGCTGCTGAAAGCCGCGCTTCATCGGGGACTGCGCACCATCGTCTACGCCCAGTCCCGACGGCTCACCGAGCTGATCGCCATGTGGGCCGGCCGCCGCTCCGGACCCTACGCGGGCCGCATCGCCGCCTACCGCGCCGGGTTTCTGCCGGAGGAACGGCGGGAAATCGAGGCGCGACTCGCCGGCGGCGACCTGCTGGCGGTGATCTCCACCAGCGCGCTGGAGCTGGGCATCGACATCGGAGACCTGGACCTCTGCCTGCTGGTGGGCTATCCCGGCACCGCCGCCGCCACCTGGCAGCGGGCGGGCCGGGTGGGACGCGCCGGCCGGGATTCCGCCGTGATTCTGGTGGCCGGGGAGGACGCCCTGGACCAGTATTTCGTCCGCCATCCCGAAGAGCTGCTGCGCCGCCCGCCCGAGGACACGGTGGTGAACCCGGAAAATCCACAAATTCTCGAAAAGCACCTGATCTGCGCCGCCGCCGAGGTTCCGCTGGAATCCTCGGAACCGATTCTCCAATCCAAAGCGGCCCGGCGGGCGGTGGAGACGCTGGAATCCGAAGGGAACCTGCTGCGAAGCGCGGACGGCGGGACGCTGTACAGCCGCCGGAAGGCGCCCCAGCGGGACGTGGATTTGCGCGGGACCGGCGACCGCTTCACCATCGTCGGCGAAAACGGAGAGCGGTGCGGCGAGGTGGACGCCTTTCGCGCCTTTCGGGAGACCCATCCCGGCGCGGTGTACCTGCACAACGGCCGGACCTATCTCGTCCGCCACCTGGACCTGGGCGCCCGGACCGTCCGGGTGGCCCCGGCCAAGGTGAACCATTACACCCGCGTCCGGGCCGTGAAGGAGACCGCCATTCTGGAACCGCTGGCCCGGGGAACCGCCTGGGGCGCGCCCATCGGCTTCGGCCGCCTGCGGGTGACCGATCAGGTGACCGGCTACGAGACGGTGCAGCTTCACGGCCGGCGGAAAATCAACGTCTTTCCGCTGGATTTGCCGCCCCAGGTCTTCGAAACCGAGGGCCTCTGGTTCCACGTTCCGCCGCCGGTGTTCCAGGCGTTGACGGATCGGGAGCTGCATTTCATGGGCGCCATCCACGCCATGGAGCACGCCGCCATCGGCATCCTGCCGCTGCTGATCATGGCCGACCGAAACGACCTGGGCGGAATTTCCACCCCGTTTCATCCCCAGATCGGGGGACCGGCGGTGTTTATCTACGACGGCGTTCCCGGGGGCGCGGGCCTCACCCGGCTGGCCTTCGGCAAGGCGGAGGCGCTGCTGGAAACCACCCTCCGCGCCATCGCCGACTGCCCCTGCGAGACCGGCTGCCCCTCCTGCGTCCACTCCCCCAAGTGCGGCTCCGGCAACCGGCCCATCGACAAGGCGGCCTCGAAAACGCTGCTGGAGACCCTTCGGGAAACCCCGCCGCCGGAAGGCGAACCTGCGGAAATCCAACCGGCGTTGCCCGTGGGCGCTTTCCGAAAGGGGAGGGCGGAGATCCCCGAGCCGTCCGAACCCGCGCCCGCTCGGGAAGAGAGACGGGGATTCTCCGAAACAGCACCGCCTCAGAAAAATGAACCCAAGATGCCCGCTCGGCCGGGACCGCCTCGGCTGTCGGGCCGCTTTCGGCCGGTGGGATCGGCCTGGAAAAGTTCGGCCGGAAATCCCAATCAACGGGAGGAGAAACCCATTCCCGAAAAAACCATTCTTCCCAAACCTTCTTTGGGAATTTCCGTTCCAAGCGGAGCATCGGACAACAGGAGCACCGGGAGCGGGATCGTTCCGCCGGGGGACGAATCCCTACGGAACACGCCGGAAACGGGAGAACCGGAACCGGGCTACCATCCCAAACCGCGTTCCCCCATCGAAGGGAACGGGATTCGCTACGGCGTGCTGGACCTGGAAACCCGGCGCTCCGCGGCGGAGGTGGGCGGCTGGCACCGGGCGAACCGAATGGGAATCAGTTGCGTGGTGGTCTACGACGCGGGGGAAGACCGCTACATCGAATACCTTCAGGATCAGATGGACGCCCTGGTGGAAAAACTGCGGGAACTGGAGCTGGTCATCGGCTTCAACATCAAAAAGTTCGACTACGCGGTCCTGGGCGGTCACAGCCGGTTTGATTTCAAAGCCCTGCCCACCCTGGACCTGCTGGAAAAGGTGAAAAACCAGTTGGGATTCCGGCTTTCCCTGGACCATCTCGCCGGGGAAACCCTGGGCGCGAAAAAAACCGCCGACGGCCTCCAGGCCCTGCGCTGGTGGAAGGAAGGACGGCTCCGCGAGATCATCGACTACTGCCGGGCCGACGTGGAAATCACCCGCGACCTGTACCGCTTCGGCCGGGACCAGGGCTTTGTGCTGTTTCGAAACAAGGCGGGCCAGCGGGTTCGGGCCCCGGTGCGCTGGTAGGGGTTTCTTTTTTCGGTTGGGTTCTTATCATGGGACCGGACGAAATTTTGGACACCCCAACCAAGGAGGCGCCATGAATCGCCGGAATTTTGCCATCATCTTCATATCCCTGTTCGCCGCCGGACTCCTCCTCGCCGGCCCCGCCTGGTCCGCCGGCACCGAACCCACGCCCTCGGGCGGAGACGAAAAACGCATGACCGCCAACGACTATTTCGAGAAGGGGCTGGAATACCGGGAGGCGGAAAACTGGGCGGAATCCGCGGAACAGTTCGAGAAGGCCGTCCAGGCCGATCCCGACTACGCGGAAGCCTACAGCAACCTCGGCTACGCCTACCGCAAGCAGGGCATGTTCGAAAAGGCGGTCCGCACCTACAACAAGGCCATCGAGCTGGACGCCGAACTGGCCGCCGCCCACGAATACCTCGGCGAAGCCTACGTCCAGATGGGCCAGATGGACAAAGCCCAGGAACAGCTCGACATTTTGAAGAAGCTGGGGGCGGAGGAGGAAATGGCCGATTTGCAAGCGTTTATGGATGGGAAGAAAGAGAAGAGCTGGTAAGCAAAAACGCTTTCTCCGTTTCTTGAAACGCCCGAAGCCGGTGACACGGTTTTCGGGCGTTTTTTTGCCAAGTCCGATTTCTGCAAACCGCCGTCCATTTGACATGGCCACTCGCCACCACAACCACAAGAAAAAAACTCGGCAACGGCCGCCAACTCCCGCCATTGCTGGACGCCATGCCGTATCGGCGAAATAACTGGATGGCGGCGGCAGATTCGGCAGAACCGGAACCGCTGTAACGGCTGGAAATTTGCAGCCTACCAGAGTAAACTGGGGAAGAATCGCAAACAAACGCCAAATCCTTCCATCCAAGCGGAAAGGCCACCGCCATGAACCGCCTGCCCACCCTCCCCATCGGCAAATCTTCCTTCGAAAGCATCCGGGAAAAAAACGACCTCTACGTGGACAAAACCCGGCACATTTTCGAAATGGTGGACCGGGGCCAACCCTATTTCCTTGCCCGCCCCCGCCGGTTCGGGAAATCCCTGACCGTCTCCACCTTGAAATGTCTGTTCGAGGGAAAGCGGGAACTCTTCGAAGGGTTGTGGATCGCGGAAAACGCCGACTGGGGCTGGAAGGAACAACCGGTGATTTTGCTGGATTTCAACCAGCTCACCCACGATTCTCCGGAAAACTTGAAAACCAGCCTCCAAGAGCATCTGCGGGAGAACGCGGAAATCCACGGAATCGAGCTGAAAAAATCTTTGCTGAAAGATCAATTTCGGGAATTGATTCTCGATTTGCACAAGAAAACCGGAATGCTCGTGGTCGTCCTGATCGACGAATACGACAAGCCGCTCATCGACTTTCTGGGAAAAGGCGAGGAAGCGCTGAACACCGCCAAGGCCAACCGGGACATCCTCAAACATTTCCTGGGCGTCTTGAAAGGCGGGGACGTCGAGCCCGTGTTGCGATTGATCTTCATCACCGGCGTTTCCAAATTCAGCCGGGTGTCCATTTTTTCCGAACTGAACAACCTGACCGATCTCACCATGCATCGGCGATGCGCGGATATGCTCGGCTACACCCAGCAAGAGCTGGAAACCGATTTCGCGAGGCATATCGAAGCTCTCGCGGATCAACGGGGAGAAAGCCGGGAAGCCGTGATCGAACGGCTGCGAGTTCAGTACAACGGATATCGTTTTTCCAAAAAAGACGTGCGCGTTTACAATCCATTTTCGGTGCTCAAAGCGCTGGACGAGATGGAATTCAAAAACTACTGGTTCGAAACCGGAACGCCCACCTTCCTGGTGAACCTGCT
>CAYFVR010000073.1:0-19223 GCA_964346545.1 uncultured Desulfobacterales bacterium | reverse complement strand
CGTCCAGGGCGTCGGCGAAGGCCCGGAGAACCCCGTCGTCGTGGGTGTGGCGCATTTTGGCCAGAATGGCGATGGCCTTCGTGTCCGGACGCACGTCGGTGAATATCCGGGTCTTCCGGATGGAGCCCATCATCACCGCCTGGGACACGCCGTTCTTTTTGAAGTAACGAATCAGCCGGCGCACCTGCCCCAGGTGGAGCCATTCCACCGCGTCCACCCGATCGGAAAGGGAGCGCTCGGCCTCTCCCAGGTAGGCCGCCGCGACCACCGTGTATCCCCGTTCCCGGGCCCGTTCGGCGAAAAGCAGGGGAAACTGTCCGCCCCCGGCGATCAAGCCGATGGGACCGGGAGACGCCTCCGAATTCGGCCCCGCATTCGCGTCGGCCATCGGTTAGCGGGTGATCCCTCGGGTGGAGCCCTGGATGAAATCCACGAAGCCGGTCACCTCCGGCGTGGGTTCCACTTCGGCCCGAACCCGCTGAAGGGCCTCGTTGAGGGTCAGCCCCACCCGAAAGATGATCCGGTAGGTCTTCTTCAGCGCGGAAAGGGTCTGGTCGCTCATGCCTCGGCGTTTGAGCCCCACGGTGTTGAGACCGTGGAGCCTGGCCCGGTCTCCGGCGGCGATGACGTAGGGCGGAATGTCCTTGACCACGGCCGACTTGCCCCCCACGTAAGCGTAATCCCCCACCCGGACGAACTGGTGAACGGCCACCAGCCCGCCCACGGTGACGTAATCGCCAATGGTGATGTGGCCCGCCAGCGTGGCGTTGTTGGCCATGATCACCTGTCGGCCCAGGCGGCAGTCGTGGGCGATGTGGCAGTAGGCCATGAGGAAGTTTTCCTCGCCCACCTCGGTCAGCCCGCCGCCGAATTCGGTGCCCCGGTGAATGGTGACGAACTCGCGAATGACCGAATTTCGGCCGATGCGGACCCAGGTCTCCTCCCCGCCGAATTTGATGGCCTGGGGGGGCGCGCCGATGGCGGCGAACTGGAAAATTTCGCAGCCCGAACCGATTTCCACAAAGGGATCGATGGCGACGTGGGGGCCGATGCGCGCCCCGTCGCCGATTCGGACGTGATTCCCGATGACCGAATAGGGCCCAATGGAGACCCGCTCCCCCAATTCCGCGCCCGGATCGACGATGGCGGTGGGATGAATCACGACGCCTCCCCGAAGGTGGCCATGACCTGGGCTTCGGCCACCTTGTCCGCTTCCACGTAGGCCGCTCCGCCCATTTTCACCACTTGCCCGCGACTCTTGATCATTTCCACCTCCAGCCGAAGCTGATCCCCCGGCCGAACCGGCTTTCGGAATCGAACCCGGTCCATTCCCATGAAAAAAATCGGCGCCCCCCGCCGCTCCGGCGGCCGGGCGTCCAGCACCAGCAGCCCGCCCGCCTGGGCCAGCGCCTCGATGATCAGCACGCCCGGCATCACCGGATGGCCGGGAAAGTGGCCGGCGAAAAACGGCTCGTTGAAGGTGACGTTTTTGAGGGCCACCAGCCGCTTTCCGGTCTCGATTTCCAACACCCGGTCCACCAGAAGAAAAGGATACCGGTGGGGCAGATAGTCCAGAATGGTCTGGGGAGAAAGAGAGTCGCTCATGATTCCTCGATGGCGCGCAGCCGCCGATCCAGATCGGCCAGTTGCCGCTTCATTTCGGGAAGCCGGGGCAGGGTTCGCCGCACCCGGAGCCATTGTTTATGGGGCATTTCCGGCGAGCCGGAAACCACTTGTCCGTCTTCCACCGACTGGGCCACGCCCGACTGGGGGCCGATGGTGACGTTGTCGCCGATGGTCAGGTGCCCCGAAATCCCCGCTTGACCGGCAACCACGGCATGGCGACCGATGGTGGTGCTTCCGGAAACGCCCACCTGGGCCACCAGCACGCTGTTTTCGCCCACCGTCACGTTGTGCGCCACGTGAACCAGGTTGTCGGTTTTCACGCCCCGCCGAATCCAGGTCCGCCCGAAGGTGGCCCGGTCGATGGCGTTCAGGGCACCAATTTCCACGTCATCGTCGATCTCCACCCGGCCGGTATGGGGAATCTTGACGTAAACCTCGCCGTCCGGCGCGAAGCCGAAGCCGTCGGACCCGATCACCGTGCCCGGGTGGACGATGACCCGGCTCCCGATCCGGCAGCCCCAACGGACCACCACATGGCCGAACAGCTCGGTGTCGTCCCCCACGGTCACGCCGTCCTCCAGCACCACGCCGGGGTGAAGCCGCACCCGTTCCCCCAGGCGCACCCCGTCTCCGATGGTCACGAAGGGGGAGACGTCCACCGGACGGCCGCACCGGAAATCCGCGCCGATTTCGGCCCGGGCGCTGATCCGATCCGTCACGGGCGTCCGGGGATGAAACAGGCCCAGAATCCGGGCGAAGGCGGCATAGGGATTTTCCGCCGTCAACAGATTGCGACCGGGAAGTTCCACGCCCCGGGGCACGATGAACGCCCCGGCCCGGCAATCGTCAATCCGCTTCAGGTAGGCTTTTCCGCCGGCCAGGGTGATCTGGTCCGGGCCGGCGGTCTCGAACGGGGCGGCCCCCCGAAGCGAAACGGACCCGTCTCCCTGGACGCGTCCCCCGACCGCCCGAGCGAGTTCGGACAGGCGCCGTTCCATTTCGCTACCGCTTTTGGGCGTTGTAGAGGGTGATGAGCTGATCGGTCACGTCGATGGAATCGTCGTTGTACAGGATCAGCCCCTTCTCCACGATCAGGGTGAATCCGTTCTTTTCCCCGATCTGCTCCACCAGCGCGAAGACCTCCTTCTGGACCCGCTCGATCACTTGACCTTCGAACTGTTTGAACTCCCGGGCGCGCTTTTGCTGAAGCGACTTGAAATCGTTGACCTTGATCCGAAATTCCCGCTCCTCCTTGTCCCGACGGTCGGCGCTCATGACCCGGGCCTCGGCCTCCAGCTTGGTCTTCAATCGCTCCAGGTCGTCGCGCTCCTTTTTCAGGCTTGCCTCGACCGATTCGCCCTGTTGTTCAATTTCCGCCTTGGCCGCCTTGCCGCCGACGGACTCCCGAAGCACCCGCTGGAAGTCGATCACGCCGATTTTGTTCTGGGCGGCGGCGGTCCCGGCCAGACTCAGAAGCAGCAGCGCCGCCAGGGGCGCGGCGACGAGTACGGTGCGAAGTTTAACGCTGTTCACATGGCCTCCTTTGTCGGTGAATAGTGGCCAGTTGTCGGTGGTCGGCGAACAGTTCCTCCGGCCACTGGCAACGGACAACCGACCACCGATGCACGGTTGGGTTTTTGAATGAAAATCGGGAAGGTCCGAATTAGACGGCTTGCAAAAATACCGATACCGAAGCCCCAAATTCCCGGTATGAAAATTCGTGCAATTCGCCTTAGAAGGAACTGCCCATGGAAAATTCCCAGCGTCCGGATTCCTCGTCTTCCTCCCGGTCGAGGATGAAGCCGTATTCGATCCGAATCGGCCCCATGGGAGAATACCAGCGGAAACCGAAGCCGGCGCTTTCCCGAAGCTGGTCGAACTTGATCTCTTCGTCGTCGTCGAACACGTTGCCGGTGTCGTAGAACAACAAGCCCACCAGTCCGGCGTCCTTGATGAGCGGAAAAATGAATTCGGCGTTGAGCTGAACGTATTTGAACCCGCCGATTTCCGCGCCCTCCTCGTCCTCCAGACTGACGTCGCGCCAATCGAAGCCCCGGAGAGAGTTGATGCCCCCCAGATAAAATTTCTCGTAGTCGGGCAGAATGCCGCCGCTGTTCTCGGTCACCCAGCCGCCCTCGGCGCGGAGAAAGCCCACGGTGTCCCAAAACAGCGGAAAATATTGGCCGGTTTCGGCCAGCACCTTGGTAAAGGCGATGTCGCCGCCCAGACCGGCGTACTCCACGCTGAGGCTGTGGGTCCCGCCCTCGGTGGGGTTGAAGGCCCGATCCCGGGAATCGTACCGCAGGGAGGCGGTGAGGCTGCTGGTGGCCAGCTCGCCCTCCAGCTCCCGGATTTCCCGGGCGGCGTCCGCGTCCACGTCGGTGACCTCGCTGAGGTCGTATCGGTAGCTCAGAAAGGCCCGGGTGAAGTCGAAGACCGGGTAGCCGAAGCGCACCGCGCCGCCGGCGCTGTCCTTGTCGTAGGTGTCGTAGTCCCGCTCCCAGTTGTAGATGTCGAAACCGGCGGAAAGCGGAATGTCGAACAGCCAAGGTTCGGTGAAGCTGAGGGTGAAGCGGGTGGTGACCCCGCCCACCTCGGCCCGCAGCCGAAGAATCTGCCCCAGCCCGAAAAGATTGCGCTGGGAGATGGAGGCCATGCCGAACACCCCCTCCGTGCTGCTGAATCCGCCGCCGAAGCTGAAGGTGCCGGTGGGTTTTTCGGTCACTTCGAGGTCCAGCAGCATCCGGTCTTCCGCGCTTCCCGGCCGGGTATCGACCTTGATGTCCTCGAAAAAGTCCAGCCGGCGAAGGTTCCGAAGACCGCGCTGGATGTCCCGGCCGCTGTAAAGGCCGCCCTCCACCACCCGAAGCTCCCGCCGGATGACCTTGTCCCGGGTTTTGGTGTTGCCCGATATCTGGATGCGCTCGAAAAAGACCTTCCGGCCCCGATCGATTCGGAACGACAGGTCCACCACCCGTTCGGTTTCCCGCCGGTTGATGGCGGGGGCGATGTTCACGTAGGCGTACCCCTCGTCGGAATAGAGGTCGGTGAGGGTCAGAACGTCGTTTCGGACCACCTCCCGGCTGTAAAATTCGGTCTGGGGAATGGCGAGGGGGGCCAGCAGTTCCGCCTCGGGCCGGATCAGGTCGCCCACGACGTCCACGTTCCCCACCCGATATCGGGCGCCTTCGTCGATCCGGATGGTGACGTTGATCCAGTTTTCCTCGTATTCGATCGCCGGCTCCCCCACCCGGGCCTCGATGTATCCGTTGTTGTGGTAAAAGGCGGTCAGCCGGGCGACGTCCTGGTTGAGGTCGTCCCGGTTCAAATCTCCCGAAGAGGTGATCCAGGACCAGAAGCCCCGCTCGGAGGTCTTCATCAAACCCCTCAGGGCGTCGTCGTCGTACGCGCGGTTCCCCACGAACCGGATATTGCGGATGCGGACCTTGCCCCCTTCGGAAATCACGAAGGAGACGTCGGCCTGGTTGTTGTCCAGGGGCGTCGCCTCGTAGGCCACCTCCACGTTGTGGTAGTTCTTGTCCCGGTAGAGGGCCTCGATGCGCTGGACGTTGCGCTGGACCGCGAAGACGTTGAGGATGGAACCGGTTTGGATGGTCAGGTTTTCCCGAAGTTCCTTGTCGTCGTAGACCCGGTTGCCGGTGATCTCCACCCGGCGAACCGTCGGTTTCTCCGTCACCACGAAGGCGACGACCTTGCCGTCGGGACCGTCTTCGGCCTCGATCCGGATGTCGTCGAAAAAGCCCATCTGGTAGACCGACCGAAGGTCCTCGGAGAGGCTTCGGGCCAGAAACACGTCCCCCGGCCGGGTCTGAATCACCCCCCGGATGGCGTCGGCCCCGATGCGCCGGTTGCCCCGAATCGAGATTCGGGCCACCCGCTCCCGGGTGAACAGCCGGGCGCTCATGTCCCGCACCAGATCCCGCACGACGGCGGAGAGATTTTCGATCCCCCGTCCTTCGGCGTAAAAGGCCACCGGCGAATCCTGGCTGAGGGTCGCGATCATCCGGGCGTCGATGCTGATTTTTTGGCCCAGCCGGGTCAGACTGCCCCAGATCACGTGGTCGGCCCCCCGGGACACGCCGAACTGCCGAATGCCGCCGGCCCGACGGGTGGCCGCCCGCCACGAGGCGCCGGGGGGAATCTCCGCGTCCACCACGGCGGCCCCCTCCCGCTCCAGGAAGGAACGAATGGCCTCGGGCAGTTCCCGGGACAGATAATCCTCCCCTTCGGCCGCGTTGACGTCGAAGGGCAGCACCACCACCTGCACCGTTTCAAACGACCAGGCGGTCGTCGCCGCCACGCCCAGCATGACGAGGCCGAGCAGCCCGTATCTCAATCCGCGCATTGTCGATCAATCCATTTCCACCAGTCGCCCGTCCGACAGGGTGACCCGACGCGACATATAGGCCGCCAGCTCATGGCTATGGGTCACCACCACCAGGGTCATTCCAAGCTCCCGGTTCAGCTCTCGAAGCAGCGCATGGACCTTTTCACTGGTCCCCTTGTCCAAATTGCCGGTGGGTTCGTCCGCCAGCAACAACGGCGGGCGGAGAACCAGGGCGCGGGCCAGGGCGACCCGCTGCTGTTCTCCGCCGGAAAGTTCGGTGACCCGGTGCTTCAGACGCTCCGCAAGCCCCACCCGGGTCAGCAGGGCCTCCGCCGTCTCCGCCGCCGCCTTCCGCCCGTCGCCGTGAATCAGCAGGGGCATCATGGCGTTTTCCAACGCGGTGAATTCCGGCAGCAGATGATGAAACTGAAACACGAAGCCGATGGTTTCGTTCCGGAACCGCGCCAGCCCGTCGGGCGGCAGATCGAACACCGGCTCGCCGCGCACCGTCACCCGGCCCTTGTCGGGCCGCTCCAGGGCGCCCAAAATGTGCAGCAATGTCGATTTTCCGATTCCGGAGGCGCCGACCACCGCCACCCGTTCGCCGGGATGGAGGTCCAGGGAAAGATCCCGCAAAATCTCCAGCCGGCTCCCGTCGGTTCGGTAGCCCTTCCAAAGGCCCCGGGCCGAAAGCAGCGGCCCGCCTTGGCGGGCGGACGCCCCGGCCTCATTCATAGCGAAAGGCTTCCACCGGGTCGAGCCGGGCGGCCTGTCGCGCCGGAAGCAGGGTCGCCAGCAGACAGATGAGCAGGGCCGCGCCGGCGATGGCCGCCACGCTCCCGGCCTCCAGGCGAACGGGAATGGCGGCGAGGTAATACACGTCCGCCGGAAGCCGAAGGAATTCGGTGGTCCTCAGCAGCAGGCACAAACCGACGCCCAGAATTCCGCCCAGCAGCGTGCCCGCCGCGCCGATGACCAGCCCCTTGATCATAAATATCCGGCGAACCGACCGGTCGGTGGCGCCCATGGCCTTGAGGATGGCGACGTCCCGGGTTTTTTCCATGACGGTCATGGCCAGGGAGTTCGCGATGCCCGCGGCCGCCACCAGCACGATCAGGGTGAGGATGACGAACATCGCCGCTTTTTCCAGACGAAGCGCCCCGAAAAAGTTCCGGTTCATTTCGGTCCAGTCCCGGACGCGCAAGTGGGCGGGGAGCGAACGGGAAAGCCGCCCGGAGATTTCCGGGGCCTCGTCGGGGTCGTCCATCATGGCCTCCACCCCGGTGACCCGATCCCCCATTCGGAGGAGGCGCTGGGCCTGGGAAAGCTCGACGAAGGCGAGCGCGCCGTCGTGTTCGTAGATGCCCGACCGAAAGAAACCGGCGACCCGAAACCGACGCATGGCCGGGATGTGTCCCACCGGAGAGAGGGCGCCCCGGGGGGAAATGAGATAGATCGGGTCTCCGGGCGCGACGCCCAGGGCGCGCCCCAGCTCCTCCCCCAGAACGACGGCGGGCGGGTCGTCGTCGGCGCCCGAACGATCCAGTTGCCGCGCCGCCGCCAGGGGGCCGTCGGTCGATATCTTGCCGGGGTCCACGCCCTTGAGCAGCGCCCCGCCCGTGCCGAATTCTCCCCGCAACATCACCTGGCTTTCCACGTAGGGGCCGGCGGAACGGACGCCCGGCAGCGCGGAAACCCGATCGGTCACCGACCGGAAATCGTTCATGGGTCCGTCGGCGACGATCCGGAGATGGGGGAGAATGGAAAGCATCCGGTCCTTGAGGTCGGCCTCGAAGCCGGCCATGACGCCGATGACCACGATGAGCGCCATGACGCCGACCGTGACGCCGGCGACGGACAGGAAGGTGATGAGCGAGATGAAGGCGGCGGGCTGACGGGATCGCAAATACCGGCCGCCGATGAACAGCT
The DNA here is from genome assembly GCA_964346545.1 of uncultured Desulfobacterales bacterium. Lineage (GTDB taxonomy): Bacteria > Desulfobacterota > Desulfobacteria > Desulfobacterales > Desulfococcaceae > CAYFVR01. Next base: position 11,320 of record CAYFVR010000073.1, on the reverse strand, counting down.
CCAGGGTCAGGGCCATGGCGGATCGAGGGCCCGGCCCTAGTCGTTCCGGGTTTTGAGATGGGGAAACAAGATGACCTCCCGAATGGAGGCGGCGTCGGTCAGCAGCATGACCAGCCGGTCGATGCCGATCCCCTCTCCGGCCGTGGGCGGAAGACCGTATTCCAATGCCTCGACGTAGTCGGCGTCCATCTGGTGCGCCTCCCGGTCGCCGGCCTCCCGGTCGGCCACCTGCTGGGAAAAGCGGTCCCGCTGGTCGGCCGGGTCGTTCAGCTCGGAAAAGCCGTTGGCGATCTCCCGCCCGGCGATGAACAGCTCGAACCGTTCGGCGACGTCCGGTTCGGCGTCGCTGCGGCGGGAAAGCGGGGACACCTCCACCGGATAACCGGTGATGAAGGTCGGCTGCACCAGATGCGGCTCCACCAGGGCGTCGAAGAGCTTGGTCAGAATTTTGCCCAGCCGTCCGGTCTTGGTCACCCGAACGCCCCGCTCCTCGGCCAGGCGGAGCAGGGCCTCCTTGTCGCCCTGAATGGCCGGGTCCACGCCGCCGATTTCGGCCAGCGCTTCGGAGAGCCGGAGACGCCGCCAGCGTCCACCGAGGTCCACGGTCTTTTCCTGGTAGACGATGGCGGCGCTTCCGGCGACCCGCTCGGCCACTTCCCGGAACATGGCTTCGGTGAGGTCCATCAAATCCTCGTGGGTGGCGTAGGCCTGATAGAACTCCAACATGGTGAACTCGGGATTGTGCTGGGTGGAAACGCCCTCGTTCCGGAAGTTCCGGTTGATTTCGAAAACTCGGTCGAATCCGCCCACCACCAGCCGCTTGAGATAAAGTTCCGGGGCGATTCGAAGGAACAGGTCCATTCCCAGGGCGTTGTGGTGGGTCACGAAGGGCTCGGCCTCGGCCCCCCCGGCGATGGGCTGCATCATCGGGGTTTCCACCTCCAGGAAGTCTCGTTCCAGCAGAAAGTCCCGAACCGCCTGGATGATCCGGCCGCGGCGCCGAAAAATCTCGCGCACGTCGGAATTCATGAGCACATCGAGATACCGCCGTCGGTACCGCTTTTCAGGATCTCGGATGCCGTGAAATTTTTCGGGGAGAGGGCGGATCGACTTGCAGAGCAAACGGAACTCGTGGACAAGCAGGGTCCACTCGCCGGTGCGGGTCTGGAACAGGCCGCCGACGAGGCCCACGATGTCGCCCACGTCCAGCTGCTTGAACAGGTCGTAGGCATCGGATCCCACCTTGTCCCGGCGGACGTAGGCCTGCAACTGGCCGGTGCGGTCCCGAAAACGGACAAAGGCCGATTTGCCGAACCGGTTGACGGCCATCATGCGGCCGGCCGCGGAAAAAAGCGGTTCGTCCTCGCCAAGGGACTCCGGCGACTCCGCCGCGAGGGCCTGGATTTCGGCCGCGGTGTGGGTAATCCGGAAATCGTTGGGATACGGATCGATTCCCCGTTCCCGCAGTTCGGTCAGTTTTTGCTGGCGCCGGGCCAGAAGATCGCCGGCGTTCTCCTTTTCCATCGTGTCCGTTTCTCGTTTCGGGTTCTCGTTTCGGGTTGTTGGATCGTCGCCTCGATGGCGGCGGGAAATCAAGCCGGGCGTGGGTCTTCCGCCGGCGAAAATTCAAGCGCCCGATACTATGGGATTTGCCCGGGGGTGTCAAGCCCGCCTTTCCCGGAAGAAAACCGTCCGTTCTCCAAGGACGGGGGGACCGGCAAGCCGCGCCGATCGGGGAGAAAAGAGGGGCGTTCGGGCGGGCGTCCGGACGAAGCGATTCCCATGGCGAAGGCCCGCCGGACGATGCCGGTCCATCGGGTCATTCCTCTTCGAGACAAACCTCGATGGTGAATTCCTCGGTCCCGGCGCAGTACTCTCCCTGGTCCAGCCGAAAGGTGATGGCGACGATGGGATAGCTGGTGATGTGCTTGATGGTGTGATTTTTTCCCGAGATGACCGTGGGAATGGCCGATTCCAGGGAGGTGCCGAGTTCCTCCAGCTCCTGCCGCGCCTGTCCGGAAATCATGTTGGTGATCTCGCCCACGGCGTCCCGAATTTCGTCGTCCACTTCGGTCATTTCTTCGGCGAACATGTTGGAAACGATGGCCAGGATGGTCGCCTCGGGAAAGCTGACCGAAAGGGAGCCGCCGGCGTCGCCGGTCATCCCGATGACCCCGGTGACGTCGCCCTTGGCCACGTTTTCATTTTTCATGTAGGGCGGCCTGGCGTGGGCCTCGGTGAAGGCCATGGTGCGGAGCACGTTCAGGGTCGCGTTGACGAAGGGCTGTATCATCCGCTCTTCGATCCGTTCGTTGATTTCCATGGTCTTTCCTTCCCCTCGGCCCGCGAGACCGACGCGCGGGGTGGACGTGTAATGTGAAGGGCCGATCGGCGTCCCGCCGGACGGGAAACGGTTCAGGAAATGCGATCCGGGAAAATTCCCTTGAGCTTTTTGCCCAGATCCTTGGCCGTAAACGGTTTGATGATGAACCCGGTCACCCCCGCCTTGGTGGCCTCGATCACGTTCTCCTTCTTGCCCTCGGCCGTGACCATGACGAAGGGGAGCTTTCCCAGCTTGGGATCGGCGCGGACCTTCCTGAGCAGGTCGATGCCGGTCATGTTGGGCATGTTCCAGTCGCAGATGATCAGGTCCACCGACGTTTCGGTCAGAATTTTCCAGGCGTTCACGCCGTCGTCGGCCTCGAAAATGTCGTTCATCCCGAACCGTTTGGTCAGCATTCGGCGGATGATTCCCCGCATGATGGGAAAATCGTCCACCACCAGAATGGTTACGTCGTTCGCCATCCGACACTCCTCAGGGGTCGCGAATCCCGGGCGCCGGCGTCGCCGTCCGCCCGTCGGGCCGGAACGAAAATCACACCCGCCCGGGCAGCATGCCCTTTAGTTTTCCCGCGAGCTGTTCCGCGCTGAAGGGCTTTGTGATATAGCCGGTCACGCCCTTTCGCGTCGCCCGTTCGATAAAGTTTTTTTTGCCCTCGGCGGTGACCATCAGGAACGGCAGGCCGGCCAGCCGTTCCTCGGCCCGCACTTTTTCCACGAGATCGAGGCCCGACATGTGGGGCATGTTCCAATCGCAGATTACAATGTCGATCCGTTGTCGGCCCAGCAGTTCCCAGGCCCTCTTGCCGTTGTCGGCCTCCAACACGTTTTCCAGGCCCATGTCCCGCAGGATCCGGCGGATGACCCGCCGCATGGTGGAAAAATCGTCAACCACCAGGATACACACATCGTCCGGCATCGCGCTGCTCCCAAAAAAATCGTTCCGGCGAAGCCCGGCCCGGCATCGGTTCGCCCGGACGCCATGTTCGGCCGCTTGGCCATTTTTTGGAACCTAAATCTTGAACAAACAAACTAAAATATAATACCATCCAACACAATGAAAATTCACCGGCCGGCCCGTCCGCGCCCCAACGACCGCCCCCGCGATCCGGGAAAAGCCTTCCCCGGGCCGCGGCGCGTCGGCCCACCCGAGGAGGAGGTGTATCCATGGAGCGACTTTTCGACAAATCCGAAGTCCGACAAGCCGGACAGGCCCCCAAAAGCGGAAAATACCTGACCTTCACCCTGGCCGAGGAGGAATACGGCATCGGCATCCTGAAAATCAAGGAAATTATCGGGATGATGCCGATCACCGCCGTCCCCCAGACGCCCCATTACGTCAAGGGAGTCGTCAACCTGCGGGGCAAGGTGATCCCCGTCATCGACCTCCGGCTGCGGTTCGGCATGGGGGAGATCGAATACACCGAACGCACCTGCATCATCGTGGTGGAAATGGCCGGAGAAAGCGTCGACGTCATCATCGGCATCGTGGTGGACACCGTTTCGGAGGTGCTCACCATTCGGGACGAGGAAATCGAAGATCCGCCCCGGTTCGGCGCCCGACTGGACACCGATTATATTCACGGCATGGCCAAAACCGACGACGGCGTCAAAATCCTGCTGGACATCGACCGCGTGCTGCGCAGCGAGGAACTGGTATTGCTGGAAAAGACCGGTTGACGCCCCGGGCCGGATCGCCTCCGGCGCCCTCCCGTCCGAAACCTTCTCTTATCGGGAATGGGCGAATTAGGCAAGAGGCGGGCGCCCGCGCGGCAAGCCCCGCCCTTCGCGTGGCCCGGATCGCGTCGGAAATGCCGGAAAATTCGGAACCGGCTCGTTTTTGAACTTGCTTTTTCCCCCTATAATGCGCTATGAATTCAATTTGTTTATTTGGAGTTTATTACCACTGATCAGATTCGGTGCCAAGAAGGGGGGCGATACGGGTTGAAGGCAATTGAAGTCAAAGTGTTCGACAACGATCTTGAAAAGGCCATGCGGATTTTGAAGAAAAAAATCCAGAACGACGGCCTGTTCAAAAGGCTGAAGCTGAAGAAAAGCTATGAAAAGCCCAGCGAATACCGACGGCGGAAGCAGCGCGAAGCCCTCCGGCGGCAGCGCATTGCGGCGGCCAAGCGATATCGGTACCGGTAAGCCGAATCGACTTCATCCACCTCCGGCGGAACGTTCTCGTTCCGCCGGATTTTTTATGGCGCGGCCATGAACGACTACCAACATTGTCTCCGGAAACTGTACGGGTTGCGCCGATTCGGCATCAAACTGGGCCTGGACGCCATCCGCGGGATGCTAAACGGTCTGGGGAATCCCCAGAACCGGTTTCGGACCATCCATCTGGCCGGCAGCAACGGAAAAGGATCGGTGGCCTCGGCCCTGGCGACCATTCTGGCCGGCGCCGGATATCGGGTCGGGCTGTACACCTCCCCGCATCTGGTTCGGTTCAACGAACGGTTCTGCGTCAACGGCCGACCCGTCTCCGACGAAGCCCTTCTGGCGGCCTACCGCGCGGTGGCCGCCGTCCCCGCCGGAGACCGAAGCCCCACCTTTTTCGAATTCGCCACGGCCATGGCCTTCCACTTGTTCGCCGAGGCCGACGTGGACTGGGCCGTGATCGAAACCGGAATGGGCGGACGCCTCGACGCCACCAACGTCCTAAAGCCGGCGCTTTCGATCATCACCAACATTTCCCTGGAGCACGCCGCCTATCTGGGCGACTCCCTGGATCGGATCGCGGCGGAAAAGGGCGGGATCATCAAGCCCGGCGTCCCCGCCGTCTCCGGCGCACGGGAGGAGCCGGCCCGGGGGGTTCTGGCCGAAATCGCCCGGGAGCGATCGGCCCCGCTCTATTTTCTGGGAACCGATTTTCGGGCGATTCCCGAACCGGACGGCGTTTTTGAATACCAGGGGCTGGACGGCCGGTGGGAAAAAATGCGGACCGGTCTGGCGGGCGGCTTTCAGATCGACAACGCCGCCCTGACCCTGGCCGCCTGCGAGCTGCTGGTCCGGAACGGGGTCCGCCTGCCGGAAACCGCGGCGCGAAACGGTCTCGCCCGGAACCGATGGCCCGGCCGGCTGGAGGTGGTGGCGGAACGCCCGCGGATTCTTCTGGACGGGGCCCACAACCTGGCGGCGGCCCGGCTCTTGGCCGCCTACCTGGATTCCATCCGGGAAGAAAGCCCCGTGACGTTGGTGGTGGGCATCTTGGACGACAAGCCTCACCGGGACATGCTGGCGGCCCTGCTGCCGGTTTGCCGCCGCGTCATCTTCACCCGGGCCCGAAACGAACGCGCCCTGCCGGCGGAAACCCTTTGCGAGGCCGCCGGGGGGCCGATCGACGACGACGCCATGATCGAGCCCGACGTGGGGAAGGCGCTGGCGGCGGCCCGCCAAATGGTCGCTCCGTTCGAGACCATTTGCGTGGCCGGTTCCCTTTACGTGGTGGGGGAGGCCAAGGAGGCGCTGGAGCGGGAGGGATTTCCAGCCTATTCCCTGACCCGATTTCCCGGGGAATTGGCCCGACCTTGAATTCTTTCTTGACACTCGGAATCGTTTGGGGTACGTAGCCCCCCTGTGTGCGCCCGTAGCTCAGTGGATAGAGCGTCAGCCTCCGGAGCTGAAAGTCGCTGGTTCGAACCCAGCCGGGCGTACCATTCCTTTTTCCGCTCTTCCGGCTCTCGCTTTCCGCGTTTCGCTCTCCGCCTTTTCTCGAAAATGCCCCTTCGAAAACGACGAGAACCCCGGGGGGATCCGCGACGCGCCTTCGCCTCGCGTCCGAACCCACGTCGGCCCGAGCCGATTTCCCGAAAAAACTTGGTCTTCCGCTTCGGGGGCGGCTCGCATTGCGTATTTCACTTCCGTGCTTATTATGCGGCAACTATGGAAACAGCCAACCAAAAAGCACCGGACAAAAAAGACATCGAGAAGGAAATCAGCCAATTCCTCGCCAAAAAATTTGGCGGCGAAGTCAAGGTGGTTTCCTCCATCGCGGCCCCCTTGGAAGCCGATTCGGACACCGGCCCCGGCCGGGGCAAATCTCCCCAGGGAACGCGCTTCGACCTCAAGCCCGAAGACCTGATCGCCTATCTGGACCAGTACATCGTCCGGCAGGACCGGGCCAAGTCCATACTGGCCACCAAAATCTGCACCCACTTCAACCGGATCGCCCAAGAGCGGGATTCGGCGGACGACGAAACGCTGGTGGGCCGGATCAAGAACAACGTGCTCATGATCGGCCCCACCGGCGTGGGCAAGACCTACATGATCAAGCTGATCGCCCGGAAGCTGGGGGTTCCCTTCGTGAAGGGGGACGCCACCAAGTTCAGCGAAACCGGCTACGTGGGCGGCGACGTGGAAGATCTGGTACGGGATCTCGTCCGCAAGGCCGACGACGACATCGAGCGGGCCCAGTGCGGCATCGTTTACATCGACGAGATCGACAAAATCGCGGCCGGCCCCAACCGGATGGGCGCCGACGTCTCCCGCACCGGGGTGCAGCGGGCGCTGCTGAAGCCCATGGAAGAAACCGAGGTGGAACTCAAGGTTCCCCACGACCCCATCTCCATGTTTCAGGAACTGGAACGGTTCCGGAAAACCGGAAAGCGGGACCAGACCACCGTCAACACCCGCAACATCCTCTTCATCATGAGCGGGGCCTTCGGCGAGCTGTCCGACATTATCCAGCGTCGGCTGCGGCAGAAGGAGATCGGCTTCGGCGCGAAAATTCGGGACACCGAGAATCCGTGGGAAATTTTTCGCCAGGTCCGTTCCGAGGATTTAATCGCGTTCGGCTTCGAGTCGGAGTTCGTGGGCCGGTTGCCCGTCACCGCGGTGTTGGAACGGCTGACGAAGGACGATCTCCACGACATTCTCCGCAATCCCAACAACCCGGTGATCTTGGCCAAAAAGCAGGATTTCGCCGCCTACGGGATTCGGGCCAAGTTCGACGACGGGGCGCTGAGATATCTGGCGGAAATGGCCTTCGCGGAAAACACCGGCGCGCGCGGCCTGGTCAGCGCCATCGAGCGGGCCCTGCTGCCGCTGGAGCGACGGCTGCCCTCGACGCCCCTGCGCCACCTTCCGGTGACCGAGGCCATGGCGCGGAACCCCGAGGCCGCCCTGGCGGAGATGGAGCAACCCGAGCGGGAAGCGGAAATCAAATCGCGGTTCGAAGCGCTTCGGGAGGCCGAGCGGGATCGAATCCGGGCCTATCTCACGGAAAGAAAAGGGTCGCTGTCCCAACGGCACAATCTGTCGCTGACGCCTTCGCGCATCGAGCTGGTCTCCGACTTTTACGTCCGGCGTCTGATGGACGTGGGCGCGGTGTTGCGCCGGATCAAGTCCTTCGCGGACGACGTGAAAAACATCGAGCTTTATTTTTACAAGTCCCACGACATCAACATCGTCATGGAGGACGACGCCATCGACTTCCTGATCGAGCGGATCATTTCCGCCCGGGGAGACGTGGACAGCCTCTTCAAGCAGATCAATCTGGATTTCGAATACGGCCTGAAGCTGGTTCGGGAACGAACCGGGCGGAACCGGTTCTTCATCACCCGCGAGGCCCTGGAGTCTCCGGACGCCCACATCGGCCGTCTGTTGCAAAACGAATCCACCGAATCGGACATCCGAGGAAGCGAGCATAGCACCCCATGATCGGCATATCCAAACTGTACTGCGGCGCCGTCGAACCGTCGGACGCCATCCGCTATGGCCGCAATTCCGGCGAACTCCCCTCCCACCTGCTTCAGTTTTCCAAAGACAAGAAGCCGGTGGTGGTCTGGAACATCACCCGCCGGTGCAACCTTCGCTGCGTGCATTGCTACGCCCACGCCCGGGACCAACACTTCACCGACGAGCTGTCCACCGACGAAGGCCGGGCGCTTTTGGACGACCTGGCCGATTTCGGAGTGCCGGTGGTGCTCTTTTCCGGCGGGGAACCGATGATGCGCAAGGACCTGCCCGATCTGGCGGAATACGCGGTCCAAAAAGGAATGCGGGCGGTCATCTCCACCAACGGCACCCTCATCACCCGGGAAAAGGCCAAAATGCTCAAGGAGATCGGCCTGTCCTACGTGGGCGTCAGCCTGGACGGCATGGAAGAGATTCACGACCGCTTCCGCGGGATGGAAGGGGCGTTCAAGTCGGCCATGAAGGGCATCGCCAACTGCCAGGCCGAGGGCATCAAGGTGGGGCTGCGTTTCACCATCAACAAGTTCAACGTGGGCGAAGTGCCGGCCATCTTCGATCTGCTGGAGGAACGGGACATCCCCCGGGTCTGCTTCTACCATCTGGTCTACGCCGGCCGCGGCTCCGACCTGGTCAAGGAGGATCTTTCCCACGAGGAGACCCGGAAGGTGGTGGACCTGATCATCGACCGAACCAAAGACCTCCACGACCGGGGCAAGCCCAAGGAGGTGCTGACCGTGGACAACCACGCCGACGGCCCCTACCTCTACCTCCGCATGAGAGAGGACAACCCCGAGCGGGCCGACGACGTGATGGAATTGCTCCGGATGAACGAGGGCAACAGTTCCGGCCGGGGCATCGGCTGCGTAAGCTGGAACGGCGACGTCCACGCCGACCAGTTCTGGCGGCACCACAAATTCGGCAACGTCCGCCGGCGCCCCTTTTCGGAAATCTGGACCGACGAGAACGATCCGCTGATGCCCAAGCTCAAGGAGAAGAAAAAGCACGTCAAGGGCCGCTGCGCCGACTGCTGCTGGCTGGACGTCTGCGCCGGAAACTTCCGAGTGCGGGCCGAGGCGCTCTACGACGACGTCTGGGCGCCCGACCCGGCCTGCTACCTGAGCGACGCGGAAATTTCCGCCGTCCCGCCCACCCGCTAACCACCGACGCCGTTTTCCAGTGGCCAGTTGTCGGTGAACCGTTCCTCGGCCACTGGAAACCGACCATCGACCACTGAAACCTGACCACCGACCCGGGGAGACCCCATGCTGTTTCCGGACTACCGGCCTCGCCGGCTTCGCGCCACCGAAGGCTTTCGACGGATGATCCGCGAAACCCGGCTTTCGCCGGACAACCTGATTCCGCCGCTGTTCGTCATGGAGGGGACCGGCGTGAAAAATCCGATCCCCTCCATGCCCGGCCAGTTCCAGCTTTCCGTGGACATGCTGGTGAAAACCGCCCGATCCGCGTATGACCTGGGCGTGCCGGCCGTCATGCTCTTCGGCCTGCCCGAATCCAAGGATCCAATGGGGGGCGGAGCCTACGCCGGCAACGGCATCGTCCAGCGGGCCGTCCGGGCGGTCAAGGACGCTCTGCCCGACCTGATGGTCGTCACCGACGTCTGCCTTTGCGAGTACACCGACCACGGCCATTGCGGAGTGGTAAACGACCGCCAAATGGTGGAAAACGACCCCACCCTGGAGCTGCTGGCCCGCACCGCCCTGTCCCACGCCGAAGCCGGCGCGGACATGGTGGCCCCGTCGGACATGATGGACGGCCGGGTGGCGGAAATCCGGGCGACGCTGGACGAAAGCGGCTTCACCCATCTGCCGATCATGGCCTACGCGGCCAAATACTGCTCCGCCTACTACGGCCCGTTCCGAGAAGCGGCCGACTCGGCGCCCCGGTTCGGCGACCGGCGCACCTACCAGATGGACCCGGCCAACGCCCGGGAGGCCATTCGCGAGGTGAGCCTGGACGTGGAGGAAGGGGCCGACATCGTGATGGTCAAGCCCGCCCTCGCCTATCTGGACGTCATTTGCCGCGTTCGCGAAGAGTTCGACCTGCCGGTGGCGGCCTACAACGTCAGCGGGGAATACGCCATGATCAAGGCGGCCGCCGAAAAGGGCTGGCTGGACGGACCCAAGGTCATGATGGAAACCCTCACCGCCATCCGGCGGGCCGGGGCCGAGATGATCCTGACCTACTTCGCGATGGAGGCCGCCGCCGCCCTCCAGGGCTGACCCTTTTTATCCATTCCGTTTCCAAACCGCCGTCATTCCCCGCCGGAGCCCCACCAAGGGCTCCGGTTTGCGTCCGGCCGGCGGAAGATAACCCCGGAGAATTTCCAAATGACCCAACCCGCGCATCCCGGCCACGGACACCCTTCCGGAACCCCGACCGACACGACCCCGCTCCGTCTGGTGGCCTGGGAAATCACCCGCAACTGCAACCTCTCCTGCGTCCACTGCCGCGCCGCCGCCACCCACGGCCCCTACGAGGGGGAGCTGGACACCGCCGCCTGCCTTCGCCTGCTGGACCAAATCCGGGAATTGGGCGCGCCCATCGTCATCCTCACCGGGGGAGAACCCATGCTCCGGTCGGACATCTACGAGGTGGCCCGTTACGGAAATGATCTGGGCCTCCGGATGGTGATGGCCCCCAACGGCACCCTGATCACGCCGGAGTCGGCGCGGGCGCTTCTGGAGGCGGGCATCCGCCGCATCAGCGTCAGCCTGGACGGGGCCACCGCCCAAAAGCACGACGCCTTTCGGGGGGTGGAAGGGGCCTTCGACCGGGCCCTGGAGGGGATTGGTCATGCCCGGAAGGCGGGGCTGGAATTCCAGATCAACACCACCATCACCAAGGCCAATCTGGACGAAATCGCCGACATCCAAAAGATGGCGGAGTCGGTGGGCGCCGCGGCCCATCACATTTTCCTTCTGGTGCCCACCGGACGCGGCAAGGAGATCGCGGAGCAGGCCATCGACGCGGCCCAGTACGAAAAGGCGCTGAACTGGTTCTACGACCAGCGGGAAGAAACCGACATGCGGCTCAAGGCCACCTGCGCCCCCCACTACTACCGGATTCTCCGGCAACGGGCCAAGGCCGACGGCAAAAAGGTCACTTTCGAAACCCACGGCCTGGACGCCGTGACCCGGGGCTGCCTGGGCGGAACCGGCTTTTGCTTCATTTCGCACCGGGGAATCGTGCAGCCCTGCGGGTTTCTGGAACTCGACTGCGGCGACGTGACCCAAACGCCCTTTCCGGAAATCTGGAA
>CAYFVR010000072.1:18053-19226 GCA_964346545.1 uncultured Desulfobacterales bacterium | reverse complement strand
CCCACCGCCGCCACCAACCGTTCCATGTCCTCGGGCCCCACATCCCCAATATTCCCAACCCGAAACGTGTCCAGCGCGGTCACCTTTCCGGGGTAAATGACGAATCCCCGGGATTTCAGCGCGGCGTAGAATTTGCCGAATTCGTAGCCATCGGCCGTCGGGCTTTTGAAGGCCGTGATGATCGGGGATTGCAGGGGGTCCGGCAGCAAGGTTTCGAAGCCGAGACTTCGCATTCCGTCCACCAGCACCCGGTGGTTTTCCCGGTACCGGGCATGTCGCGCCGCCACGCCGCCTTCCGCTTCCAGTTCCGCCAAGGCCTGGGCGAAGGCCCGGACGGTGTGGGTGGGGGAGGTGAACCGCCATTTTCCGTTTTTGGTCTCCATGGTTTCCCATTGATCGAAGAGGTCCAGGCTCAGCGATCGGGCTCGGCCTCTGCATTCCGCCAGCCGCTCCCGCCGGGCCACGATGAAGCCGAAGCCGGGAACGCCCTGGATGCATTTGTTGGCGCTGCTGATCAGGAAATCCGCGCCAATCTCCGCCGCGTCCATGGGAATCCCGCCGAAGCTGCTCATGGCGTCCACGATGTAGATTTTTCCGTGGGACTTTACGATCTCGCCGATCCGGTCCACCGGATTCAACATTCCCGTGGTGGTTTCGCAGTGGACCACGGCGACGTGGGTGATGGCGCGGTCGGTTTCCAGTGTTCGGGCCAGAAGTTCCAGGTCCGGCGCGTCCACTTCGCCGCTGTGGTTCACGGACACCGGAATGCCTTGGTATTTGGCGATTTTTACGATCCGGTCGCCGTAGGCCCCGTTGGTTGGCACCAGCAATTTGCCGTCGGCGGGAATCGCGCTGGAAATTACCGACTCCACGCTGAAGGTACCGCTGCCCTGCATGAGGACCGAAGTGTAGCCTTCCGCCGCCGTCGCGAGACGCGCCAGCCACGCCCGAATTTCCTGGACGATTTCGTTGTAATCCGCGTCCCAGGTACACCAGTCCCGCAGCATGACCGCCTTCACGGTCTTCGTCGTGCTGAGCGGCCCCGGGGTAAGGAGAAGATAGGGATTGTCCGGCAACAGATTGGGGTCCATGGCGGGTTCCTTTTTGAATTGTGAAAGGGGGATGGGGAAAGTGGAAAGTGGAAAGTGGAAAGTGGAAAGTGGAAAGTGGAAA
>CAYFVR010000072.1:13509-17953 GCA_964346545.1 uncultured Desulfobacterales bacterium | reverse complement strand
GGGGATGGGGAAAGTGGAAAGTGGAAAGTGGAAAGTGGAAAGTGGAAAGTGGAAATGGAACGGGAGACGGTGGAAGGTGTTGGAAAGTCAGCTTTTTCCCGCTCCTCCCAACGCCGCTTCTTCCAACGCCGCCTCCAAAATATTCAACGCCCGCGCCAAATCGTCCTCCCCGATGTTCAGCGGCGGCGTCAGCGTCAAAAAATTACCGCCGGAGGTTTTGAAGCTCAAACCCCGGCGAAGGCAGCCGTACATCACGGCGTCGGCCCGATCCGGGTCCGGTTTTCGGGTTTCCCGATCCGAAACCAGCTCCGCGCCGAAGGCCAGACCCCGGCCCCGCACGTCGCCGATGGCGGAATGCCGGGGCATCATGCCCCGTAAACGTTCCAACGCCCATTCGCCCAGCCGGGCCGAGCGCTCCACCAATCCTTCATCTCGGATGGCGCGAATCGCCGCAAGCCCGGCGGCGCAGGCCACGGGATTTTTTTCGTGGGTGTAATGGCCCAGCGCGATATGGCCGCCCACGTTCAATTCCTCCCGCGCCAGCACCGCCGCCAGCGGGAACACGCCGCCGCCCAGGCCCTTGCCCAGGATCAGCAGATCGGGAACCACGTCCTCGTGTTCGCAGGCGAACCAGCGGCCCGTTCGGCCAAGGCAGATGGCGGTTTCGTCAAAAATCAGCAACGCCCCGTGCCGGTCGCAGGCGGCGCGGATGGCCTTCCAGTAGCCGGCGGGCGGGGGATTGATCTTGGTGCAGCGCATGGGCTCGGCGATCACCGCCGACACGTCGCCCTCGCGCTCCAGCACGTATTCGACGTAGCGGGCGCATTTTAGGCCGCAGCGTTCGCAGTGACCTTCGTCGTCCCAAAGGCAGCGGTAAGGATCGGCCGGGGGGACGTGTTCCGTTCCCGTCAGCAGCGGTCCGATTCCCCGGCGGAACAACGCTTCGCCGCCCACCGAAATGGCGTCCAAGCTGGCCCCGTGGAAACTGTCCCACATGGAAATGGTCTTGAATCGGCCCGTGGCCAACCGGGCGATCTTGAGCGCCATGCCCACCGCCGTGGTCCCGCCGGGCGCGAAGAGGACGCGGTTGAGGTCCCCCGGCGCGATTTCGACCAATTCCTCCGCCAGCTCCACGGCGGGACGGTTGGTGAAACGGCGGGGCGAAAACGGGAGGGTTTCCAGGGTGTCCCGAACCGCCGCAAGCACGGCCGGGTGGCCGTAACCCACCTGGTGCAAACTGTTTCCGTGGAAATCCAAAAACGAACGGCCGTCCAGATCGGTCAGTTCGCTGCCGCCGCAGGTTTCCAGCACGTCCAGGCAGGGGGTGGACAGGGACTGATGGAGAAACACCGCCGCGTCCCGATCCAGCCACTTCCGCGTTTCCGATCCGAGGGATTCGGTCCACGCTTGGCGGCGCGGACTCAGATTCACGTCCCCCTCGCTTCGATCCACGGCGGGCTCGGCCTTCAGTGGCCGATGAGAGCGCGTCACCCGCGCAGCAATCCGTCGGGCGCGGGCAGGGGCGTTTCGCCCAGGGCCAGCCGTTTTTCCACGGCGTCCACCACCGGCAACAGGTCCCACACCCCCTCGATCACGAAATGGGCCCCGGCCTCCCGGAATCGTCCTTCGATTTCCGTGAGACGCCGTGCCAATTCGGCCGGGTCCAGGGCGTTTACCTCCGCCTCGGAGAGCCCCAGTTCGTTGCCGGAGCGGGTGACGCCCACGGTCCACATTCCGGCGTTTCGCCCTTCCTGGATGTCGCTGATGGTGTCGCCCACCTTGATCATCGCGGCCATGGGATAAACCCCCAATGCCATGGCGTTGCGGTAGCACATCCAGGGGAAGGGTCGTCCGGCCGGAACGTCGCTGGCGCAGAAGACCGCGTCGGGTTGGTATCCGTTTTTTTCGGCCTCGGGGACCAGCGCCGCCATCATCGGGGCGGTGTAGCCGGTGGAGGTTCCGATCCGGATGCCGCGTTCCCGCAGCGCCCTTACCGTCTCCAGCAGGCCGGGGATCGGTTCGGCGTGCCGGGCCGCGGCGACGACCATCAGCGGCTCTGTGGCCCGGTACATCCGGTCCACGTCGGATTCGTCCGGCGCGGCCCCATGGGCGCTCCGCCAGCGTTCGGCCACGCTTTCCAGCCCGCACATGGCGCGGATGTGATCCTTCTTGGCCAGCCCCATGAATTGGCGGGCCTCGCCTTCGGTCACGTCCACGCCCTCGGCGGCGAAAACGTCCACGAACACCCGGACGGGACCGAGGCAGCCGTAATCCACGGCGGTGCCGGCCCAGTCCAGCACGGCGGCCTTCACCGGGCCGGTGTAGGGCCGGTTGTACAGAAAAGGGGATTCCATGGGATGGGTTTGCTCCTTGGAGGAATTTGGGTTTGGAAGATGGAGAGGCCCGGGAATCGGGTCCCTGAATTCCGTCAACGGATTCCGTCAGCGGATTTCATCACCGGGTTTCATCACCGGGCCGTCCAGGCCTCCGACCGGCGCTTGGCGCCCCGGGTCAGCGCCCCGAAGAGAATCCGGGCCGCCACGTTGGTGAGCACGATGAGGACCGACATGGCGCAGGCCGGGGCGATGTCGCCGGCGTCGTCCATGTTGGCCACCGCCACCGAGGCCAGCGGGATGTCCGCCGAATAGAGGAAAATGACCGCCGAGACCGTGGCCATGGAATTGACGAAGAGGTAGAGGGCGATTTCCAAAATGGCCGGCAGGCAGACCGGGACCGTGACCCGGATAAAGGTGCGGTAGAACGGCACGCCCATGGAGGCCGAAACCGTCTCGAATTCCCGGTCCAGTTGCTTGAGCGCCGTGGTGGCGGTGAGGAAGCTCACGGTGAAAAAATGGGCGATGTTGGCCAGTACCAAAATGCCCATGGTACCGTAAAGAAAATTGAACGGGTTGGGAATCCGGAGGCCGAGCAGGTCCCAGCCGGTGGCGTTGAAAAAGAAGATATAGGAGAGCCCGATCACCATTCCCGGCAGGGCCAGCGGGACGATGGCGAGGAAATAGGCGCCCTGCCGCAGGTTCCGCATTCCGGGGCTTTTTTCCACCAGATAGGCGGCCCCGAAGGTGATGACGGTTCCCACGATGGCCGAATAGAGGCTCATGCGGATGCTGTTGAAAAAGGCGTCGTAGCCGCCCCCGCCCATCCGGGTGAAATTGTAGTGGCGCAGCGTGAGGGACAGGTCGTAGGGCCAGACCTTGACCAGCGACGCGAAAATGGCCGTGGCGAAGAAGGTGAGGATCAAAAAGGCGATGAATCCGCAGAAGCCGAGAAACAGCCGGTCCCGGAGCGGATGGGGTTCCGGAACCAGCGGCACGGCCCGGGCGGCGATCAGCGAGACTTGGCGGCGCTGGGCGATTCGGTCGGCGATGAAGGCCAGAAGCGTCGGGACCAGCAGCACCACGCTGACCACCGCTCCCATGGAGAAGTTCTGCTGGCCGATCACCTGTTTGTAGATGTCGGTGGCCAGGATGTTGAAATCGCCGCCCACCACCTTGGGCGCGCCGAAGTCGGTGAAGGCCAGGATGAAGCAGACGAAGACGGCGCTCATGAGGCCGTACTTGACTCCGGGCAGGGTGACGGTGAAAAAGGTTCGCCAGTGGGACGCGCCCAGGGCGTCGGAGGCCTCGTAAAGCCGGGCGTCGGTGGTGCGCAGGGCGACGGAAAGAATCAGCACCGCCTGGGGAAAGGTGAACAGCACCTCGGCGATGATGATGCCCGTCGCGCCGTACAGGCCGATGTCCCAGCCGGGGAGGGTTCCGAAAAAGCCCCGGGTGATGAGCCCCTGTCGGCCGAAGAGGTAGACCAGCGCGATGCCGTTGAGCAGGGTGGGGGAGAACAGCGGCATCATGGCGATGGCCCGGAACGTCGGGCGACCGGGAATGCAGGTCCGCGTCAACGCGTAGGCGAAGGCGAAGCCCAGGACCACCGAAATCGACGTGGTGGCCAGCGAGACGCCGATGCTGTTGAGCAGCGATCCGGAGAGGGCCGGAGTCTGGAAATAGTAGATGTAATTCCGAAGCCCGACGAACTTGTCCTGGGCGTCGGTGAGGCTGCGGAAAAACAGGGGCAGCAGCGGGAGCAGCACCGTGATCGCCAGCCATGCGCAGACCAGCAGGATCAGCGTTCGGCGTAGCCAGGCTTCGGTGTCGAGGATCGGCGGGGATTTGGCCGCGAGGGCGGGAGAGGCGGGCATGGCGTTTTCAATCGGCGGGGCGGCGAAGGGCCGTCCCGCTCGGGTTGTGGAGGGGGCGCCGAATCGTGAAACGGGTCCGTTTCGCCGGACCGGTTCGGCCGGTCAATTTTGCCGGTCAATTCCGGCCCATCGGCTTCGGCCGATCCGCTCCGTCCGATCCGTTTCGCCCAATTCGTTTTGATACACCCGAAGCCGATCCGAGGGCAGATGAAGATGGAGGTCCATTTCGGGACG
>CAYFVR010000072.1:4279-13409 GCA_964346545.1 uncultured Desulfobacterales bacterium | reverse complement strand
GATACACCCGAAGCCGATCCGAGGGCAGATGAAGATGGAGGTCCATTTCGGGACGGATTTCCAGGCGACGGAAGGCTTCGGCGGGCAGGTCCGAGGCGATGACCGGGTTGGTGCCGTTGCCGCCGGAATTGAGGCGGATGGCCACCCGAAAAAACGGGCCCCGGTATTCGGTCTCCTCCACCCGGCCGGACAGCAGGTTTTCGTCCGGCTCGCCGGCGGGGCGAAGCGCCACGTCCTCCGGCCGAATGGCCAGGGTCGCCGATTCGCCCGGCGGGTCGCCGACCGTCCCGTTTTCCCCGCGCACCCGAATCATCCGATCCCCGATCCGGTAGACGCCCGGCTCCTGGCGGATCGCGTCGCCGATGAAGTTCATGGCGCCGATGAAGTTCGCCACGAAAGGGTTGGCCGGCTGGTCGTAGACTTCGTGGGGCGTTCCGTCCTGGATCAGCTCGCCCCGATCCATCACCAGGATGCGGTCGGCCATGGTGAGGGCCTCCTCCTGGTCGTGGGTCACCATCACGGTGGTGAGCCCCAGCCGTTGCTGAAGGGCGCGGATTTCCCCCCGCAACCGGATTCTCACCCGGGCGTCCAGGGCGGACAGCGGCTCGTCCAGCAAGAGGAGGTCCGGGGACGGCGCGATGGCCCGGGCCAGGGCCACCCGCTGCTGCTGGCCGCCGGAAAGTTGCGCCGGAAATTGCCGTCCCGCCTCCGGCATTCCCACCAACTCCAGCAGTTCCTGGACCCGGGCGTCGATCTCCGCCCGGCTGCGGCCCCGGCCGCGCAGCCCGTAGGCCACGTTGGCGGCGGCGGTCAGGTTGGGAAACAGGGCGTAGGACTGAAACACGATGCCCACGTTCCGCCGGGAGACGGGAAAGCCGGACACGTCCCGGTCCTCAATGCGAACCTGGCCGCCGTCCTCCAGTTCCAGCCCGGCGATCACCCGGAGCAGGGTGGTTTTTCCGCAGCCGCTGGGGCCGAGCACGGAAATGAAGGCCCCCCGGGCGGCGGAAAAGGAGACGTCCCGAAGCGCGGTGAAGTTTCCGAATTGTTTGGTCACGCCCGAGACCGCCAGGTACGGGGCCTCGGGCGTGGAGGGGGAATCGATCATGGCGATCTCCGCCGAAACGTTATTTGGGCTCGCTCTTGCCGTCGAACCGGCGGGCCCATTCTTCCAGAATCCGGGCGCGATTCGCGGCGGCCCATTCAAAATCGTTTTCGATGAGCTGGGCGTCGGGGTCGGCCGGGAAGCCCTCGGGCACCGGCGTTCCGGTGTCGTAGGCGGTCACCGGGTAGACCTTGGCGTATTCCTTCATGACCGGCTCGCTGATGGCCCAGTCCAGGAAGGTCTTCGCGCCGGCCTTGATGGTCGGTTTCTTCATCAGGGCGTTGGCCTCCACGTCCCAGCCGGAGCCTTCGGCGGGGAACACCGTCTCCACCGGTTCGCCTTTTTGCTTCTGGATGAAGCCGCGATAGCCGAAGCTGAGCCCGATGGGGATTTCCCCCGAGCCGGCCAGCTTGCAGGGCTTGGAGCCGGAATGGGTGTATCGGGCCATGTTGGCGTGGAGCTGGTCCAGGAAGTTCCATCCCTTTTCCTCGCCCATCATCTGAAGAATGGCCGAAACGGTCAGGAAGCCGGTGCCGGAGGAGGCGGGATTGGGCATGATGAGCTGATTGGCGTAGACGGGCTTCGTGAGATCGGCGAAGGAGGCGGGGACGGGCAGTTCCAGGGCTTCCATCTCGTAGGTGTTGACGCAAAACCCGGTCATCCAGGCCTTGATGCCGACCCAATGGGGCGTTTCCCGTTTGTCCCGAAAGGAGGGGCGCACCTTGTCCAGACCCTTGGGCGCGTAGCCTTCCAGCATTCCGTTCTGATCGCAGACCAGCAGGCTGGTGGCCGCCGTTCCCCACACCAGGTCGGCCTGGATGTTGTCCTTTTCCGCCAGCAGCCGGGCGGTGATGATGCCGGTGGAATCCCGGACGATTTTGACGGTGACGTCGGGATGCGATTTCTCGAACAGGGCCAGGTAGCGGGGAATTTCGTCGTCTTCCAGGGCGGTGTAGACGAGGATTTCCTCCGCCGAGGCGGTGGGCGTCAGAGTGAAAACCAACAGGGCGGCGGCCAGAATGAATCCAAGGGTCTGGATTAGGGGCTTCATGGGACTTCCTTTCGCATGGGGGTGGAGAACGGTCGTAGAAGGAACGCGGTCTGTGTGATTATACCGTTTTCGTGAGGAAGGAATGAGGTTTATGTTAGAATTGGGTTAGTTCGGCGGGAGGGGCGTTGAAGTTTCGGTTGCGGCGCCGCGACGCCGGCTTCGTCGTCCCGCGAATGTCGGGCGTACCCTTCGTGGAAGACGAAACCCGATTTTTCCTGTATGCTTCTCGCGCTGGGCGGCGGAAATGATCCGAATTTTTTTCGCCGCGTTCCGAAAACCAAAAATCGAGGGAGGGGAAGACGATGAAACGGAGAGTTCTGAAAACGGCGTTGGGGATGGTTCTGGCCATGGGCGTCTGCGTGTCCTGCGCGAATGCGGAGGGGAGAGATGCGTTAAAGGGGGTTCTGGACGCGGTGACCGGGTCCGAAGCCGTGCGCGGGGCCGCGGCGGGCGCGCTTTCCGAAAGCGAAATGGCGGCGGGGCTCAAGGAGGCGCTGGCCCAGGGCGTGCAAACCGCCGTGGAGAAATTGGGCCAGACCGACGGATTTATGGGCGACGGCCTGGTGCGCATTCCGGTGCCGGAGAAGGCGGAATTGGTCGCCCAGACCGCCCGCAAACTGGGCCAGGGCCAGTACGTGGACGAGTTCGTCGTTTCCATGAACCGGGCGGCGGAGAAGGCGACGCCCGAGGCGGCGGAAATCCTCGGCAACGCCATCCGGGCCATGTCGGTGGAAGACGCGGCCCGAATCGTGAACGGGCCGGATGACGCCGCCACTCAATATTTCCGCAAGACCTCCGAATCGGCCTTGGCCGACCGTTTTCGGCCCATCGTGGAGGACGCCACCGACAGCGTGGGCGTCACCGCCGCCTATAAATCGCTCACGGCGCAAGCGGGCGGTCAGACCGGTGAAATGATCGGCGGAATCGCCAACGCGGTTGGCGTGCCGGGTTTTGGAGAAGGGGGCCAAGGTCTGGACCTGGATCAATACGTGACGAATCAAGCGCTTGACGGTCTGTTCACCTACATCGCCAAGGAGGAACGGCGAATCCGGGAAAACCCCATGGCTCGGAGCAGCGAGTTGCTGGAAAAGGTGTTCGGGCGGTAGTCTATAATTCATGCATCACCACATCCCCGGCCGTCACGCCTTCCACCAGCTCCAGCAAATGGCGGTGATGGGTGAAGAAGATCACCTGGGTTTCCCGGGACAGTTCCGCCAGCACTTCCAGGGTCGCCTTGGCGCGGTGGTCGTCGAATTGGATGAGGATGTCGTCCACCACGAAGGGGAGGGGTTCGTGGTGGCGAATGTAGGATTCCAGGCTGGCCAGCCGGACGGCCAGGAAGAGCTGGTCGGCGGTGCCGTCGCTCATCTGGTTCATGCGGACCAGCTCCCCGCCGTCGCGGACGCCCACCAGCTCGTCGCCGTCCTGGAAGGATTCCACCCGAGCGTCGGTGAATCGCCCCAGGGTCATTCGGGCGAACAGCGCCTTGGCCCGGCTTAACACCGGCCCCTGGCTTTTGTGGCGGTATCGCTCCACCGCCCGCTCCAGCACGGCCGAGGCCAGCCGCAGCCGGGCGTAGTGTTCCACGTCCGCGGCCATGCGGGCCAGAATGCTCTCCGCCTCGGCCTGCAAGACCGCCGCGTGGTCCCCGCCGTCCATCCGGCCCAGTGCCGCCCGCTCTCCGCCGATGGTCTGGTCCAGGTCGGAGCGCCGGGTTTCCAAGTCCCGGATCGTTTCGTCCAGCGCCGCCATTTCCGCCTTCAGCACGTCGGGGTTGGCCTCCCGGGCGGACGCCACGAATTCCGGGAGCGGAGCGCCCGCCGCCAGATCGTGGAGATGGGAGTCCAGCCCCGCCAGTTCCGCTTTCAAATCGGTTCGCCGCCGGGATTGGCGGGCCGTCGGAATCAGACCGTCGGGATCGCCGCAACCGGCCTCCTCGCAAAGGGCGTTCAACTGGACCCGTGCTTCGGCCACCGCTTGGCTGGCCGTTTCGAGGGCGGCCTCTTCCTCCCGGAGCTGTTTTTTCAGCCCTTGCCGCTCCGTGCGAACCGTTTGGGCCCGGGCCAGCCGGGAATTGAGTTCGTCCACCGCGACCTCCGGCGGCGCGTCCCGCAAATCCGGCGCTTCCCGCGCCACGAAGGCGGCCACCCGGTCGGCGAAGGCGTCGGCGTCCCGGTCGATTCCCTCCAGCCGCTGGGCCAATCCCTCGGCCTCCTTTCGGTGCTCGAAGAATTTCGCGTAGGCGTCCATCACTTCGTGGGCGTGGCCGGGCGTGGCGTCGGCGTCCAGGCCGAGGGGCCGGATCGCCGCCGCCCATCTGGATCGCCAGGCCGCCAGCGCCGATTCCGCGCTTTCGGCCTGGCCGTTGGCCTCGTCCAGCTCCGCTTCCCGCTCCCGAATGGCCGCCTGGAGAGTCTCCCGCCGGGTTCGTTTCTCCTCCAGCGCCGAGAGGGTTTTTCGGGCTTGGTCCAGCAGGCGGGCGAGGTCCGTTTCTTCGGCGGAAACGCCCGCGCCGCGAAGAGCGGCGGTCAGTTCCTCCCGGCAATCGGCGGCCAGCTTCCGGAGGGCTCCCGCCCGCTCCGCCTTTTCCCGCCAATCGGTAGCTTTCCCCAGCAGCGCTTCCCGTTCCGCCAGCCAGCTCCGCATTTCCCGGGGCCTTCCGGCGCCGGGCGTCAGCGGAGCGCCGGACCAGAGGTCGCGCCAATCCCGCAACAGTGCTTCTTGCCGGATTTGGGCGTTGGTGGCGGCGGATTTCGCCCGTTCCAGCGCTTGGCCGAGCCGTTCCGAATCCGCCACCAGCCCGACTTTTCGGGCCACCCGATCCGCCTCCCGCCGCAACCGGTCGGAAATCTCGTCCGCCCGGCGAATGGCCGTTTCCACCGCCTCGGTCAGCGGGTTCGCTTTGGGACCGGTGGACTGCGACTCCTGGAGGAAAGCGTCCACTTCCGCCTCTGGAGCTTCGCCGATTTCCACCGTCGTCCGAACCAGTTGCCATCCCGCGTCCCGCCGTTTCCGGGCCGATTGCAAATCCGCCTCGGTGGGGACCTCCCCGTCCAGGCGTAGCTTCCGGAGTTCCGCTTCGGCGGCCTCCCGTTCCGCCTGGATTTCTTCCACCCGCTCCAAGGCCCGGGTCACGTCCTCCGCCGCTTCCCGAAGTTCGGTCTCGAACCGCTCCACCGTTTCCACGGACGGAACGGCCGCCGTTTCCAGCGCCGCCAGATCGGCGGACCAGAAGGGCAGGCGGGCCAGGCCGTCGGCGATTTCCGTTTCCGCCGCCCCGGCCGCCGCTTCCGCCGCCGCCAAATCGCCGGCCACGTCGCCCCGCTTTTGCGCCCGTTCCACCGCCGCCGCCAGCGCAGAAGAATCGATCGGTTCTCCGGCTTTTTCCAGTTCCTCGCGGTGCCGCCGGAGCCTTCGCTCCAGCTTCCCGGCCGCCTCCCGCGCAGAATTCCGGGCCGCGATCCGTTTTTCATATTCCGCCGCCAGATCGCGAATCCGCCGGCTTTCGGTTCGGCTCAACCGGATTTCCCCGGCGTCGGAAACGTCCAGGTCCGGCCGGAGGTCCGCCAGCAATTCCCGGGCGTCGGTTTCGTGGCGGTCCTTTTGCGTTTGCAAGTTTACGCGGTCCCGCGCCGCCTTGCGGATGGAACCGGCCTCGCCCAGCAGATCGGTCACGGTATCGGCGTGATCCGCCAGCCCGTCGGGAGCGGTGAGGGCGGCCAGCGCTTCGGACAGCCGTTCCCGCTTTTCCGTGGACGCCTTCACCCGGCTTTCGGCCATGCGCAAGGCTTCCATGGCCGTTCGGCTTCGATCCTCGAAATCCTCGGGGAGAACGGGCGCGGATTGGAGCGGCGCGTATTCTTCCAGCCGTTCGTCCCGCCGGGCGATGAGCGGCAGGGCTTCCAGTATTCGGGTTCGGCGATTTCGTTCGGCGGATTGACGGGTCAGCGTCGCGACAACCTTCTCTTTTTCCGACGCCGCTTCTTTTAGCGCATGGTCATGCTTCTCCCACGCCTCGCCGGGAAGCTGGGCGTCCTGCACCGCCTTTTTTTGGGTTCGAAAGGCGGAAAGAGCCGCGTTGATGGCCGGTTTCGAGCCGCCCGGCTTGAACAGGTCCGCCGCCTCGGCCGCCATGGATTCCTTGACCTGCTGGAAATCCCCCAAACCGGCCCCGGCGGCGAAGAGCAGCTCGCCCACCCGGCCGCCGCCCCGGATGATTTCCCGCCCCCCGGCCACCAGCCGGTCATGGTCGATCCCGAACAGGGCCGCGAAGCTCTCCGCGTCCACGCCGCCCAGGAAGGCGGAAAGCTCCGCCTCCTCCACCACGGTTTCGTCGTCCGCTCCGCGCAAGGGCGATTTCCGGGCCTTGCGCCGCATGACGGTCAGTTCGGAGCCGTCCATTTTGCGGAGCAGCCCCCCGACGCGCAATTTTGGATAGGGATGAAGAAAGGCGTCCTCGGTTCGCTCCGGAACCTCGTACAGCAGCGCCGTCAGCGCCCGCAGCGCGGAACTTTTTCCCGCTTCGTTGGGGCCGTAGATCAGGTGAAGCCCTTCGGAACCGCCCGAAAGGTCCAGGATCGTATCGGTGAAGGGTCCAAAGGCGCGCAGGTCCAAGCGAAGAAGTTTCATCGGTCGCCTCCGGTTTCCGCATTGCCCCCTCCTTTGACAAAGGGGGGCCGGGGGGGATTTTTTCCTGCCGAGGCAGTCGAGCGTACCTCCGAGCCGCTTCCGCCCCGCAACCGGTGGAGCAACAACGGCCGGCTGGTCTCCAGGACTTCGGCCAGCCAATCCATATCCTCCGGATTCGGCGCGGGATTTCCGTTTCGGAGTTCCGCCGGCAATTTTCGGGCGAGATCGGTGAACAACTCGTTTCCAAGCGCCTCCAACGCTTCTGGATCGGCTTTCAATTCGTCCAGCAACGCCATCACTTCCTGGAGCGGTCCTTCGGGCAGGGTTCGCTCCCGATCCGGTTTCGTCTGAAAGCGGACTTTTTCCAACCAGACCCGATCTCCGGCGCCGTCCAGCGCGGCGGCGCGGAGTTCGTTCGTCCAATGTTCGGGATCGGCCAACAGCGCTTCGTGGGCCGGGCAGGGTCCGGTCAGTTCCACCCGTGCGGCGAGGGGACGGCCTTCGGCTTCCTCCAGGGCGCGTTCGACCGCGGACATGGCTCGATCCATGGCTTCTTCGCCGTCCGCCGCGCCGGAGACGTCCACGGTCAGGCGGGCCCAGCGGAAGACGTCCAGGGCGTGGAATTCCGCTTCGGCCCGGCCGGCGTCGTCCACCCGAACCACCGTGCAGCCGTGGGCGCCGCCTTCCTTGACGTGGCGGCCCTGGATGTTGCCGGGAAAAATGACGAAGGGATTTTCGTGGAGGATTTCCCGGTCGTGGATGTGGCCCAGGGCCCAGTAGTCGTAGCCGTGGCGCAGCATGTCGTCCAGGGAGCAGGGCGCGTAGGGGTTGTAGCCGGGCCGTCCGTCCGCCGAGGTGTGCAGCAGGCCGATGTTGAAGTGGCCCTCCGCCCGGGGCGGATAGGATCGCACCAGCGCCTGGGTGACTTTGGGGGAATCGTATCCCTGGCCATGAATGGCGACGGGGAGATGGCCCATCCGAATGGTTTCCGGCGATGTGGTGGACAGCACCCGGAGGTTTTCCGGATAGGGGAGGCTTCGGGTCATCCGGCTGGCGGCGTCGTGGTTTCCGACGATGGCGAAAACCGGAATCCCGGCTTCTCTCAAACGGGCCATCTGCTGAACGAAAAACAGGCCGGTGTTGTAGTCTTTCCAGTCCCGATCAAAAATATCCCCCGCGAACACGACGAAATCGGCGGGGAGGGACTCGGCCAGCGCGACCAGGTTTTCCAGCGCCCGCCGGGTGGCCCCGCGCAGGGCGTCCACCGGCGCGCCTTCGTATTGTTCCAACTTCTGCATCGGGCTGTCCAGGTGCAGATCGGCGGCATGGATGAACGTGAACATGAGCCTCCCGTTGGGAAATGGAATGGTTGGGGTTAACGCGGAAGGTGGTTTCTATCGTAAGAAGGGTTGGAATGTAAATGCAATTTCGTTCATTTCGCCAAAAAGGTCAGGGGCGGATCGTATACGCCCTTGGCCGTGCCGCTCGATGCTCCATTGGAGTTCCAAGGAGAAGCGCATTGCAATGTAAACGCGACGATGGCCGGGGCGAAAACAGGCGGGAAAATACGGGGAATTCTGGTTTCCATATAGATGATCCTGCGTTATACTTTTCCCGAAGCCTATGGACTTCGCCGCTTCTCCGCCATCCCCTCGGCTTCAAGGGATATGCCTCCGTGAAATACGACATTGCCACAAAAGTGTTGTTGGAACGCTGCCGGGACGAGTTAATCCGCTATTTTTTGGGTATCGACGTGCGGGAAAGCGTGATGATTGAGGAACTGCCCCAGGAAACGGTCAGCCTGAAACGGAGCGATTTTCCCGTTCTCGTGACGGATCGGAGGGGTGCGGAATTGCTGGCGGTGCTAGAAATCCAAAGCAGCTGGAATCGCAGGGTTCCGTTGCATCTTCTGGACTACCGCACCAGGTACCTGATCCGCCGCGAGGTGAAAGTCCTTTCCTGCGTAATCCTGCTGACGCCATCGGGATCGGCAACGGACCACTATCAAGACGACGAGGTCAGTTTCCGGTTCCGCCTCGTCCGGGTGTACGAAATGGACGCCCGGGAAATCATGGAAAGCGGCTTGGTCTGCCTGTTCCCGTTTGTCCCGCTCATGAGGGGCGGGCGAAAGTACGTGGATGAAGCCGACCAGCGCATTTACGCCAGCGGCAAAGACCGCCGCGAAAAGGCCGATATGCTCACATCCATGGCGATCTTGTCCGGTCTGATTTCCAAAGACCTCCCGGCCATGCTCATCGCCCGAAGGAGAGACATCATGATCGAATCCGCCGCGTATGACATCATCAAAAAAGAAGGTATTCGAGAAGGTATTCGAGAAGGTATTC
>CAYFVR010000072.1:0-4179 GCA_964346545.1 uncultured Desulfobacterales bacterium | reverse complement strand
GCGTATGACATCATCAAAAAAGAAGGTATTCGAGAAGGTATTCGAGAAGGTATTCAGGAAGGTATTCAGGAAGGAAAGGTTTCCGGAATTCGACAAAGCCTGGCCATCCTGATTGAATCCAAATTTCCCGAGAAAAGCGCTCAAATCGTGGAGCGTTTGGATTCCATCTCCGATACGGATCGTCTTTTAGGGATGTTCCGGGTGATTCACCATGCACGGGACGCCGAAGAGTTTCTTGACCGGATTAATTCGGGAAACCAGTGAGCCCGGCCTATCTCATCGCCCGAAGGAGAGACATCATCATCCCTTGGAGATTGAAGGAAAGATGAGCCCCCACGCCGCGGTGTACGGTTTCATGGAAGCCCGGTCGGACGCTTGATTCATTGGATTCGACTGAATTCGGCCGATCGGCTCCGGATGTTTTCGAGGGGCGTAATTCCAGCGGAGCTGATTGTCCGGCTCCCGTGGTTCCGCCCTCCACAATGTCGAAATTTTCTTCTCTTTTCTCCTTTCGCCATTTCAAACGCCGTTATCCGCCGGGCGTCCACTCTTTCCGGATTCGCAGCACGGCATCTTTCGCTTCCAAAAGCAGCCGGGCCAGTTCCGGGTCGAAATGGCCTCCCGCCTCCTTTTCAATCAGGGCGAACGTCTTTTCCACCGGCCAGGCCGCTTTGTAGGGCCGCTCGGAGGTTGGCGCGTCGAAGTTCGTAGGGGCGCCCCTTGCGGGCGCCTTGGGGCTTTGTCCCCGGCGCCAAGAACGGTAAATCCATTATTGCAAATCGCCCAAGATTGTCCAGCCGCGCCTCCATCCCGGCCCGTTGGCGGCTTTTCTCCAAAACGGAAACAGCGGCAATCCGAAAAATTCCAGCGAGGCGCAAATCGTGGTCGGCTCCCGCTGGAGTTTCCGGCTTTGGGAAACCTGAAAGCAGAAGCGAACCGATCGGCGCAACGGCCGCGAATAGGCCCCACAAAAAAAGGACCGGGGGGCGCTTTGAAAGAAAAAGACGGTTCATGGATGCCTGTTGGAAACATGGGTTCCGGCCGTTGGAGAGGGGCGAAAAGGATTTTCTCCAATTTTCCATGGAATCATCGATGTCCGCCGGAATCAACCGCAATTTGAAAGTCAAAAAAAATTATGCGTAAGGGATTCGGCGAAACGGAGACTATCCTTGCAAACGCGGCGGCGCCTTGCCGCCGCCTTTCCCTTGCCCGAAAGAAAGGAGACCACCATGAACACGATCCTGAACCGCTCTCTCATCGCATGGATGATCCCGGCCCTGATTCTGGGGGCGTTTTCCCCGGCCTTCGCCGGCGGCGGAGACAAGACGTTCGCCCTCCAGAACACCCCCGCCCACGAGGACGCCTTCGGCACGGCCCACATCGGCGGCGATCGGATTCAGATACTGGCCGGCGGCCTCAAGCCGAAATCGGTCTACACTATTTGGTTCGTGAACACCCGGCCGGAGAAGCATGAGACCGGCGCGGGCCGGCCGCCCTACATGTTTCGCACCGACGCGGATGGAGACGGCGTTTATGTTTCCCCGCTTGACTCTTCCCCCTTCGGGAAATGGGAGATGGTGATGATTGTTCAACATCCCAACGGCGACCCCCGGGATATGGAGAACATGGTCGGGGCGCTCAAAGCCAAGATCTGACAAGCGTACCCCTGTGGACGGAAAAGGGCGGACCCCGCCTTTCTCCGTCCGTTTTTCCCGGTCGCCGGGCTTGCGGGCAAGTGGCGCGCCCGGCGATCGAGAAACGGTTTTCGCCCCGACATGGGGCGCGGCCGTCCTTCCCATTTTCCCCTTCGTTTTTCTCTCGCCCGCCGCTTGACATCCCCCCATCCCGCTTTAACTTCCCGCCGTCAGAACCGGAATTTTCCGGAAAGCCATTCCCGGGCGTCGGCCTCAGGCCGGCGAAAATGGCGGCATTCCTTCCCGCTGGTTCACGGCCACCCTTGGCCCCTTTTCTGATGTATAAGAAAACGTCGTCCCCAATGGGCGCGAGCCCAACCGGACGGGTGAATCCCAAGGAGGAACGGGTTTGCTTTGTAATTCATTTTTAAGATTCATTTGATGGAGGAACAGGTACCATGACGATCCGACCGTTGAACGACCGTGTGCTGGTCACCCGCGTGGAAGCCGAACAGAAGACCTCCGGCGGGCTCATCATTCCCGACACCGCCCAGGAAAAGCCCCAGGAAGGAAAGGTCGTGGCCGTTGGTCCCGGCGCCGTTCGGGACGACGGAACCCGCGCCCCCCTCGCCGTGAAGGAGGGGGACCGGATTCTGTTTTCCAAGTATGCCGGCGCCGACATCAAGATTGACGGCGAAGAACATATTTTCATGAAAGAAAGTGACATTCTCGGCATTCTGGAATAGGCGTTCCGGAATGTGATCAGGAGGAAATAAGCCATGCCAGCCAAAATGATTGCGTACAACACCCATGCCCGGGAGAAAATGCTTCGGGGCGTCGACACCCTCGCCAACGCGGTGAAGGTGACCCTCGGCCCCCGGGGTCGCAACGTGGTTTTGGAAAAGAGTTTCGGCTCGCCCAAGGTGACCAAGGACGGCGTGAGCGTCGCCAAGGAAATCGAGCTGTCCGACAGATTTGAAAACATGGGCGCCCAGATGGTGCGCGAGGTGGCCAAGAAGACCAGCGACACCGCCGGAGACGGCACCACCACGGCGACCGTTCTGGCCCAGGCCATCTACGCCGAGGGCCACAAGCTGGTGACCGCCGGCATCAATCCCATGTCGCTCAAGCGCGGCATCGAAAAGGGCGTCGAGGCCGTGGTCGGCGCGCTCAAGGAGCTGTCCACCGAGATCAAGGACAAGACCGAGATCATGCAGGTGGGGGCGGTGTCCGCCAACAGCGACCCGGAAGTGGGACGGCTCATTTCCGAGGCCATGGAGAAGGTGGGCAAGGAGGGCGTCATCACCGTCGAGGAAGCCAAAAGCATGGAAACCACCCTGGACCTGGTGGAAGGCATGCAGTTCGACCGGGGCTACCTCTCGCCCTATTTCGTCACCGACGCCGAGAAGCTGGAGGTCCATTTCGAGGATCCCTTCATCCTGATCCACGAAAAGAAAATCTCCAACATGAAGGACATGGTGCCCCTGCTGGAGTCGGTGGCCCGGGCGGGCAAGCCGCTGCTCATCATCGCCGAGGACGTGGACGGCGAGGCCCTGGCGACCCTGATCGTCAACAAGCTGCGCGGAACCCTTCAGGTGGCCGCCGTCAAGGCCCCGGGCTTCGGCGACCGGCGGAAGGCCATGCTCCAGGACATCGCCGCCCTCACCGGCGGCCAAGTGGTGTCGGAAGAGCTGGGCGTGAAGCTGGAGAACGTGACCATCAACGACCTGGGCGCCTGCAAGTCGATCCGAATCAACAAGGACGACACCACCATCGTGGACGGCGCGGGGACAAAGGACGTCCTGGACGGCCGCATCCGCCAGATCAAGGCCCAGATCGAGGAGACCACCTCCGATTACGACAAGGAGAAGCTCCAGGAGCGGCTGGCCAAGCTGGCCGGCGGCGTGGCGGTGATCCACATGGGCGCGGCCACCGAGACGGAAATGAAGGAGAAGCGGGCCCGGGTGGACAACGCCTTGAACGCCACCCGCGCGGCCGTGGAGGAAGGCGTGGTTCCCGGCGGCGGCGTGGCGCTGGTCCGTTGCCTGGGCGCGCTGGACAAGGTGGAGGCGAAGGAAGAGGAGAAGGACGGCCTGAACCTGTTGCGCAAGGCCCTGTCCGCTCCGTTGCGCCAGATCGTCCGGAACGCGGGCCTGGACGGCCCCGTGATCCTCAACAAGGTGCTGGAAGGAAAGGATAATTTCGGCTACAACGCCTATACCGGCGCGTTCGAGGATCTGGTGAAGGCGGGCGTCATGGACCCGACCAAAGTGGTCCGATTCGCCGTTCAGAACGCCGCTTCGGTGGCCGGCCTGATGATCACCACCGAGGCCATGATCACCGACAAGCCGGAGAAGAAAAAGGGCGGCGGCGACATGGACGATATGGACGACTACGACTACTAACAAAACCGGCGGAACCATCCACGTTGGATGGTTCCGCCGGCGAGAAGGAATTCAAGGCGGCGTCCCCAACGGGACGCCGCTTTTTTTAGGCGATTTACAGCAGCGTCTTGGCCTCCTGATTGATTCGAACCGACGCGGCG
>CAYFVR010000071.1:0-19293 GCA_964346545.1 uncultured Desulfobacterales bacterium | reverse complement strand
CCGCGTTGCGCAACGCGGAAATCGTTCTGGCGGAATATCGGTCGCGCATGGATCTTTTCCACGGGGTGTTCACGGAGCTTCCCCGCTTTCTGGCCGAAACGGGACGCGCCGGCGTGGACGGCATCGTCGCCGACCTGGGCCTTTCCCTCCATCAGCTGGAGGGCGGCGGCCGGGGCTTCAGCCTTCGCCGCGACGAACCGCTGGACATGCGGATGAATCCCGGCGACGGTCCCACCGCGGCCGACCTGGTCAACGAATTGGCCCCCGACGCCCTGACCCGCCTGTTCCGCGATCTGGGGGAGGAGCGTTTCGCCGGGCGCATCGCGAAGGCGGTGGTTCGGATCCGGGCGGACGGCCCCATTCGCACCAGTTCGCGTCTGGCCCGGATCGTGGCCGAGGCGGTTCCGGCGGGGCGGGAACGCATTCATCCGGCCACCCGGGTCTTCATGGCCCTCCGCATCGCGGTGAACCGGGAACTGGAGCTGCTGGAGGAATTCATGGCCCGGCTTCCCGATCTGCTTCTGCCCGGCGGCCGGGTTTGCGTGCTCACCTTCCACTCCCTGGAAGACCGGATCGTGAAGCATCGCATTCGGGACGCCGCCCGGGCCTGCGTCTGCCCACCGGCCTTTCCGGTCTGCGCCTGCGGCGGCCGGGCGATCCTGCGCAATTTGACCCCCCGGGTGTTGCGGCCCGGATCGGCCGAAATCGCCCGAAATCCCATGGCCCGAAGCGCCAAGCTGCGGGCCGCGGAAAAACTCCCAACCCCCGAATCCATCGGCCCCGAGGCCGAAAGTCTGGAGCCGCCGCGGTGAAAACGGAGCGGAGCGGAAAATATGATCTCAAACTGATGGGCGCCTGGATTTTCATTCTCACCCTCTTCGTGGGACAGCTTCTGGCCTATACCTGGTGCCGGGTGCAGAGCATCCGGGTCGGCTATGAAATTTCCGCGGAGACCGCGGACTACCAGCGCCAACTTTCGGTCCAGAACACCCTTCGCATCGAACTCGAGCGCCTTCGCACCCCCGAGCGGGTCGCCACCATCGCCCGCCGGGACATCGGTCTCGTCCTTCCCGTCGCCCACCAGAAAAAGCTTATCGTCCTGAATGAATCCTATTGAGAAAGAGCGCCTCAACCGCCGGGTAACCGTCTTGGGGACGCTTTTTCTGGCGGCCATTTTCGCCATCGGCGCCCGAACGGTCCATCTGCATATTTTCCGGGGCGAATGGTTGGCCCGGAAGGCCGCCCGCCAGATCGAGGGAACCCAGACCATCCGGGGCAAGCGGGGCGTGATTTACGACGCCCGGGGACGGGAGATGGCCATCAGCGTGGAATCCACTTCCATCGGCGTCCGGCCGGCTCAAATCGAGGACCCGGCGCAAGCCGCCCGGGATCTTTCGCGGGCCCTGGGCCTGGACCCGGCCCGCGCGCTGCTGCAACTGCACGGCCGCCGAAAATTTCTCTGGTTGAAACGGCGGGCCACGCCTCGGGAGGTCCAGGCGGCGCGAGAGTTGGGACTGGCGGGAATGGAGTTCATTCCCGATTTGAGCCGCTTTTACCCCAATCGGGGGGTGGCCGCCCAGGTGATCGGCTTCACCGGGACCGACGGCAACGGTTTGGAGGGGCTGGAGTTTTTCTTCGACGCCGTGCTGCGCGGCGGCAGCCGGTCCCTCAGCGTGCGCCGGGACGCCCTGGGCCAGACCTTCGACGCCGAACGCGCCGTGGACGCCGCGGCGTCCGGCGGCCGAAATCTGGTGCTGACCATCGACCGGACCATTCAGTACATCGCCGAGCGGGCCCTGGAAGGCGCCGTGGAAACCGCCGAGGCGGCCTCGGGCATGGCGGTGGTGATGGACCCCCGAACCGGCGCGGTGCTGGCCATGGCCAACGTTCCGCTGTTCAACCCCAACGCCTTCGGCCGGTTTCCCCGGACGGCCTGGCGCAATCGCGCCGTCACCGACGCCTTCGAGCCCGGCTCCACCATGAAGATCTTCAGCGCCGCCGCGGCCATCGAATCGGGCGGCTGCACCCCCGACACCATCTTCTTCTGCGAAAACGGGAAATACCGGATCGGGAAGGACACCGTCCACGACACCCGGCCCCACGGCTGGCTTTCTCTGCGGAAGATCATCAAATACTCCAGCAATATCGGCGCGGTCAAAATGGGCGAGATGATCGGCCCGGATCTGTTGCACCAGACCCTTCGCGCCTTCGGCTTCGGCCGCCGAACCGGCATCGGCTATCCCGGCGAGACTCCGGGCAGCCTTTCCGACCCGGGCCGCTGGTCCCAGATCGACGTCGGGGCCATCTCCTTCGGCCACGGCGTCTCGGTTTCCGCCCTCCAGCTGGCCGCCGCCGCCTCGGCCATCGCCAACGACGGCGTGCTCATGGAGCCCTACCTGGTCAAGACCGTGACCGATCCGGCCGGAAAGCCGGTGGAGCCGCGGGAGCCCCGGGAAATTCGTCGGGTAATCTCGACGGAGACCGCCCGCATCGTCCGGAACATGATGCGGGGGGTCGTGGCGGAAGGGGGCACCGGCGAGGGGGCCGCCCTGGAGGGCTACGCGGTCTGCGGCAAAACCGGCACCGCCCAGAAGCTGGCCGAGACCGGCGGCTATTCCGACGCCTACTTGGCCAGCTTCGTGGGCTTTCTGCCGGCCGAGGCCCCCCGCCTGACGATCCTCGTGGTGATCGACGAGCCGGCCAAAAACAAGCATTACGGCGGCGTCGCGGCCGCCCCGGCCTTCCGCCGGATCGCCCAGGAGACGCTCAATTATCTCAACATCCCGCCCGGCGCCGACCGGTTGACCGCCGAGCGGGCCCTGGAGGCCGAAGGATGAGGCTTTCGGAACTGGTGGGGGGATTGTCCGGACCCGACGGTCCCATTCCCGCGACGGGCCCCGCCGGAGGCGATCCCGACGTCCGGGGATTTTGCTGTCGGGCCCAGGAAGCGACGCCGGGGTCT
The DNA here is from genome assembly GCA_964346545.1 of uncultured Desulfobacterales bacterium. Taxonomy (GTDB): domain Bacteria; phylum Desulfobacterota; class Desulfobacteria; order Desulfobacterales; family Desulfococcaceae; genus CAYFVR01. The sequence continues at coordinate 16,331 of CAYFVR010000071.1, read as the reverse complement.
CTGTTCGCGGCGGTTCCGGGCTTTTCCTTCGACGGCCACGATTTCGCCGCCGAAGCGGTTCGGCGGGGCGCGGCGGCGCTGCTGGTCCAGCGGCCGGTCGGCCTTTCCGTCCCCGCGGCGATCGTTCCGGACGTTCGGGCCGCCCTGGGGCCGGTGGCCGCCCGGTTTTACGGAGAGCCCTCCCGCTCCCTGGCGCTGACGGGCGTCACCGGCACCAACGGCAAGACCACCGTGACCCTTTTGCTGGAATCGATCCTGACCGCGGCCGGATTCCGCGTCGGGGTGATCGGGACCATCGACTGCCATTTCGCCGGCCGTCGGCTGCCCAGCCCGGTCACCACCCCCGAGGCGCCCGACCTCCAGCGGACGTTGGCGGAAATGCGGGACGCGGGGGTCACCCACGCGGTGATGGAGGTCTCCTCCCACGCCGTGGACCTGCGCCGGATCGACGGGTGCGCCTTCGACGTGGGCGTATTCACGAACCTGACCCAGGATCACCTGGATTACCACGGCGACATGGAGACCTACTGGGCCTGCAAGCGCCGTTTTTTCGCCGATCATCTGACCCGGGGCCCCAAGCGGGACGCCGCCGCCATGGTGGTCAACGGAGACGACGCCCGGGGGCGGGCCCTGGCCGGGGAAAATCTTCCCCTCCGCCGTTTCATCGTTGGCGGGTCCCCGGGGGATATGATAAGGACCGACGTCTTTCGGGCCGATCTGACCGGCGCGGCCGGCGAACTGGTGTTTCCGGACGCCCGGATTCCGTTCCGCTCCCGGCTCATCGGCGCGCACAATCTGGAAAACATCCGCTGCGCCGCCGGGGCGGGAGTCGCCATGGGGCTGTCCCCGGAGGTCATCCGGGACGGCGTGGCGGCGCTGGCCGCCGTGTCCGGGCGTCTGGAGCCGGTACGGGATTCCGCCGGCCGTTTCGTCTTCGTGGATTACGCCCACACTCCCGACGCCCTGGCCCACGCCCTTTCGGCCCTCCGGCCCCTCGCCGAGGGGCGGTTGATTTGCGTGTTCGGCTGCGGCGGCGACCGGGACCGGACCAAGCGGCCGCTCATGGGCGAAGCCGCCGGGCGCGGCGCGGACGCGGTGGTGGTCACCTCCGACAACCCCCGCACCGAGTCGCCGGCGGCCATCCTCGAAGACATTCGGCCCGGCTTGGAAGGGCTGGGGACGCCGGAGATCGAGGATTCCCATTTGGCCGAGCTGGACCGGCGTCCCGGCGACGGCGGCCATGTGGCCGCCGGTTACGTGGTGGTTCCCGATCGTCGGCGGGCCATTGAGCTGGCGGTGGCCGCGGCCCGCCGGGGGGACGCCGTGCTGATCGCCGGGAAAGGGCACGAAACCTGCCAGATCGTGGGGCGGGAGCGACGGCCCTTCGACGACCGGGAAGTGGCCCGGACGGCCCTGGCTCTTCCGCCTTCGGAGGCCCGGTGACCGGCTATCGCTGGACGGTCGGCGATCTGCTCGCCGCAACGGGCGGCGAACGGGCCTCCGGTTCCGGAGACGCGGACTTTTCCGGGATCGCCATCGATTCCCGCGCCATCGAGCCGGACCAGCTTTTCGTGGCCGTCCGGGGGGAGCGGCACGACGGACATCGGTTCGCGGCGGCGGTGGTGGAAAGCGGCGTTCGGGGACTGGTTTTGGCCCGGGACGCCCTGAACGATTTGCCGCTGGAAGCCTGGCGCGAAGCCGGGGTGACCTGCGTGGCGGTTTCGGACACCACCCGGGCGCTGGGCGCGCTCGCCGCCTTTCATCGGCGGCGTTGGAACGGCCCGGTGGCGGCGGTGACCGGTTCCAACGGAAAGACCACCACCCGGGCCATGATGGCCGCCGTCCTGGGCCGGGCCGGATCGACCCTGGCCACCCGGGGGAATTTCAACAACGAGATCGGTCTGCCCCTGACCCTGCTTCGGCTTCGGCCGGAACACCGGTGGGCGGCGGTGGAGCTGGGCATGAACCATTTCGGGGAAATCGCCCGGCTCGCCCGGATCGCCGCGCCCGACATCGGCGTCATCACCAATATCGGCCCCGCCCATCTGGAGGGCGTCGGCTCTCTGGACGGGGTTCGGCGGGCCAAGGGAGAGCTGATCGCGGAGATGCCGCCGGGCGCGACGGCGGCGCTGAACGCCGACGACCCCCATCTGGTTCGGCTCGCCGGGGAAACCGACCGGCCGGTTCTGGGGTTCGGCCGCTCCGAATCGGCCGCGGTGCGGGCCGAGGACGAGGCCCCGATCCCCGGCGGCGTGGGGTTCACCTTGGTTCTTCCCGACGGCCGGGCGCCGGTTCGCCTGCGCGCCGTCGGCCGTTTTCAGGTGTCCAACGCCCTGGCCGCGGCGGCGGCGGGCCATCTGGCCGGGCTGGACGCCGAGACCGTCGCGGCGGGGCTGGCGGAGACTCGGCCGGAAAAGGGACGGATGGTCCCGCTGGAAACCCGGCGGGGCGTTCGTCTGATCGACGACACCTACAACGCCAATCCGGCCTCCATGGCGGCGGCGGTTCAGGCGCTGACGGAGCTGGCCCCGCCGGGCCGTCGGGTGCTGGTGGCCGGAGATATGCTGGAACTGGGCCCGGCCGCCGAGGCGCTGCACCGGGAGGCGGGCCGCCGGGCCGCCGAAGCCGGGGTGGACCGGGTGCTGGGCAGCGGCCCGTTGTCCGCGGCGCTGGCGGCGGAGGCGGAGGCGGCGGGCCTGCCGCCGGACGCCTGCTTTTCCGGTTCGCCCGGCGCGGTGGCCGATCGACTGATGGAGACGCTGGCTCCCGGGGACTGGGTCCTGGTCAAGGGCTCCCGGGGGATGGCCATGGAACGGATCCTCAACCTTCTGCGAGAGTGGGCCGACCGGTAGACGGTCGGAACGGAACACTTCATGCTCTATCATCTCCTGTTTCCGCTGCACACGCACCTGTCGGTGTTCAACGTGTTCCGCTACATCACCTTCCGGACGATCTACGCCAGTCTCACGGCCTTTTTGATCTGCCTTGTTCTGGGTCCCTGGGTCATCCGTCGGCTTCAGCGCCTTCAGGTGGGACAGTACATCCGGGACGACGGCCCCGAGGGCCATCGGCGAAAGGCGGGCACGCCCACCATGGGCGGCGCCCTGATCCTCTTCGCCGCCCTGGGAGCCACCCTGCTGTGGACCGACCTGGGGAATTTCTACGTCTGGATCGCCCTGCTGACGATTCTGGGCTACGGGGTCATCGGCTTCGTGGACGACTATCTCATGCAGGTCCGGAAGCGGAGCAAGGGGCTCTCCGTCCGGGGCAAATTCTGGCTTCAGGCGGCCCTGGGACTGCTCATCGGCCTGCTGCTCTACGCCCACCCCGGCTTCGACACCCGGGTCACCATTCCCTTTTTCAAGAACCTTTCGCCGGACTTGGGATGGGGCTACGTTTTCTTCGCGGCCCTGGTCATCGTGGGCACCTCCAACGCCGTCAACCTCACCGACGGGCTGGACGGACTGGCCATCGGACCGGTGATCATCGCCGGCGCCACCTACATGATTTTCGCCTACGTCGCCGGCCATCGGCACATCGCCGACTACCTCCAGATCAATTTCGTGCCCGGCAGCGGCGAAATGTCGGTCTTCTGCGGCGTGCTGATCGGGGCGGGACTGGGCTTTCTCTGGTTCAACGCCTACCCGGCGCAGGTCTTCATGGGCGACGTGGGCTCCCTTTCCCTGGGCGCGTCCATCGGGACCATGGCCGTCATCACCAAGCAGGAGATCATGCTCGTGCTGGTGGGCGGCCTTTTCGTCATCGAGGCCTTGTCGGTCATCTTCCAGGTGGGTTTTTTCAAAATGACCAACGGTCGTCGGATTTTCCGCATGGCCCCGCTCCATCACCATTTCGAACTCAAGGGCTGGCCGGAACCCAAGGTCATCGTCCGCTTTTGGATCGTCTCCATGGCGCTGGCCCTGCTGGCGTTGAGCACCCTCAAGCTCCGGTAAGGATTTTCCATGGCCCCGTTCTCCGCCGTTTCGGAACCCGCCGCCGTCTCGCCGCGATCCGCGTCGTCCCTGGCCGGCCGCCGCGTGGCGGTGGTGGGGATGGGCCGGTCGGGCGTGGCCTGCGTTCGTTTTTTGACGCGCCGGGGGGCCAAGGTGACCGCCGCCGACGCCCGGGATGCGGCGGCCCTTCAAGATGTGGCCGGGGAACTGAAAGAACGGGACGTGCCGCTGGTGGCCGGACCCCATCCGGACGATCTGTTCCAGGGCGCGGAACTGGTGGTGCTGAGTCCGGGCGTGCCCCACACCCTGCCGCCCCTGGAAGAAGCCCGCCGCCGGGGCGTACCGGTGATCGGGGAATTGGAGCTGGCGTCCCGGTTTGTCGCCGAACCCATCGCGGCGGTGACCGGCACCAACGGCAAAACCACCGTCACCACCCTGCTGGGGGACATGTTGCGGGCCTCCGGGCAATCGGTCTTCGTGGGCGGCAATATCGGCGCCCCGCTCATCGCCCACGCAGACGAAGGCGCCCCTTGCGACCGGCTGGTGGTGGAGGTCAGCAGCTTTCAACTGGACACGGCGGAAGAATTTCACCCGGAGGTGGGCGTCCTGCTCAACATCAGCGACGACCATCTGGACCGGTACCCCGACTTCGACGCCTACGTGCGGAGCAAAGGGCGGCTGTTTCGGAACATGGGGCCGGCGGACACGGGCGTCGTTTCGGCCGGCGACCCCCATGCGGCCGAGGCCGTCCGGGATGCCCGCTGCCCGCTGCGAACCTTCCGTCGGGGCGCGCGAAAGCCCGCCACGGCGTTTTTGGAAAATGGTTTTCTCCGGATCGAGGACGGCCCCCGTTCCGCCGCCATCGATCTGGCCCGCTGGACCCCGGCCGGGGACCACAACCTGGAAAACCTCGCCGCCGCCGCTTTGGCCGCCTTGGCCGCCGGCGGAACGGCCGAGGGGCTTCAGGCCGCCGCGGACGCCTTTCGGGGTCTGCCCCACCGGCTGGAGACGGTGGCGGAAATCGGCGGCGTCCGCTACGTCAACGATTCCAAGGGCACCAACGTGGACGCCGTGGCCCGGGCCCTGGCCGCCTTCGACGCGCCGATCCTGCTGATCATGGGCGGAAGGGGCAAGGGCGGCGGATACGCGGCTCTTCGGCCGCTGGTGGCCGGCCGGGTGCGCCGGCTGATCGTGACCGGGGAATCGGCGGAAATGGTTGCGGCCGAGTTGGGATCGGCCCCGGCCGAGGGCGTGGCCGGCGCTCGGAATCTGGGCGCGGCGGTTCGTCTCGCGGCCGGTTTCGCCCGGCCCGGTGAAGTGGTGCTGCTATCGCCGGGCGGCTCCAGCTTCGACGCCTACGGAAGCTACGGCGAGCGGGGCGAGGATTTCCGACGCGCCGTCCGGGAGCTGGACTGAGATGCTCTCGTATCCGCGGCATATTCGCCCCATCTACGCCCCGCCCGTCCCGCCGGCCCTGGGGCGGGACGCCCGGCTGCTTTTCCCGGTTCTCTTTCTGGTGGGCATCGGGCTGGTGATGGTCTACAGCGCCAGCTCCGCCCTGGCCCTGGCCGATTTCGGGTCCGACACCCATTTTCTGCGTCGGCAATTGATCTTCTTCGGCATCGGACTGGCGGGTCTTTTCGCGGCGCGACGATTTCCCCTGCGCTGGCTGCGGAAGCTGACCTATCCGCTGCTGGGGCTTTCCTTTTTGCTGCTGTTGGCCGTCTTTTTTCCCGCGCTGGGAAAGTCGGCCGGCGGCGCCACCCGCTGGATCCGGGCGGGCAATTTTACGTTCCAGCCGGCGGAACTGGCCCGCTTCGCCCTGGTGCTTTATCTGGCCTATTCCCTGAGCAAAAAAGGCTTCCGGGTCCGCGATTTTTCCATCGGGGTGGCGCCCCACGGACTGGTGCTGGCCCTGATGGCCATTCCCATTCTCCTTCAACCCGACTTCGGATCGGCGGCCCTGCTGACGGTGGTGGCTCTGGGAATGCTCTTCCTGGGGGGGGTTCCCCTTCGCCATTTGGCCGGGGCGTTGGGGGTTCTTGCGCCCCTGGCGGTGTTTTTCGTGGCCGGAACGCCCTATCGGATGCGTCGGGTGCTCAGCTTTTGGGACCCCTGGCGCCACGCCAAGGACGAGGGCTACCAGGTGGTCCATTCCCTCATGGCCTTCGGCAGCGGGGGACTGTGGGGGGTCGGACTGGGCAACAGCCATCAAAAGCTTTTTTATCTGCCGGAGCCCCACACCGATTTCATTTTTTCCGTGGTCGGCGAAGAGTTGGGGCTGGCGGGGGTGTCGCTGGTCCTGGCCTGCTATGCGCTGATCATTCTGGGGGGGCTCCGGGTGGCCCGACGGGCCGAGGACGGTTTCGGGAAATTGATGGCCGCCGGATTGACCCTTTCCCTGGGGCTCCAGGCGGTCGTCAACATGGCGGTGACCTTGGCCCTGCTGCCAACCAAGGGGCTGACCCTGCCCTTTCTGAGCTACGGCGGCACATCCCTGGTGGTCAGCATGATTTCGGTGGGTTTTTTGATGAACGTGGACGCGGTTTCGGCTCATGAACGCGCCGATTAGGCTGATGGTGGCCGGCGGCGTGACCGGCGGCCATCTGTTTCCGGGAATCGCCTTCGCGGACGCCCTGCGGGAGCGGGTTCCCGACGCGGAGGTCCGGTTTCTGAGCACGGGCCGTCCCCTGGAAGTCCAGGCGCTGGCCCGGGCCGGATATTCGCTGGACGCGGTGGCCTTCGGCGGCGTGAAGGGGCTCGGGGCGCGTGGGGCGCTGCGAACCGTTGGGCGGCTGCCCACGGCCTTGGTCCAGGCGCGCCGGTATGCGAACCGTTTCGGTCCCGACCTCGTTCTGGGCGTGGGCGGCTACGCCTCGGTCCCCGGCGTGCTGGCGGGCCGTTTGGGCGGCGCGTTGACGCTGCTCCACGAGCAAAACGTTCATCCGGGGTTGGCCACCCGGCTGCTGGCCCCGCTGGCTCACCGGATTTACACCACCTTCGATCAGGCCCCGGGGCTGCCGGCGGAGCGGGTCCGGCCCATGGGCAATCCGGTTCGGTCGGCCATCCGCCAAGCGGCCGGCGCGTCTCTGCCCGAAGGCCCCTTCACCCTGTTGGTGGTGGGGGGGAGCCAAGGCGCCCGGGGCATCAACCAGGCCGTGGTGGACGCACTTCCGGCCCTGACCCGGGCGGGGATCCGGTTGGTTCACCAGACCGGCCCGGCCGATTTTCCCCGGGTTCGGGCGGCGTTCGAAGCGGCGGGGACGGCGGGCGAGGTCCAACCCTTCTTCGGCGACATGGCCCGACGGTACCGGGACGCCCATCTGCTGGTCTGCCGATCCGGCGCGTCCACCGTGGCGGAGATCACCGTGGTGGGACGGGGCGCGTTGCTGGTCCCCTTTCCCCATGCCGCCGACGACCACCAGACCGCCAACGCCCGGACCCTGGCCGATGCCGGGGCGGGGGTTTTGGTTCCGGAGGCGACCCTGGACGGCCCCGGCCTCGCCCGCCGGGTCCTGGATCTGGCCGGCGATTCGGAACGGGTGGCGGTCATGGCCCGGGCCGCCAAGCGGCTGGGACGGCCCGACGCCGCCCCCCGAATGGTCGCGGACGTTTTGGCGATGAACCGCCAAATATGGGAACGGCGCCGAAAGCGAGGAGGCTTTCCCGGTCTTCGGCGATTTTCCTGATTCCCAAAATGTTGCGCACCGATTTTCGAGTCGTTGCCCGCGGCGTTCCGGCCGCGCGGGCGCGGGGGTTGAAACAAATAAATAAGCAAACAAATAAACACTGACGGCGGATCATGTATCGAAAAAAGTATCACATTCATTTTGTGGGCATCGGCGGCATCGGCATGAGCGGCATCGCCGAGTTGCTGCTCAACCTGGGCTATCGGGTTTCCGGCTCCGACCTGCGGGTTTCCGACATCACCCGGCGGCTCGAACGGCTGGGGGGGCGCGTTTTCCAGGGCCACGCCGAGACGCAGATTCGGGGGGCCGACGTGGTGGTGACCTCCTCGGCGGTGCGGAACGAGAACCCGGAGGTGGTCGCCGCGAAACGAACCGGCGTGCCGGTGATTCCCCGGGCGGAGATGCTGGCCGAGCTGATGCGGCTCAAGTACAGCGTGGCGGTGGCCGGCGCCCATGGGAAAACCACCACCACTTCGGTGGTCGCCTCGGTGCTGGCCCGGGGCGGCTTCGATCCCACCGTGGTGATCGGCGGCAAGCTGAAGAATCTGGGGTCCAACGCCGTTCTGGGGGAGGGCGATTTTCTGGTGGCCGAGGCGGACGAAAGCGACGGCTCTTTTCTGAAAATGACCCCGACGCTGGCGGTGGTGACCAATATCGACCGGGAGCACATGGATTTCTACCGGGACCTGGAAGCCATCCAGGGCGTGTTTCTGGACTTCATCGATCGGGTGCCCTTTTACGGCGCGGCCATCCTCTGCCTGGACAGCGAGCCGGTGCAGCAACTGATTCCGAGAATCGGGAAGCGGTACACCACCTACGGCCTCAGCAGCCAGGCCGATTTCCAGGCCCGGAACCTTCGGCACGAGGGGTTGCGGTCCCGGTTCTCGCTTTACCATCAAGGCGAGCCGCTGGGCGAGATTCTCCTGAATTTGCCGGGACGCCACAACGTCCTCAACGCCACGGCGGCGGTGGCCGTTGGCGTCGAGCTGGACGTTCCCTTCGCCGAGATCAAGGCGGCCCTGGAAACCATCGACGGCGTGCAGCGGCGGATGGAGGTGAAGGGCGAGGCCGGCGGGGTGACGGTGGTGGACGATTACGGTCACCACCCCACCGAGATCAAGACCACCCTGGAAGCGGCCCGGGCCTGCTGGCCAGACCGGCGGCTGGTGGTGGCCTTTCAGCCCCACCGCTACAGCCGGACTCGGGACCTGTTCGACGATTTCACCCGCGCATTCTACCAGTCGGACCTGCTGCGGCTCCTGCCGATCTATTCCGCCGGGGAGGAACCCGTGGAAGGGGTCACCGCCGAGGCGCTTTTTGAGGGAATCCGGAGTTTTGGCCACAAGGACGTGGCTTTTCTGGAAGATTCCGGCCTCGCCCCGGATCGCTTCGCCGAAATCCTGCGGCCGGGGGACCTGTTTCTGACCCTGGGCGCGGGCAACGTCTGGCGCACCGGCGAGTCGGTGTTGGCCCGGCTGCGGGAGCGGGATGGCCGCTGAGCGATCCGTTTTGGGCGACGACCGGCGGGACTGGCTCCGCCGGCGCTTCGGGGACGCGGTTCGGTTCGGCGTCCCCATGGCCCGTCACACCTCCCTGGGGGTGGGCGGTCCGGCCGAGGCGCGGGTCCGGCCCGCCGACGTCGCGGCGCTGGGGGCGCTGCTGACCTGGGCCCGGGGGGAAGGCGTTCCCTGGTCCGTGGTGGGCGACGGCACCAATCTCCTGGTCTCCGACGCCGGGGTGGCCGGGCTGGTGATCGCCTTGAGCCGGGGTTTCTCGGAATTTTCGGTGGCGTCCCAAGGCGAGGAAGCCAAGGTAACCGCGGGGGCCGGGCTTCGGACTCGTTCCCTGTGCCGACGGGCCGCCGATCGGGGACTGGAAGATTTGCTGTGCGCCGCGGGCATTCCCGGAACGGTGGGCGGGGCCCTGGCGGTGAACGCGGGGAACCAGCGGGGCGCGTTGGGGGATCGGCTGGAGGTTCTTCGGGTGGTGGACGCCGACGGCCGGGCCCGGGAAATTCCCCGGGCCGAGCTGACCCTGGCCTATCGCCGCGCCCACTGGCCGGGGGCCGAATCCTCGGTCATCGTCGGGGCGGTCTTCCGAAGCCGGGTGCATCCCGACGGCCCGGAGGCGGTTCGGGCTTTGGCCGAGGCATTGAAGGCGGAGCGATGGAAAAAGCAGCCCAAAGGCGCGCGGAGCGCCGGCTGCTTCTTCCGAAACCCGGAAACCGGTCCCCCGGCCGGGGCGCTCATCGACCGGGCCGGGCTCAAGGGCGCGGCGGCCGGCGGCGCTCGCGTTTCCCGGCGCCACGCCAATTTCATCGTCACCCGGCCCGGCGCCTCGGCCGCCGACGTTTTCGCCCTGGCGAACCGGGTGCGGGAAACGGTGGACCGGCGGTACGGCGTCCGGCTGGAGCCGGAGGTGCGGACCCTTGGCGCCTAAGCCGCTTTGGGTCGTCGGCTTTCTGGCCGGATTGAGCCTGCTGTGCGTGGGCGGCTATTACGGTTTGGCCCGGATGTCCTGGCTGTCGGCCCGAACGGTGACCGTGGCCGGGGCGGAGCGGCTCTCGGCCGACCAGTTGCGCCGCCGGGCCGGTCTGCGAACCGGGCAGAACATCCTGGCGATGAACCTGGCCCGGGCGGAAAAGCGGCTGCGAAGCGAGCCTTGGGTGGCCGAGGCCCACGTGGAGCGGGCCTTCCCGCCCGGGTTCCGGATTCGGGTGCGGGAGCACGAACCGCTGGCCCGCTTCGAGCTGGGGGCCGGCTTTCTGGTGGACGCCGAAGGGCGGGTGTTCAAACGTCGGGGGGACGACGATCCGGTTCGGTTGCCGACGGTCGCGGGGCTTCGGGTTTCGGACCTGCCCCGGCCGGGAGAGCCCCCCGGCGAACCTTTCCAAGCCGTCATGAATGTGCTACAAATTGGCCGCCGGCCCGCTTCGGTCGTTCCCGTCGAGCTGATCGAGCATATCCGGGTGGACCGCGAGCTGGGGATCACCCTGACGCTTCGTCCGGACGAGCGGTTGGGGGGGGCGCGGGAGGTGCGGCTGGGTTTCGACGACCTTCCCGCCAAGTTCGACCGACTGCGGACGTTTTCCCGATTCGTGCTGGAAGACGGGCACATGCGGCTCCAATCCATTGACCTGAACATACCGGATCGGGTGGTGATCGAACCCGATCCGGCCGGCGCGTTCGTCGGGGACGAGAAGGAGGTATGAGTGGTACAGGGGCAGGAAGAGCTTATCGTCGGCTTGGACATCGGGACCACGAAGATCTGCGCGGTGGTCGGCGAGGTGTCGGGAGACGACATCAACATCATCGGCATCGGCTCGCACCCCTCCCACGGCCTGCGGAAAGGCGTCGTCGTCAATATCGAATCGACGGTCGAGTCCATCAAAAAGGCGGTGGAGGAGGCCGAACTCATGGCCGGATGCGAAATCCGGTCGGTCTACGCCGGCATCGCCGGCGGCCACATCAACGGCTTCAACAGCCGGGGGATCATCGCCATCAAGGGCGGCGCGGAGATCAGCCAGCTGGACGTGGACCGGGTGGTGGACGCCGCCCGGGCGGTGGCCATTCCCATGGACCGGGAGGTGATCCACGTTCTGCCCCAGGAGTACATCGTGGACGACCAGCCGGGCATCCTGAATCCCATCGGCATGTCGGCGGTGCGGCTGGAGGCCAAGATTCACATCGTCACCGGCGCGGTCACCTCGGCCCACAACATCATCAAATGCACCAACAAGGCCGGGCTGGACGTGGCCGACATCGTCCTGGAGCCGCTGGCCTCCAGCGAGGCGGTGCTGGGCGAGGACGAAAAGGAGCTGGGCACGGCCCTGATCGATCTGGGCGGCGGCACCACCGACCTGGCCATCTTCGCCGGAAAGAACATCAAGCACACCTTCGTTCTCTCCCTGGGCGGCAACAACCTGACCAGCGACATCGCCATCGGCCTGCGGGCGCCGCTCTCCGAGGCGGAGAAGATCAAACGCAAATACGGCACCTGCCTGTCCCGGAACATCCAGGGCGACGAGTTCATCGAGGTGCCGGGCATGGGCGGCCGCAAGCCCCGGAAATTGTCCCGGCAGATTCTCGGCGAGATTCTGGAGCCGCGGATGGAGGAAATTTTCTCCCTGGTCCGCAAGGAGGTCTACCGGGCCGGGATGGCCCACATGATCAATTCCGGCGTGGTGGTCACCGGCGGCTCCGCGCTGCTGGACGGGGTGCCCGAGGTGGCCGAATCCATTTTCAACCTTCCCACCCGGCTGGGCCGGCCCCGCCACATCGGCGGCCTGGTGGACGTGGTGAACAATCCCATGTACGCCACCGGGGTCGGGCTGGTGATCTACGGCGCCCGGGCGCGGAATCGCCATGGAAAACGCTTTCGCGCCCGCGAGCGGGGAAAGTTTGGCCGGGTTTTCTCCCGGATGAAGCGCTGGTTCAAGGAAATCGTCTGACGCGCGGGGTTTCCCCCCGAACGCGTTTGATTTGACCGCGGGGTTGCCTTCGCCGATTGGTTTTCGTCGGCGTCCGGAAGCGCCCGCGGTCGTTTTGAAGCCAACACAGGAGGTAACCGTCCATGTTCAGCTATGTGGAAAACGGCGCCGAGCCCTCGGCCCGGATCAAAGTGATCGGGGTGGGCGGGGCCGGCGGCAACGCCATCAACAACATGATCGCGTCCGATTTGCGCGGCGTCGATTTCATCGTCGCCAACACCGATATCCAGGCCCTGGACATTTCCCGGGCCCCCCACAAAATTCAGATCGGCGACAAGCTGACCGAAGGGCTGGGCGCGGGGGCCAATCCCGAGATCGGCCGGGAGGCGGCCCTGGAAAACGCCGAGGCCATCCGCAACGCCCTCAAGGACAGCCACATGGTCTTCATCACCGCCGGCTTCGGCGGCGGGACCGGGACCGGGGCCGCGCCGGTGATCGCCGACATCTGCAAAGAGCTGGGCGCCTTGACGGTGGCGGTGGTCTCCAAGCCGTTTTCCTTTGAAGGCCGAAAACGGCTGCGGCAGGCCGAGGAGGGGCTGGAAAGCATCAAGGAGATGGCCGACACGGTCATCACCATTCCCAACGACCGGTTGCGGGGGCTGGCGTCCAAAAACGCGACCATGCTGGACATGTTTCGAAAGGCGGACGAGGTGCTGCTCCATTCCGTCAAGGGCATCACCGACCTGATCCTCATGCCGGGTCTGGTCAACCTGGACTTCGCCGACGTGAAAACCACCATGGAAAAGGCCGGCATGGCCATCATGGGCATCGGCGTGGCCAGCGGCGAAAACCGGGCCGTGGAGGCGGCGGAACGGGCCATTTCCCACCCGCTGCTGGAGGATCTCTCCATCGCCGGCGCGCGGGGCGTGCTGATGAACATCACCAGCACCAGCGATCTGACCATGGAGGAGATGACCGAGGCATCCGAGCGCATCTACTCCGAGGTGGGGGACGACGCCGAGATCATCTGGGGGACCGTGGTGGACGAGTCGCTGGGCGACGAGATGCGGGTGACGGTGATCGCCACCGGCATCGGGCCGGACGCGGGCCGGGCGAAATCCCAGCGCAAGGAGCCGATCCAATACGGAGGACGCCGCCGTTCCCCCGCTCGAGAGGAGGACCGCGATCGACGGAAGCTCCGGGAGGTGTGGCCCGCCGAATCCCGGTCGGTGGACTACGACACGCCCACCTTCGAGCGCAATCGGCGGCCGGAGGAGGCGCCCGAGGAGCCCGAGGCGGATCATCCCGACCACGAGTCCGGCGAGTCGGCCGACGCCGACGATCTGGAAATCCCCACCTTTCTGCGGCGCAAGGCCGATTAGCCGGGGTTTCTTGTTCCAGAATTTTCATTCGGCGGCGGTTCCTTCGGCGGGCCGCCGCCGGATTCATTTGCGCCCATGAAGCGCCGTCGTCCGGAAACCGCCGCCCCCCGGGAATCCGGCGCCGTGATCAAGGACTGGCGGGGCCGCCTTCGGGTGGCGCTGGCCTATCCCAACACCCGCGCGCTGGGCATGGCCAACCTCGGTTTTCAGGCCGTCTACCGGCTCTTCAACGAGCGGGACGCCGCCGTCTGCGAGCGGCTGTTCCTTCCCGAACCCGGCGATTCCGCGCCGCTCCGATCCGTGGAATCGGGCCGCGCCCCCGCCGAATTCGACATCCTCGCCGTTTCCATCTCCTTCGAAAGCGACGACGTCGGCCTGCTCCGGCTGCTGGACATGGCCGGCCTGCCCCTGCGCGCCGTCGATCGGACGCCGGACATGCCGGTGGTGATCGCCGGCGGGGTCGCGCCGACCCTGAATCCGGAGCCGATCGCGCCCTTCGCCGATCTGATCCTGGTCGGCGAGGCGGAAATGTTGATCCCGCCCTTCCTGGACCGCTTCGATCCCGACGCGGATCGGGAATCCCTTTTCGCGCAATTGGCCCGAGAGGTTCCCGGCGTCTACGTCCCCGCCTTTTACGAATCCCGCCATCGCGCCGACGGCCTTCTGGCGGAAATTCGCCCCACTCGGAATCTGCCGGATCGGGTGGAACGGGTTTATCTCCCGGACCTCGCGGCCGCCGAGACCTGCACCGCCGTGATCTCCGAGGAAACCGCCTTCGACAGCGCCTTCCTGGTGGAGGTGGGCCGGGGATGCCCCCACGGCTGTCGGTTTTGCTCGGCGGGATACGTCTACCGGCCGCCCCGGTTCCGGGGCGTGGATCAGCTCCGGAAAACCATGGAGCGCGGAGCGACGGAGACCGATCGGATCGGGCTGGTGGGCGCGGCGGTGTCCGACCTGCCGGAGGTGCGGACGCTCTGCGACGATTTTTCCCGCAACGGCGTACGGATTTCCTTCAGCTCCCTTCGGGCCGACGCGCTGGCGCCGGAGCTGATTTCCGCCCTCCGGGACAGCCGCGTCCGCACCGCCACGGTGGCGCCCGACGCGGGATCGGAACGGATGCGGCGAGTCATCAACAAGGGGGTGACCGAGGCCGACGTGCTCTCCGCCGTGGAGACGCTGGTGGACGCGGGCATTCCCAATCTGAAGCTCTATTTCATGGTGGGCCTGCCCGGCGAAACCCGGGAAGACGTGGTCGCCGCCGTGGATTTGGTGAAACGGGTGAAGGACCGGTTTCTCCGGTCCAGCCGACCCCGGGGGCGGATGGGGGAAATCACGGTGAGCGTCAGCTCCTTCGTTCCCAAGCCGGTGACGCCGTTTCAGTGGGCGGCCATGGACGCGGTTCCCGAGTTGAAGGCGAAAATCCGGATTATTCGGGACGGCCTCCGGCGGGTGGCCAACGTGCGGGTCCACGCCGACCCGCCCAAACACGCCCGGGTTCAGGCGCTGCTTTCCCGGGGCGATCGACGGGTGGCCGACCTGCTGGAGGCGGGATATCGCAACGGGGAAAACTGGGCGCGGGTCTTCAAGGAATCGCCGGTCAACGCCGATTTTTTCGTGACCCGGGAGCGCGAGAAGGACGAGCCTTTTCCCTGGGAAGTGGTTCGCCACGGCGTGAGCCGGGAGTTTCTGCGCCGGGAATATGAACGGGCGTTGGCGGGGAAGGTTTCGAAGGATTGTCCGGGGGCGGGGGAGGGGTGCCGGGTTTGCGGGGCTTGTGGACCATCTGAGGAGATGTTATGAAAAATAAGGAAATCGGCGAGCTGGAAACCGAGCGATTCTTCCAGGAAAAGCTGAAAAACGTGGACCCTGCGGCACTTTTGGAGGAGATGGACCGGATTCTGGATGCGGTTCCCGACCGCCCGGTTCCGGATTGGGACCGGTTGGAGGAATTGGCAGAGGACAGTTCCAGCCAAGGTTGATTTGGGGAATGGGTTGTTTCGCAGGAATGAGATTGGTGATGGGATGATTTTAATGGGTGAAACGTCTGGAAAGCGCTGGAGTCGATGAGCGGGCACCCAAAACAGTACGGCGGGTTTGGGTAATCCCAACCCGCCGAATATGAGGATGGATTTAGAATTGGATCAGTCTGGTTTTATTTGAAGGTAAGCGTCCCCGCTTCTTCGCCGCTGGTGTAAACGAGTAAATAGGATTTTTCGCCAACCTTGTACCATTTTGTGCAGGCTTTTGTGGCAGGGGGGATAACCAAACCAATAGAGGAAAAAATTGGCCCTCCCACCGGGAACGCGGTTTTTGGCCGTGCAGCATCCGGCCGTGGACCGGACCGCATCGTCTCCGTGGACATCCGCAACCCGGAAATCCCGCCGGATTAAATCGGCCCGGATTCCATCATTCGGAACTCACAGGCCCAAAGGCGAATCCCGGCACTTTTCCCCGGGAACTTTCCTCGCATATCCGCCGTTGACATCGGCAAGCACAAGAACATAAGCTCAAGAAAATGTTGAGGGCGGATCTGCCGCCTCCACGGGGGCGGTCACCGGTGAGCACAGGGAGGAAAACAATGGAAGCCATCCGAATCAAAACACGGGTCGAGTCCGAAAATCTGGTGGTGCCCGTATCCAAGGAACTGATCGGGAAAGATGTCGAAATCATCCTTTTGCTTGAATCCGATGAAAAGAGAAGCCCAACGAAAAAGCCTGGACTGGCCCGGTTTTCCGGCCGGTGGCGGGATGATCGAAGCGCGGAGGAAATCATTTCGGAAATTCAGGCGGGACGATCCGAGAACTTCCGCTCCGATCGTGCGAGTTTTTGATGGAAGCCCGTTACCTTTTGGATACCGATACCGTCATCTTTTGGCTAA
>CAYFVR010000070.1:14697-19405 GCA_964346545.1 uncultured Desulfobacterales bacterium | reverse complement strand
CGCCGACCATGGCGCCCTGAATCACGTCGGCGTTCTGGTCCAGAAAGCTGAAGCCGAAAATTCCCAGCGCGTCCGGGTTGGCATCCAACTTCTGCACGATCAGGTTGTCGTTCTCGCCGGCCTCCACGTAGCCGCCGTCTTCCCGAAGGGTCCGGGCCACGTTGCGGAACTCCTTCTTGGGCATGGCGGCGATCCAGCCATATTCTTCGGCGCCTTCGTCCATCACCAGTTCCACGAAGGCGTCGCGGGTGCCGGAGGTCGGCGGCGGACCCATCACCTCGATCTCCACGGCCGGAAGGTCCGGATTGATTTCCGCCCAGGTCTTGTAGACGTTGGGCACCAGCTTTTCGCCGCCCTTGGGATCCGGAACCATTTTGGCCAGTGCCAGAAAAACCTCTTTCTTGGTCAAATCCAACTGCGGCGCCTTCTTGGAATTGGCGATGACGATGCCGTCGTAGCCGATCTTCACCTCGACGATTTCATCCACGCCGTTTTCGGCGCATCGCTCGCACTCGGACTTTTTGATGCGGCGGGAGGCGTTGGTGATGTCCGGATGCTCCACGCCCACGCCCTCGCAAAACAGCTTGAGGCCGCCGCCGGAACCGGTGGATTCGATTTTCGGGGTTTTGTATTTGGTGGTTTTGCCGAACCGCTCCGCCACCACGGTGGCGAACGGATAAACCGTGGAAGATCCGACAATGCTGATAACATCCCGGGACGACTGGGCCCCGGCCACGCCGCCCATGGCGGCGAATGCCAATGCCGTAACGAACAAAACCGTCTTCTTCATGTTTCCTCCTTGAGAAATGAGAGTAAAAAACCAGTCCGAAATGCAATGCAACCGACATCCCGATACTGGACGAGGGACTTTCAGAGCATATTAAAGAAAAGTTAGAAAATGATTAGGGGGCGGAAAATCGTCCGGCCGAGCGGATTTTTTTCGCGATTCCGGTCGGCCGAACGAATCGGGCGGGTTCCCGTTCCGCTACCAGCGCCGTTCCAGCTTTTTCCGAAGGAAGACGGCCAGGGCGTTCATGGTGATCAGGAAGAACAGCAAAACCATGATGGCGGCGGAGGTCCGCTCCACGAAGCCGCGCTCCGGGCTGTCGGCCCAGAGGTAGATTTGCACCGGCAGCACGGTGGAGGGATCGGTGAAGCCGCCGGGGATGTCCACGATGAAGGCCACCATGCCGATCATCAGCAGCGGGGCGGTTTCCCCCAAGGCCTGGGCCATGCCGATGATGGCGCCGGTCAACATGCCGGGCAGGGCCAGCGGAAGAACATGGTGGGCCACCGTCTGCATTTTGGACGCGCCGACGCCCAGCGCCCCCTCCCGGATGGAGGGCGGCACCGATTTCAGCGAGGCCCGGCTGGCGATGATGATGGTCGGCAGGGTCATCAGGGTCAACACAAGCCCGCCCACCAGGGGCGCGGAGCGGGGCAGGCCGAAGAAATTGAGGAATACCGCCAGCCCCAGCAAGCCGAAGACGATGGAGGGCACCGCCGCCAGATTGTTGATGTTGACCTCGATGAGATCGCTCCAACGGTTTTTGGGAGCGAACTCTTCCAGGTAAACGGCGGCGGCCACCCCGATGGGAAAGGAGAGCAGCAGCGTGATCACCAACGTGTAAAAGGAACCCACCGCCGCGCCCCAAATGCCGGCCAGCTCCGGCTCCCGGGAATCTCCATTGGTGAAAAAGGCGGTGTTGAATTTCTTCTCCACCCGGCCCTGGGCCCGGAGTTCGTCCACCCAGGCGATCTGCTTGTCGTTCAGCCGGCGTTCGGTGGGCGGAAGATTCCGATCCAGCCGCCCCTTGACCAGCATGTCCACGTCGTCGTCCGCGGGCACCCACATGTCCACGGTTCGGCCGATCAGACCCGGATCGTTGGCCACCATTTCCCGCAGTTGAAAGCCGGCGCCGGGGCTGATCAGAGAGGCCAAAGCCCGCCGGTCCCGCCGACCGGACACGTCGGGAAATTTGTCCCGAATCGCATCCTTCGCAAATCCGGCGTAGTTCGCCCGGGCCAGATTGTTCGGGTCGATTTCATCGGCCTCCAGCGTCACGTCCAGCTTGATGTAGGTCTGCTGAAAGGCGGTGTAGCCCTTGCCGATGATGGTGATGAACAGCAGGGTCAGGAACGCCAGGCTTGCGACGATGGCCGCCAGCCCGTAGGCCCGGAACCGGCGTTCCTCCCGGTAGCGCTTGGCGAGCCCTTGCTGGACGATATCGATGGCTTTGTCCGGACGCGGCAACGCGCCGGAAGTCGAGTCGGTGGAAATGGCCGTGGAATTACTCATATTGCTCCCGATATTTCCGCACCACGTGCAGCGCGATGATGTTTAGACAAAGGGTCACGGCGAACAGCACCAGGCCCAGCGCGAAGGCGGAAAGCGTCTTGGGGCTGTCGAATTCCTGGTCGCCCACCAGCAGGGTAACGATCTGCACGGTGACGGTGGTCACCGCCTGAAAGGGATTGCCGGTGAGATTGGCGGCCAAACCCGCCGCCATCACCACGATCATGGTCTCGCCGATGGCCCGGGACGCCGCCAGCAAAACGCTGCCCACGATGCCGGGCAGCGCGGCCGGCAGAATCACCTGTTTGACGGTTTCCGATCGGGTGGCCCCAAGGCCGTAGGAGCCATCCCGAAGCGCCTGGGGCACGGCGTTGATCACGTCGTCGGAAAGGGAGGAGACGAAGGGGATGATCATGATGCCCATCACCAGCCCGGCGGCCAAGGCGCTTTCCGATGAAACCCCGAGCCCGAACAATTCGCCGGAATCCCGAATGAACGGGGCGACGGTCAGGGCGGCGAAAAAGCCGTAGACCACGGTGGGAATGCCCGCCAAAATCTCCATCAGCGGTTTGGCGGTGTCCCGGAACCGGCGATCGGCGTATTCGGAGAGGTAAATCGCCGACATCAGCCCGATGGGAACCGCAACCACCAGGGCGATGACCGAAATGAGCGCCGTGCCCATGAAAACCGGCACCGCGCCGAAACTCCCCGAAGAGCCCACCTGATCCGCCCGGATGGCCATCTGGGGGCTCCACTCCAGCCCAAAGAGGAACTCGTGGGGCGGAACGATCCGGAAAAAGCGGATCGACTCGAAGAGGACCGAAAGCACGATGCCCAAGGTGGTGAAAATGGCCAAAGTGGAGCAGGCGATCAGCAGACCCATCACCACCCGCTCCACCTTGTTGCGGGCGCGCAGCTCGGGCGAAATTTTGCGCCAGACCAGGACAATGCCCCCGATGCCGACGCAGAGCGCCACCACGGCGAGGGCGGCGTTGCTGACGAACTGAAGGTTCTTGTAATGCTCCGCGGCCGCTTTCATGGCGGGGCTCGGGTCGCCGGAGACGATGTTCCCGCTCACAATGTTCCGGATGTCGTTGAGCACCAGGTTGAGCCGGTTGTCGGGCAGGTTTTGCAAATCCGCCGGCAGTCCGGCCACCACCAGCTGGGTGATGATGGTCCCTTCGAATGCCTGCCAGAGGCCGAAAAGCAGCAGGGCCGGAATGCCGCACCACAGCGCGGCGAGCGCCCCGTAGTAGGTGGGACGGGAATGGAGCGTTTTGATGCCCTCGGCTCCGCCGGCCACGTTGAAGGCCTGCTTCCGGCCCAGATAGTAGCCGCCGGCGGAAAGCAACAGCAACACGAACAGCAAAAAGGTGGGTGACATGACGAAAGGGTTCCCCCCCAAAAGAGTAAACATTTCGGTGACCCGGCCCGGGCGCGACGATCCATGGACGAAAAGCCGCCTCCCCGCCAATCGAAGGTACCCTACGCATCCTTTGTTAGGATTTGGTTAGCGCCCCATAAAAATTTTGTGAATCCGGGAATTATTTCTCTTGGCTGAGGGCGAATCCGCGGGAAAACTGCTCTTGCAACAACAGAAACACAAAGAGGGCGGGCAGCAGGGTGATGATGGCCCCGGCCATCACGATGCCCCAGTTGGTGGCGTCCTGTCCCGCGCTCATCATCCGCAGCCCCACCTGGACCACCTGTCGCCTTCCCTCCCGGATCACGATGAGCGGCCACAGATACTGGTTCCACATGTAGACGAACTGAATCACCGCCATGGCCGCCACGATGTTCAAAGACATGGGCAGCAGAATGCTCCAGCCGAACCGCAGGGGCCCGGCCCCGTCGATCCGGGCCGCGTCCACCAGGTCCCAGGGCACCAGCAGAAAATGCTGGCGGAAGAGGAAAGTTCCCGTGGCCGAGGCGAGAAAGGGAACGATCAGCGCCGCGTAGGAGTTGGACCAGCCCAGGCCGGTCACCAGCTCGTACAGCGACACGATGATGATTTCGGTGGGCATCATCAGCGTCAGCAAAATGAAGACGAAAGTCCAGTGGCGCAGGGGAAAGCGGAAATAGACCAGCACCATGGCCGCCGCGAAGGAAAAGACGGTTTTGCCGGCGGTGACCACGATGGAGATATAAAAGGAATTGGTCATGTAATGGCCCAGGCTAAAATCCCGCCAGGCGGTCAGGTAATTTTCCCCCATGGCGGTGCCGAAGGTGAACTGGGGCGGATACTGAAAAATCTGGGCCGGGGTCTGGGTGGAGAAGATCAGGGCCAGAATGATCGGCGCGGCGATCACCAGCACCGCCCCGATGAGCGCGAAGTGAATCAGCAGATTGCGAAAGCGGAGATTCATGGGCGGTCCGCCGTTTCTTTGGGTTTCGTGAGGAATGCCGGGCGAG
>CAYFVR010000070.1:4516-14597 GCA_964346545.1 uncultured Desulfobacterales bacterium | reverse complement strand
GGAGCGTTGCCCACCATTGGTCCGCATGGTGTGAAATGGTGGGCGCAAAAAGCCGTGCCCACCCTACATGAATTCGGAAGGCCGGCCGCAAAATCAATTGTAATGAACGGTTTTCCCGTAGGTTTTGAACTTCAGCAGCGTCAGCCCCACCACCACCAGAAACAGCACCACCGACTGGGCGGCGGCCAGCCCGGTTTTGAAAAACTCGAAGCCGTCCCGATACAGGCTGTAGATGATGATCATGGTGCCGTCCGCCGGGCCGCCCTTGGTGAGCAGGTCCACGAAGGGAAAAACGTCGAAGAAGGCGAAAATGGTGTTCATCACCAGCAGAAAAAAGGTGATGGGCGACAGAAGCGGAAAGGTGATCCGCCAGAACCGCTGCCAGCCCGAGGCCCCGTCGATAAGGGAGGCCTCCAGCACCTCGCCGGGCAGGTTCTGAAGCGCCGCCAGATAGAACACCACGTTGTAGCCCAGATTTTTCCAGACCGCCGCCAGAATCACCACCAGCATGGCCAGCCAAGGATGGGCCAGCCAGGGGGCCTGGAATCCCAAAATCAGTTCCAGGAAATAGTTGACGATGCCCGCCTGGGCGCTGAACAAAAACAGAAAGATGACCCCCGCCACCGCCGGCGGCAGGGCGTAGGGCCAGATGAGCAAAATGCGATAGAACCGCCACCCCCGGATTTTGTGGTTGGCCAGCAGGGAAAGCCCCAGCCCCGCCGCCATGCTCAGAAACACCGTCCCGGCCACGAAAACCGCGGAATTGAGGAATATCCGGCCGTATCGGGGATCGGTGAAAAGGGTGACGTAGTTCGCAAACCCCACGAAATTTTTCCGGAGCCCCAGAAAGGCCACCTGATAGAAGGACAGGTAAAACGTGTGCAGGGTCGGATAGTAGAGAAACGCCAGCAGGATGACCAGGGTGGGCAGGAGCAGGAAAAAGGCGGTCTTGTGATTTTGGGAAAACGGGGCGTGCATTTCCATGGCGGCTCCTCGGCGGCGGGAGGGGAACGCCGTTTTCGCGCCGCCCGGTGGGGGTCGGCGCGAAAACGGCGCGGAACGGCTTACTTCACGGACTGGTTATAGTCGGCCAGGGCCTTGTCGGCCCGTTCGTCCGCGGCGGCCAGGGCCGCTTCCACCGCTTCGCCGGCGAAGACCCGCTGCACGGCGTCGGAGACGATGGTCCGCAGCTCGGGGAAGGGGCCGATCATCGCCCCCTGGGAGGCCCGGTTGACCTTGGTCTGGAGAAGCTGGTCAAAGGCGGCCCGATAGGCGGGGTTGCGCTCGAACCACTTCTGCATCTCCACCACGTCCACGGAGCTTTTGCGAACCGGGAAGTAGCCGGTGCCCTTGTGCCAGCGCACCATGTTTTCGGTGTTGGTGAACCAGAGGAGAAAGGTTTTGGCGGCCTCCATCTCCGCGTCGGAGTGGCCTTCGGTGAGCCAGAGCGAAGCGCCTCCGACCACCACCCCGTTACGCTCGATGCCGTCCGGGGCGGGCAGGAAACCGGTGCCCAGCTCGTAGCCGTTTTCGGCCGCCGCGTTCTGGTGAAAGGTGACGTCGGAGGTGGAGGTGATGAGCATGGGGGCCTGCTGGGTGATGAAAATCTGGTTGGCTCCGTCCCAATCCTCCGGCTTGCCGGAGTAGGCGTAGTAGCCCTTGTCGTACAGCTCCTTCCACCAAGACATGATCCGCTTCATGGCCTCGCCGTCCAAGTGGATGTCGGTGGCGCGGGCGGCGCGGCCGTTCTCGTTGTTGGCCAACAGTTCGCCCTGCATGGCGACCCACTGCTCCACGAACCAGGTGTGCATCGGCCAGGTGATCGCCTTGGGCGCGGCGCCGGAGCCGACGATCTTCTCGGCGGCGGCCATCACCTCGCCGAAGGTCTTGGGCGGATTTTCCGGGTCCAGCCCGGCTTTCCGGAAGATGTCCTTGTTGTAGTACAAAACGGGGTTGGAGGAGTTCCAGGGGATGGAATAGAACTTGCCGCCGACTCGATAATAGTTGGCCACCGGCTCGATAAAATCGTCCATCATGGCGAAATCCCCGGGCTTCACGAGGTCTTCGAAGGGGGTGAATATTTTGGTGTCCAGCGCCATCTGGGTTCCCACTTCGAAGAGATGGACAATGTGGGGGGACTGCTTCTGCCGGGCCGCCAGAACCGCCGCGTTGAGGGAATCCCGGTAACTGCCCTTGTACTCCGCGGTCACCTCGATGGTGGGATGGGTGAAATTGAAATCCTCCACCATCCGCTGGATGAAGGTGGTCCGTCCGCCGCCGAAGGCGTGCCAGAACGTCACCGGGGTCTTCTCGGCCGCGACGGCGGGCAACGCCGCCCCCAGGACCATCGCCGCCGCCATCACAAACGCCTGCACTCGTTTCATCGCTGCCTCCTCAAATGGAAGTTCAAGAGACCGGGCATGTTGGGCCGGCCGTTCAATGGGCGGGCGCGTCGGCCCCCGCCGGAGTCAGGCAGGCCTCCGAGGCCCGCCCGAAAACATGGGCATGACGAATCCGAAACCCGGCCGTCACCGATTCCCCTTCGGGAACGGCCGCATCCCGATCCACCTTCACGCGGACGCGCTCGTCGCCCAGCCCCACGTGGACCAGGGATTCTCCGCCCATGGGTTCGTGAAGGACCACTTCGGTTCGCCAGGACACGGCGTCCCCGGTTCCGTTGCCGTTCTCAAATTGCGGCGTGTCGGACGGGGACAGAACCAAGTGCTCGGGCCTCACCCCGACCACCAGATCGGTTTCCCCGCCGAGCTTCTCGGCCCGCGCCTCGGGAAGGGCCAATTCCACGTTCTCGGCCAGGCGAAGCCGGTTTCCCTCGGTTTGACGAACGGGGATAAAATTCATGGCCGGGGTGCCGATGAAGCCGGCCACGAACAGGTTGGCGGGACGGGTGTAGAGTTCGTCGGGGCTGCCGATCTGGGCCACGTGGCCGCCCTCCAGCACCACGATTCGGTCGGCCAGGGTCATGGCCTCGATCTGGTCGTGGGTCACGTAGATCATGGTCTTGCCGATGTCTCGCTGAAGCTGTTTGATCTCCACCCGCATCTGGTTGCGCAGCTTGGCGTCCAGGTTGCTCAGCGGCTCGTCCATCAAAAAGACGGAGGGGTCCCGCACGATGCAGCGGCCCATGGCCACCCGCTGCCGCTGCCCGCCGGACAGTTCCCGGGGCCGCCGCTTGAGCAGCTCCGACAAGCCCAGCATGGCCGCCACCCGCTCCACCGCCTCGCCCCGTTCTTTTTTGGGCATGCCGCGCAGCTTGAGCCCGAAGGCGATGTTGTCCGCCACCGTCATGTGGGGATAAAGGGCGTAGTTCTGGAAGACCATGGCGATGTTCCGGTCCTTGGGCGGCACGTCGTTGACCTTTCGGTCTCCGATGTAGATGTCCCCGGAGGTGACCGTTTCCAGACCGGAAATCATCCGGAGCAGGGTCGTTTTTCCGCATCCCGACGGGCCGACGAACACGATCAGCTCGCCGTCCTCCACCGACAAATCCACGCCGTTGATCACGGGAACATCGCCAAACCGCTTGGTCACCGACTCGATTCGAATGGACGCCATGCCGTTCCTTTTGGGGAGAAATGCCGGATTTCGGCCGAACCACGAAAACCGGTGCGCAGGGCCGGAGCGGCCCGGGCGCGAGGAAATGCGCCAAGATTTGTGATGAATTCACGATACTGAATAATGCAGTCCAGTCCATTTTCAAGCGGTTTTTACGGAATCTCTCTCCGAAGCGGCGTTTTCGGCCGCAAAAATCGGGCGATCGGCGGCGAACGAATCCGCGGCCGGTTCGAAATCCGAGACCTTAGCGGCCTTTCGTTAGAATTCGATTACGATGTTCCGCCAAAGATCAATTCTTTCCGCGCCCGCCGCAAGGGGATGAACGCCGCCTAACCGTTTTCTAACCCAAACTTCGCGAAACGCTAACATCGGAGACTTACCATCCACCCGCAAATGAGTATCATTCCCCTTTAAACCGTGAATTGCTCACCATTTCTCGAAACGCCCCATCCCACCGAGGAGGCTGTCTCATGTTCAAACGAAAGTGGATTTTCTCAAGCATCGGCCTGGCGCTGCTGCTTCTCGGATGCAGTTCGGACTCCAACTACGCCACCGTCTCGGTGGAGCGAACCGGCGCGGGAACCGGCGCCGTCTCCAGCGATCCGGAAGGAATCGATTGCGGAACCGATTGTTCGGAACCGTTCCGGAAGAGAACGGAAGTCACGCTCACCGCGACCCCGGCGACCGGCTCCACCTTCGCGGGATGGGTTGGACCCTGCGGGGGAACGGGGGACTGCACCTTCGCCATCAACGACGACGTGACGGTCACCGCCCGGTTCAACACGGGCGCCGTCGAGCCGCCGCCCGCCCCCACCGGCTTCCTGACGCCCCTGGGCGCCTTCGCCACGGGAATATTTGACGAAAGCGCGGCGGAAATCGCGGCCTACGACCCGGCCACCCGGCGGCTGTTCGTGGTGAACGGCAACGACGACGCCGTGGACGTGCTGGACATCGGTTCGCCGACCGCGCCGACCCGCTCCCGGCAGATCGCCATTTCCAATCTGGGCGGCGGCATCAACAGCGTGGCGTTTCACAACGGCATCCTGGCGGCGGCGGTCGAGGCGGAGACGGCCCAGGACGACGGCACGGTCGCCTTCTTCGACGCGGACGGCAACCTGCTGGGCCAAGTGACGGTCGGCCCGCTGCCCGACATGTTGGCCTTCACGCCGGACGGGAACACCGTGCTGGCCGCCATCGAAGGCGAGCCCAACGACGACTACTCGGTGGACCCGGAAGGCGCGGTGGCGGTCATCGACATTTCCGGTGGCCCGGCATCGGCCACGGTGCGGACGGCCACCTTCACCGCCTTCAACGATCAGGCGGACGAACTGATCGCCCAAGGGCTTCGGGTGTTCGGCCCGGGCGCGACCCTGGCCCAGGACGTGGAGCCGGAATA
This sequence comes from uncultured Desulfobacterales bacterium, assembly GCA_964346545.1. Taxonomy (GTDB): domain Bacteria; phylum Desulfobacterota; class Desulfobacteria; order Desulfobacterales; family Desulfococcaceae; genus CAYFVR01. Next base: position 9,628 of record CAYFVR010000070.1, on the reverse strand, counting down.
CATCGCGGTGTCTCCGGACGGAACCACCGCCTTCGTGACGCTTCAGGAAAACAACGCCGTGGCGGCCGTGGACATCGCGGCGGCGGAGGTGACGGCCATCTTTCCGCTGGGATTCAAAGACCACAGTCTGGAAGTGAACGCCATGGACGTCAGCGACCGGGACGACGCCATCAACATCCGTCCCTGGCCGGTGCATGGCATGTACCAGCCCGACGCCATCGCGGCCCTGGAGCGAAACGGATCGCTCTACCTGGTCACCGCCAACGAGGGCGACGCCCGGGATTACGACGGCTTCAGCGAAGAAGTCCGGGTGAAAGACCTGACGCTGGACCCGACCGCCTTCCCCAACGCCGCCGATCTTCAGGCCGACTCGGCCCTGGGACGGCTGACGGTGACCAACACCATGGGCGACATGGACGGCGACGGCGAATATGAACGGTTGTACAGCTTCGGCGCGCGCTCTTTCACGGTTTGGGAGGTGACCAGCGCGGGACCGCTTCCGGTCTACGACAGCGGCAGCGACTTCGAGCGGCTCACCGCCCAAATGTTCCCGGAGAACTTCAACACCGACAACGACGAGAACGATCCCGACAGCCGCAGCGACGCCAAGGGACCGGAGCCCGAAGGCGTGGTCGTCGGCTTGGTGGCCGGGGTTCCCCACGCCTTTATCGGCCTGGAGCGAATCGGCGGCGTGATGGTCTACAGCCTGGATCAGCCGGCCAATCCCCGGTTCGTGACCTATCTCAACAACCGGGATTTCATGGGCGACCCGGAGGCCGGAACGGCCGGCGATCTGGGGCCGGAAGGGCTCGTCTTCATCCCGGCGGCGGAAAGCCCCACCGGCGGCATGATGCTGGCGGTCACCAACGAAGTGTCCGGCACCACCACGCTCTACAGCGTCACGCCCGAAGCCGCCGAGGCCCCCATGGCCATGCTGCAACTGCTGCACGCCTCCGACCTGGAAGGCGGCGTGGAGGCCATCGAGAACGCGCCCAATTTCGCGGCCATCGTCGATCACTTCGACGACCGGTATCCCACCCTGGCCATTTCCGCCGGCGACAACTACATCCCCGGGCCGTTTTTCAACGCGGCCGGGGACGGTTCCCTGCGGGACACCTTCCGCCGGGTGCTGGCCAATCCCGACGCGCGGGAGGGCGTGGGCCGGGGCGACATCGCGGCCATGAACCTCATCGGCTTTGACGCCTCCGCCTTCGGGAACCACGAGTTCGACGCGGGCACCACGGTCATCGAGGACAACGTCGGGACGGACATCCGGGACGGCGGCGAGGCCCGGTGGCTGGGCGCCCAGTTTCCCTACCTCTCGGCCAACCTGGACTTCACCGGCGACGGCAATCTGGACGACCTGTTCACCGAGGCCCTGCTGGAGGGAACCGCGTTCGCGTCCCGCCTGGACGACCTGACGGCCGCGGGGGACGCCCCCAAAATCGCGCCGGCCGCCATTTTGACGGCGGGCGACGAGCGCTTCGGCGTCGTTGGCGCCACCACGCCGATTCTGGAGAGCATTTCCTCCCCCGGCGACACCCGGGTGAAAAATCCCGGCGCCGGAACCGACGACATGGACGCCCTCGCGACCCATATCCAGCCGCGGGTGGATCGGCTGCTGGCCGAAGGGATCGACAAGATCATTCTGACCACCCACCTCCAGCAACTGGCCCTGGAACGGGAGCTGATCGGCAAGTTGCGCGGCGTGGACATCGTCATCGCCGGCGGCTCGGACACGCTGCTGGCGGACGGCGAAGACGTCGCCCGGGGGCTGCGCTCCGGCGACACGCCGGCGGACACGTACCCAATCGTCACGGCCAACGCCGACGGCGACCCGGCCCTGATCGTCTCCACCGACGGCGAATACCGCTACGTGGGCCGGCTGGTGGTCGGCTTTGACGGAAACGGCCGGATCATTCCCGGCTCGGTGGACCCGAACGTCTCCGGCGTCTTCGCCGCCACCGAGTCCGGAACCGCCGCGCTGTGGGGCGACGGGGAGACCGCATTTCAGCCGGGGTCCAAGGGATTCGGCGTGCGAACGCTCACCGAGGCGATTCGGGGCGTGGTCGTCGCCAAGGACGGCGAGGTGTTCGGTTCCACCGACGTATTTCTCAACGGCGCTCGGGAAGACGTGCGGACCCAGGAAACCAACCTGGGCAACCTGACCGCCGACGCCAACCTGGCCGCGGCCCGGACGGTGGACGCCTCGGTGGCCGTCTCCATCAAAAACGGCGGGGGCATTCGGGCCGACATCGGCGCGATTCGGGAAGTGTCTCCGGGCGTTTACGAGCAAGTTCCGCCCCGGGCCAACCCGGCCTCCGGCAAGGGGGAAGGCCAGGTTTCCCAGCTCGACATCGAGAACAGCCTGCGCTTCGACAACCAGTTGACGATCCTGACCCTGAGCGCGGCCGATCTGCTGGCGATCATGGAGCACGCCGTCTCCGCCACGGAACCGGGCGCGACCCCGGGCCAGTTCCCCCAGGTGGGCGGCATGGCCTTCAGCTTCGATCCGACCCGGACGCCGGGGGACCGAATTCGGTCCCTGGCCATTGTGAACGAAAGCGAGAACACCGTGGACGTGATCGCCCGGAACGGCGAAGTTTCCGGCGATCCCGACCGGCCCATCCAGATCGTGACCTTGAACTTCCTGGCCGAGGGCGGCGACGGCTATCCCTTCGACGCCCTGGGCGAGAACGCGGTGGAAACCGGGATCGGGGAGCAGAGCGCCCTGGCCGATTTTCTGGCGGCCAACCACGCGGGCGGCGCCGCCTTCATGATGGCGGACACGGAACCGGCGGAGGATGCCCGCATCCAAAATCTGGGCTTCCGGGCCGACACCGTGGTCGGGGAGGCCCCTTCGGCCGCCTTCAGCCTGCAATTGCTCCATTTCGCCGACGTGGACGGCGGCGGCACGGCGGCCATGTTCAACGTGGACGAGTTCTCCGCGCTGGTGGATCATTTCCGGGGTCAACGGCCCGAAAACACGGTGCTGATCAGCTCCGGCGACAACTACATTCCGGGGCCGATCTTCCAGGCGAGCGACGACCCGCGCATGTCCGCGGTGATCGGCGAGGCGGGACAGGGCCGCGGCGAAACGGAAATTCAGAACCGGATGGGCTTGCAGATTTCGGCGGTCGGCAACCACGACCTCGACACGGGGCCCGGCGGCTTCGCCGAGATCATTTCGCCGGACGGCGCCTATTCGGGCGCGTTGTTTCCGTATATTTCCGCGAACATCGACTTTTCGGCGGACGACGCCACCGCGCCGCTCGTGGTGGAACCGGGGTTGGAGGCCGCCCAAATTCCGGGCGGACTCGCGCCCAGCGGCGCCATTTTCGTGGACGGCGAGTGGATCGGATTCGTGGGCGCCGTCACCCCGACCCTGCCCGCCATCACCTCGGTGGGCGATCTGGGTCTTTCGCCCGAAGGCTTCGCGGAGAACGCGGCCGGACTCGACGCCCTGGCCGGGGCCATCCAGCCGGAGGTGGACCGGCTGGTCGCCCGGGACATCGACAAGATCGTCCTGCTGTCTCACATGCAGCGCATCGACGTGGAACGGGGCCTGGCCACGCGCCTGGAAAACGTGGACGTCATCGTCGCCGGCGGGTCGAACACGCTGCTGGCCGACGAAACGGACGTCCTGCGAGAGGGAGACGCGGCGGCCGGGGAATATCCCGAGGTGTACGCCAGTCCGCTGGGCGAGCCGGTGCTGCTGGTCAACACCGACGCCGACTACAAATACCTGGGTCGCCTCGTGATGGAATTCGACGACGCGGGCCGGGTGCTTCCGAATCGTTTAAACCCGGCCGAAAACGGCGCCTGGGCCGCGATTCCGGCGGTGACGGAGGGACTGGACGCCTCGCCCATCCCGGCGGTGGTGGAGGTGGCCGACGCGATTCGCCAAATCCTTGGGGAGCAGGACGGCGAAGCCTTCGGCCTCACCAACGTTTTTCTGGACGGACGGCGCGCCTCGGTGCGGAGCCGGGAAACCAATTTGGGAAATCTGTCGGCGGACGCCAACCTGTGGTACGCGCAACGCTTCGGCGACGAAAACCCGCCGCGGGTTTCGGTGAAAAATGGCGGCGGCATCCGCTCTCCCATCGGACGGATCGTGAGCCCGCCGGGTTCGACCTCCGCGGAAGAGGTTGAGCTTCTGCCGCCGGCGGCCAACGATTTCGGCAAACCCGAGGGCGGCGTCTCCCAGCTCGACATTCAGACCGCGCTGGCCTTCGACAACGGCCTCGCCCTGGTCACCATGACCGCCGCCGAACTCCGGGACCTGACCGAGGAAATGATTCTGGGCAACTTCGCCCACGTCGGCGGGATGCGGGTGGAATTCGATCCGTCCCGGCCGGCCCGGGACGGCGGCGACGACAACCTGGGCCTTTCCACCAACGGCGAACGCGTTCGCCGGCTGGAGGTGGAGACCTCGCCCGGCGTCTGGGATCTCGTGGTCGAGGAGGGGGGCGTCGTGGGCGATCCCAACCGTCCGTTCCGGGTTGTGGCCCTCGACTTTCTCTCGTCGTGCGCGGCCCCGGAGGACAGCGAGTTCTTCTCCCCCAATTGCGGCAGCGGATGGCCGTTCAAGAATCTGGCGAATCCCCGGTTCGTATCCCTGCTGGAAACGGATCTCGCCGAATTCGATCCGGGAATGGCCGCGTTTTCGAAAACGGGCGGGGAACAGGACGCGCTGGCCGAGTTTCTGCGGGAATTCCATCCCGACGAAGCGCGCGCCTACGACGTGCCCATCGACGTGAACGAGCGGTTGATTCCGTTGGAAGGAAGCTGAGACCGGGGATTTGAACCGTTCCGGGCGGGGGCGGTTTCCTCCCGCGCCCCGCCCGGCTCCTCGCCGTCCACTTTCACCAACTTTTAACCGGCCGCTAATCAAACGTTAACACGGGCCGGTTAAAAGTTCCCCCACGTTCCACAGGGCATCCCCCCTTACATGCCCTATCCCCCAAGGGCGGCCTCCCCCGGGCCGCCCTTTTTCTTTTTCTCCCGCACAACCAATCGTTTTTTTAATCGAAAACTAACAACACACTCGCACAAACCTAACCGGCGGACGGTAATAAATCCATTTGACGCGGCCCCGGTCGGCCCAAAAAT
>CAYFVR010000070.1:0-4416 GCA_964346545.1 uncultured Desulfobacterales bacterium | reverse complement strand
AGTAGAGGTAGGGGCGTATCGCATACGTCCTTTGCCAATCAAACGGCATTGTTCATTGGGACTCCCAAAGTGAACGGCATTGGATTTGAGGGGATTTCGACACCCAGACGAAAAACGCCGCCGGGCGCCACCGAAGGCCGCGCCTCATGGGTTCCGGGCCGGTTTCCCACCGGGGAGGAGAACCGGAAACCGCGCCCGCCACCATCCACGGGAGGAACCGGATGAACATCGACCCGCACGTCCACTCCAAATTTTCCAAACGGCCGACCCAATGGGTGCTGCGCAAGATCGGCTGCCCGGAAAGTTTCACCGAACCGCTGCAAATCTATCGAATGGCCCGGCGGCGGGGCATGGACCTGGTGACCATCAGCGATCACAACAGCATCGCCGGGGCCCTGGAAATCGCCCACCTGCCGGGCGCGTTCGTCAGCGAGGAAATCACCACCTATTTTCCCGAAGACGGCTGCAAGCTCCATGTGCTGGCCCTGGACGTAACGGAAGCCCAGCACGACGAAATCCAGAAGCTGCGGAAGAACGTCTTCGAGCTGATCCCCTGGCTCCGGCGCCAAGGCATCCTCCACATCCTGGCCCACCCGCTGTACGCGGTCAACGACCGGCTGACCCTGGACCACTTCGAGCAGACGTTGCTGCTGTTCAAATGCTTCGAGCTGAACGGCGCGCGCAACGGCGAACAGAACGATCGGCTCCGCCGCATCCTCTCCGGTCTCCAGCCGGCGGACATCGACCGGTTGGCGGACAAGCACGGCATCGTCCCCGGCTTTCCCGAGCCCTGGGTGAAAACCCTCACCGGCGGCTCCGACGACCACAGCGGGCTCAACATCGCCCGCACCTACACCCGGGTCGCCGGCGACGCCAAGGCCGACCTGCTGGAGGCGCTCCGCCAGGGCCACGCCGAGGTGGTCAGCCACCCGTCCACCCCGCTGACCATGGCCCACAATTTCTACGGCATCGCCTGGCAGTATTACCGGAACCATTTGAACCTGGAGTCCCACATCCAGAAAGACCGGCTGCTGCGCTTTTTGGATCGGTCCCTGACCCCCGAAGGCGAGGGCGAACCCGGTTTGATGTCGCGCATTTATTTTTTCCTGAATCACCGGAACCGGCGCAAGCTAGGCGCCGCCGTGCCCGACACGCTGATGGGGCTGGTCCGCCAGGAAACCGAGCGGCTGCTGCGGGAAACCCCCCGGCTGATGGACATCGCCAACGGCGACGATTCCTTCGACGACCGGGAACGCCAGTGGTTTGAATTCGTCCATCAGGTGTCCAGCAAGGTGCTGGCCCACTCCGCCGATCACCTGCTGGGCCACCTTTCCGGCGGAAACGTCTTCAACATCTTCCAGACCGTGGGCTCCGCCGGGGGACTCTACTCTCTGTTGGCCCCCTATTTCGTGGCCTTTTCCCAGTTCACCAAGGACCGGGCTTTCACCGCCGAGGTGCTGGACCGCTTCCCCGCTTCGGAGGCGGCCGAACCCGCCGCCAAAACCGAAGACGACATGAACGTGGCCCACTTCACCGACACCTTTTACGAGGTGAACGGCGTGGCCCAGACGCTTCAGCAGCAGGTGGAAATCGCGGTGCGAAACCGGAAGCGACTGACGGTGATCACCTGCGACGCCTCCCCCCACGAGGCGCGGCCGGGCATCCAAAATTTTGAGCCTTTCGGCGTGGCGGAAATCCCGGAGTACCAAGATCAGAAAATCTGCTACCCGCCCTTTCTGGAAATGCTCAACTACGTCTACGAGCAGGGCTTCACCCACATCCAGTCGGCCACCCCGGGGCCGGTGGGTCTGGCGGCGCTGGCCATCGCCCGGATTCTGAAGCTCCCCATCAACGGCACCTATCACACCGCCTTTCCCCAGTACGCCCAGTATCTCACCGGCGACCACATGATCGAGGACCTCACCTGGAAATACATGATCTGGTACTACGATCAGATGGACCAGATTTACGTCTCCTCCCGGGCTTCCGCCGAAGAGTTGACCGAAAAGGGCATCCGACCGGGAAAAATCCGGACCCTGCCCCGGGGCATCGACGTGGCGGCGTTTCATCCGTCCAACCGAAACGGCTTTTACGAAAAACGCTTTCCGGTGGCGGAACCGGTCAAGCTGCTCTACGTGGGCCGAATCTCCCGGGAAAAGAATCTGGACCGGCTGGCGCAAGTGTTTTTGAAGCTGATCCGAACCGATCGGAACGTGCACCTGGTCCTGGTGGGCGACGGTCCCTACCGCAACGAAATGAAGCAGGCCCTGCGCAACGCCCCCTGCACCTTCACCGGCTATCTGGAAGGCGAAGAGCTGTCCGCCGCCTACGCCTCGGCCGACCTTTTCGTCTTTCCCTCCACCACCGACACCTTCGGCAACGTGGTGCTGGAGGCCCAGGCGTCCGGCCTGCCGGTGATTGTGACCGACCAGGGCGGCCCCTGCGAGAACCTGATTCCCAACAAGACGGGGCTGGTCGTTCCCGGCGGCGACGACCCGGCGCTGCTGGCGGCCTTGCGGGAACTTTCTCGGGAAGGGGATCGACGGCGAACCATGGGCCGGGCGGCCCGGGCCTACATGGAGGACCGCTCCTTCGAAAACGCCTTCTCTCGCTCCTGGGAGCTGCTGCGGCACGCCTCCGAGCCGGCGGCAATCGACTTCGCCCGCGTCGGCTGAAAGGATGCCCATGTCCATTTCCATCGGCCCGCTGCTTCGGGGCCGCGCCCCCGGGCAACTGGTGATTCAACTGACCGACCGTTGCAACGCCAAATGTCCCCAGTGCGGGATGCGGACCACCGAGAAATTTGAACGCGCCACCCTCTCCTCCGACGATGTGTACCGAATCATCGACGCGGCGGCGGAAAAGGGGGTGCAAGCCATTTCCTTCACCGGCGGCGAGCCGATGATGCTGATGCCCCAACTCGCCGACTACATCCGACGCGCCGGGGAGGTTGGCATTCCCTACATCCGCACCGGAACCAACGGCTTTTGCTTCACGGGTTGCGACGTGAAAAGCGGCCGGATGGACCGGGTGCGGGAGATCGCCGACGCCCTGGCGGACACGCCGCTTCGGAATTTCTGGATCAGCCTGGATTCCGCCGAACCGGCGGTGCATGAGGAGATGCGGGGATTCCCCGGCGTGGTGGCCGGGATCGAAGCGGCGTTGCCGGAGTTCCACGAGCGGGGCCTGTTTCCCTCGGTGAACTTGGGCATCAACCGAAACATCAGCCGGGAAACCATGTTCACCGAGGGGGTCGCCGATCCGCTGAACGGCGATCCCCGGGGGCCGGAACGATTTTACCGAATGTACCGGAAGGCGTTTCGGGCGTTCTACCGGCGGGTGATCGACATGGGCTTCACCATCGTCAACAGTTGTTATCCCATGAGCGTGGAGGCGGGGGAAAATCTTTCCGCCGTCTACGCGGCCGCGGCGGCGGACGGCGTGGTGCGCTTTTCCGCGCCGGAAAAGGTGGCGTTGTTTCGGGCGCTCATGGACACCATCCCGGAGTTCCGTTCCCGGATTCGAATTTTTTCGCCCCGAACCTCCCTCCAGGCGCTGGTTCGCCATTACGGGAAAGAAGACGGCGCGGAGGCGTATCCCTGCCGGGGCGGCATCGACTTTTTCTTCGTGGACGCCCGGGACGGCGGGACCTATCCCTGCGGCTACCGGGGAGACGAAAATCTGGGGAAATTCTGGGACGTGGATTTGGATTCCCTGGACGCCGACGCCTTTTGCAAAGCCTGCGACTGGGAATGCTTCCGCGACCCGTCGGAGCTGTTCGGCCCGCTGTTGGACACCTTCTCCGCCCCGATCCGCACCGTCCGAAAACTGGCCGGTGACGCCCAGTTCCGCCGCCTCTGGTCCGAAGACCTCCGCTACTATCGCGCCTGCGACCTGTTCGACGGGCGGCGGCCCATGAAACCGGAAAAGCTCGCTCGATTCTGACCTTTTTTACCCCCTCCCGCCCTTCGGCCGGCGGCTCGGACCGCCGGCCGATCGCTTCAAACCCTCCCCGAAACGCTCTTGCACATTCCCCCGCCTACCCGCCTCGGTTGCTTTTCCGAAATTGGGTGGCTATTTTTGTTTTTTGAATACAGAAGTGGGAATTCACCTTTCCATTTGCACACTCCAAAAAGGAGACCCCATGCCCAAGTACATCATCGAGCGCGACATTGAAGGCGCCGGGAATCTGAGTTCCAACGAATTGACCGGCATTTCCCAGAAATCCTGCGACGTCCTGTCGGAGATGGGCCCCAAGATTCAGTGGGTGGAGAGCTTCGTCACGGAGGACAAGGTCTATTGCGTCTACATCGCGCCCGACAAGGAAGCGATCCGCGAACACGCCGAGAAGGGCGGGTTTCCGGCCAACCGGATTTCAGAAGTGAAGTCCACGATTGATCCAACGACGGCGGAGGG
>CAYFVR010000069.1:13972-19464 GCA_964346545.1 uncultured Desulfobacterales bacterium | reverse complement strand
CCTGCCACGCCTTCAGCAGGTCGTCGTACTTCACCGTCATGCCTTTCGGCTTCTCGTTTTCCAGCTTCGGCTTGGGCGCGCCCTCCCGGCTCAGCCAGTATTCCGGGTCGCGCTCCTCGTTCAGCTTCGGCCCAATGTCGCCCTGCACGTTGGCCCGTTCCAGCCGCTCCATGATCCGGTCCTGCTCCGCGGCCAGATTGTCCATGGCCTTGTCCACCGTCACCTCGCCGGCCACCGCTTCCCCGATGTTCTGCCACCAGAGCTGCGCCATCTTGGGATAATCCGGCACGTTGGTGCCCGTGGGCGCCCAGTTGACCCGGGCCGGGCTGCGGTAGAACTCCACCAGACCGCCCAGCTTGGGTGCGCGCTCGGTGAAGGATTCGTGGTTGATGTCACTGTCGCGGATGATGGTCAGGCCCACATGGCTCTTCTTCAACGACGTGGTCTTGGCCACCGTGAACTGCGCGTACAGCCAGGCCGCCTTCCGGCGTTCCACCGGCGTGCTCTTCAGCAGCGTCCAGGAACCGCAGTCCTGATAGCCCTGCTTCATGCCTTCCTCCCAGTACGGACCGTGGGGGGAGGGCGCCATGCGCCACAACGGATTGCCGTCCTCGTCCACCGTCGCGTTGCCCTCGCTTTGGGGCGCGACCATGGAAGCGGTGAAGGCCGTGTACCAGAAAATCTGCTGGGCCACGTTGCCCTTGGCCAGGCTGGGCAGGGACTGGTAAAAATCCATCCCCAGGGCGCCCGGCGGGGCGTAAAGCCGCAGCCATTCCATGTACTTGCGCAGGGCGTACTTGGCCGCCGGGCCGTTGGTCGCGCCGCCCCGGGCCACGCTGGAGCCCACCGGACGGGCGTTTTCATCCACCCGGATGCCCCACTCGTCCACGGGCAGGCCGTTGGGAATGCCGACATCGCCGGCCCCCGCCATGGAGAGCCATGCGTCGGTAAAGCGCCAGCCCAGATCCGGCGCCTTCTTGCCGTAGTCCATGTGGCCGTAAATCCGCTTGCCGTCCACTTCCTTCACATGGTTGGTGAAAAACTCGGCGATGTCCTCGTAGGCCGACCAGTTCACCGGCACGCCCAGCTCGTAGCCGTACTGCTCCTTGAACTGCTTCTGGAAATCCTCCCGGTTGAACCAGTCGTACCGGAACCAGTAGAGGTTGGCGAACTGCTGGGCCGGAAGCTGGTACAGCTTGCCGTCCGGCGCGGTGGTGAAGGAGCGGCCGATGAAGTCCTCGATGTCCAGGGTGGGCAGGGTCGCGTCCTTGCCCTCGCCGGCCATCCAGTCGGTCAGGTTCACCACGTTGCCGTATCGCCAGTGGGTGCCGATCAGGTCCGAGTCGTTGATGTAGGCGTCGAAGACGTTCTCGCCCGACTGCATCTGCACCTGAAGCTTCTCGATCACGTCGCCTTCCTGGATCAGGTCGTGGGTCACCTTGATCCCGGTGATCTCCGCGAACGCCTGGGCCAGCGTCTTGGACTCATACTCGTGGGTGGGAATGGTTTCCGAAACCACCCGGATTTCCATGCCCTTGAACGGTTCGGCGGCCTTGATGAACCATTCCATCTCCTTGAGCTGCTCTTCCTTGCTCAAGGTCGAAGGCTGAAACTCCTCGTCGATCCACTTTTTCGCCGCCTCCATGTCCGCCATCGCGAATCCCGCCGTGAAGGCGACGCCCAACGCCGCCGACACGAGGGGGCGCCAAAACCGCCCGGCGCCTCTCAATAAACGTCCGATCATCCTTCCCCTCCCTTTCTCGGCCTTCGGTCCCTTGCGTTAATTTCCCAGAATCCCCTTGCCCATTCATTCCCAACCCCGGTCCCAATCCGAGTCCCAACCCGGGTCCCAATCCGGGCCTCGGCGGTCAACGTCGGCGGCGCGAAGGCCAAAAACGCCGACGACCGAACCCCCAAGGCCGTTCCCGGTTGAACCCGATTCCGGCCCTATCCCCAGCGCATAAGGGCAATCATCCAGGCCACCGAGATGGCCGTGCCGAAGTACAGGGAAATGTCGGTGAGCCCCAGCCAGGCCAGGTGAATGTAGCCGCTGCCCAACAGGCCGATGAACAGCCGGTCGCCCCGGGTGGTGGCGATGGGCAACAGCCCCCGCCGCTCCAGGGTCGGCGATCGGATTTCCCAGATCGTCATCCCGGTCAGAATCACCGCGATGACGATGAAAAACAGGGCCGTGGGCAACGTCCAGGCCATCCATTCAAAATCCATGGCGTCCCTCCTACACGCGCCCCAGGGCGAAGCCCTTGGCCAGATGGTTGCGCACGAACCAGATCACCAACGCCCCGGGCACGATGGTCAAAATGCCCGCCGCGGCCAGCAGACCCCAGTCCAGCCCGGTGGCGCTCACCGTGCGGGTCATGGTCGCCGCGATGGGCTTGGCCTCGGTGGTGGTCAGGGTCCGGGCGAAGAGCAGCTCCACCCAGGAGAACATGAAGCAGAAAAAGGCCGTCACGCCCACCCCGGCCCGGATCAGCGGCAGAAACACCGTGAAGAAAAACCGGGGAAACGAGTAGCCGTCGATGAAGGCGGTCTCGTCGATCTCCCGGGGGATGCCGGACATGAAGCCTTCCAGAATCCAGACCGCCAGCGGCACGTTGAACAGGCAGTGGGCCAGGGCCACGGCGATGTGGGTGTCGATGAGGTTGAAAGTGGAGTAGAGCTGGAAGAAGGGCAGCAGAAAGACCGCCGCCGGGGCCATCCGGTTGGTCAGCAGCCAGAAGAAGACGTGCTTGTCGCCCAGAAACCGGTAGCGGGAAAAGGCGTAGGCCGCCGGAAGGGCGGTGGTGAGCGAGATCAGCATGTTGATGCTGACGTAGATGATTGAATTGATGTAGCCCGAATACCAGGAGGGATCGGAAAAAATCTTGATGAAATTTTCCAGGGTGGGGTTGTGGGGATACAGGGCGAAGCCGCCCAGGATGTCGGCGTTGGTCCGCAGCGACATGTTGAGCATCCAGTAGATGGGCAGCATCAGCAGGATGAAGTAGAAGAGCAGGGCGATGGTCCGTTTTTTCACGGCGTTTCTCCCTTCCCCACGTTCTGGAGCGCCTGGTAGAACAGCCAACTGAACAGCAGGATGATGAGAAAATAGATGAGCGAGAAGGCCGCCGCCGGGCCCAGGTCGAACTGGCCCACGGCGATCTTGACCAGATAAATGGACAGAAAGGTGGTGGAATTGCCCGGCCCGCCGCCGGTGAGCACGAAGGGCTCGGCGTAGATGAGGAAGCTGTCCATAAACCGCAGCAGCAGGGCGATGGTCAGCACGCCGCGCATTTTGGGAAGCTGGATGTAGCGGAAGACGGCCCAGGCCGAGGCGCCGTCGATCCGGGCCGCCTGATAATAGGCTTCGGGAATGGCCCGAAGCCCCGCGTAGGCCAGCAGCGCCACCAGCGGCGTCCAGTGCCACACCTCCATCAGCATCAGCGTGATCCAGGCGTCCAGGGGCCGGGCCGTGTGGTCGAAGGCGAGCCCCAGCCCGTTGATGGTCGCGCCCATCAGCCCGATGTCCGGCCGGGTGAAGATGATCCAGATGGTGCCGATGACGTTCCAGGGAATCAGCAGCGGCAAGGCGATCGTCACCAGGCTGGCGGAGGCGCCCCAGCCCTTTTTGGGCATCGTCAAGGCGATGGCGACGCCCAGCGGCATTTCGATCAGCAGCACCAGGCCGGAAAAGAGGAACTGCCGCCACAGAGCGTCATGGAGCCGCTCGTCGGCCAGCACCTCCTTGAACCATTCCATCCCCACGAAAAACCGCTGCCCCGGTCCAAAAATATCCTGGACCGAATAGTTGACCACCGTCATCAGCGGAATGATGGCGCTGAAGGCGACCACGACGAACACCGGCAGCACCAAAAACCAGGCCTTGTTGTCTTCCCATTTGTCCATGCGGTGCGGCTTTCCCCTTGGAGCGCGTTACAATTTTTTCCCTCTCGTTGCGAGGCCCCGCCTCGCAATGCCGTGTTTCTCACCCCCCTTTTTTAAAGGGGGGCCGGGGGGGATTTTAGGGCAATGAATTGGAATCCATCCGTCAATTTTATGAAGGCGCTTTCGATTCCAAAGAAGCCCTGCCAAAATGTAAGGGCATTGAGGAGGAGCTTGGGAACGGGAACATTCTTTGGAATAGGCAACGTCCTAAAAAAATTAACTGAGTCATTTCAATTTATTGCCGAAAAATCCCCCCTTGCCCCCCTTTAAAAAAGGGGGGTAAAAACGCTTAACTTAACGCCATTGAGGCGGAGCCTGGGAACGAGACTTTTTCTCAACTCACCAACCGCTCATTCGCGAAAATCCGGGTCCGTTCCGTCGGAAATCGAAGCCAGGTTTTCCCCTCCGGCGCCGGCCAGCCTTCGGGCAGCCGGGCCCGCAGCAGCTGGTCGCCAAGCTCCGCGGTCAGGATTTTGAAGCTCCCCTGATCCTCCACCGACCGCACCCCGGCCTCGATGCCGCCTTCCACCGCCTCGGCATGGGCTTCCAGGTAGAGCGGGCGAATGCCCAGCTCCAGTTTTCCCTCGGCCGTCCGGGCCTTTTCCGCCGTCTCCGGGTTCAGCGGGATGGCGGCGCCGTTGACCCGGGCCTCGTTTCCCTCCAGCGTAAAGGGCAAAAAATTCATGCCCGGACTGCCGATGAAATAGCCCACGAATTTGTGGGAGGGTTCCTCGAACAGCTCCTGGGGCGTCCCGGTCTGGACGATCTCGCCTTCGTACATGATCATCACTTGATCGGCGAAGGTGAGCGCCTCCACCTGATCGTGGGTGACGTAGATCAGGGTCAACTTGAGCTGGTCGTGGACCTCCTTGAGTTTTCGCCGGAGATGCCATTTGAGCTGGGGGTCGATGACGGTGAGCGGCTCGTCGAAGAGAATGGCCGCCACGTCGCTGCGGACCAGTCCCCGGCCCAGGGAGATTTTCTGCTTGGCGTCGGCGGCCAGCCCGCTGGCCTTTTTTTTGAGGAAGGGCCCCAGGTCCAGGATGTCGGCCACCTCCCGCACCCGACGGTCGATCTCGGCCGGGGCCACTTTCCGGTTTTTCAGCGGAAAGGCCAAGTTTTCGTAGACGCTCATGGTGTCGTACAGGACGGGGAACTGAAAGACCTGGGCGATGTTGCGCTTCTCCGGCGGCAGATCGGTGACGTCTTTGCCGTCGAACCGCACCCGGCCTTCGCTGGGGACCAACAGGCCGGAGATGAGGTTGAGCATGGTGGTTTTGCCGCAGCCGGACGGCCCCAGCAGGGCGTAGGCCCCGCCGTCGGCCCAGGTGTTGTGGATGCGCTTGAGGGCGTAGTCGGCCTGCCCTTGCGGATTTTTCAGGTAGCTGTGGGCGATTTCGTCCAGTTCAATTCGGGCCATGGGCGGCGCTCGTCCCGGGTTGCGGGTTATCGGGTTCGGGAACGATCCAATTTTCGGTGGTTCGGACTCGCGGTCTACCGGCCGTTCCCCGGCGCGGCGGCCAGCTCGCCGTCCGGGCCGTAGACGTAGA
>CAYFVR010000069.1:1799-13872 GCA_964346545.1 uncultured Desulfobacterales bacterium | reverse complement strand
TACCGGCCGTTCCCCGGCGCGGCGGCCAGCTCGCCGTCCGGGCCGTAGACGTAGAAATTGCCCGGATGGGCGAAGACGGTGATCTCGTTTCCGATCCGGAAATTGTGGACCCCGGTCTCCTGCAACACCAGCCGGGTGTCGCGGTGTTCCAGATGGACAAAGGTTTCCGAGCCGTTGATTTCCGACAGGGCGACCCGGGCGGGGATTTCCACGTCGGCCTCGCTGCGCCGGTTCAGGAACAGATGGTTGGACCGCAGGCCGAATCGCAGGGGGCCGTCGGAAAGAGCGGAAAAATGGCCGGACTGGGGAATGCGGATGTCCGACCCGATGCAGACGTTGCCGCCGGCCACTTCGCCGGAAAGAAAATTGATGGGGGGATCGCTGAAGACTTCGGCCACGGTCATGGTGGCCGGGGTGCGATAGACCTCCCGGGTCCGGCCGGTCTGGATGACCCGGCCCTCGTGCATCACCACGATGTCCCCGCCCAGCATGAGCGCCTCGGCCGGCTCGGTGGTGGTGTAGACCACGATGGCCTCCCGGCGGCGGAAAATCTCCTGAAGCTCCAGCCGCAGCTCTTCCCGGAGTTTGTAGTCCAGATTCACCAGCGGCTCGTCCAGCAGCAGCAGTTCGGCGTTTTTCACCAGGGCCCGGGCGATGGCGGTGCGTTGCTGCTGCCCGCCGGAAAGCTCCGCCGGCAGCCGGTCCAGCAAGGGGTCGATGCGGAGCATGGCCGCCGTCTCCCGGACGCGCCGGTCGATCTCGGCGGAATCTTCGCCGCGAATTTTCAAGGGGGAGGCGATATTGTCGTAAACGGTGAGGGAAGGGTAGTTGACGAACTGCTGGTAGACCATGGCCACGCTGCGCTTGCGCACCGAGCGGCCGGTGATGTCCTGGCCGTCGGCCAGGAGCTTGCCGCGCGTGGGCCGGTCGAGCCCGGCCATGATCCGAAGGAGGGAGGTTTTTCCGGCCAGGGTGCGGCCGAGAATGACGTTGCGGGAACCCGGCTCGAAGGAGAGGGAGATGTCCTTCAGATGCATTTCCGGACCGACGAATTTATCCACCTGCGCAAGCGACATCCCCATGAATCGGATTTCCCCCGTCTGAAATTCTGTTCGGATATCTCCCCAAATCAGGTTCCCGGATCGGCGGGTCCGGGTAAACGCCATTTAGGCGGTTAAGGCGGAATTAAAAATTTCGTTCCACCCCATAACACTCTCGGTAATTTTTGGCAAGAAGGGACTCGGAATATCTATGCTAAAATCTTTGGGCGCGGCGAGAATGGACCACTCCATCGGCGGGTCGTCGGCGCTTGGATCGACGCTCAAATCCTTTACAAAATGGCATTCGATACTAAGCTTTTGATCATGCTCGACACCCCTTCAAACCGGGAGGTCTTTGCCTCCATTTTCGCGAGGGGGACGCGGGCCAACCATTCGGATCGGGAAGGTCCGGAATCCCAAAAAGGAGATGGAAACAATGACGCAGGTGAAAGACAAGGACTGGGTGAAAGTGTCCTACACCGGCCAGCTGGACTCCGGCGAAGTGGTGGATTCCACGGAAAATATGGAAGAGGCTCTTCAGTTTCAGGTGGGCGAGGGGCAGGTGATCGAGGGCTTTGAGAACGCGGTGATCGGGATGACGCCGGGCGAGTCGAAAAGTTTCCGACTGGAGCCCGACGACGCCTACGGCGATCGGGACGAAGAGGCCCGGATCACCTTCCGGAAGACCGACGTTCCCGAAGAAATCCACGACGTGGAAACGGGGCATATCGTCACCCTGGTCAACGACAGCGGAGATCAAATGCCGGGACGGGTCATCCAGGTTGATCCCGAATCGATAACCGTCGATCTCAACCATCCGCTGGCCGGCCATCCCATCAATTTCGAGGTGGAGCTGGTGGAGATTGTGGAAGAACCGGCCGAATAACCCCGTCGATCGTCCATTTTTCCCGTATGTCCGGTTCCATCCGGTTGACGAAACCGGTTGGAACCGGGCATACTCCCTCTTCCCCCCGACGGAAAGGCGAACCATGACTTCCAAGGATCACCTGCACCTGCTCTGGA
The DNA here is from genome assembly GCA_964346545.1 of uncultured Desulfobacterales bacterium. Lineage (GTDB taxonomy): Bacteria > Desulfobacterota > Desulfobacteria > Desulfobacterales > Desulfococcaceae > CAYFVR01. The sequence continues at coordinate 11,809 of CAYFVR010000069.1, read as the reverse complement.
CCAATCCCAACCCCGTCACCGCCGAAAAGATGGTCTTCATGTACACCGTCAACAGCCTGAAAAAGGGCTGGTGGGAACAGGTTACGGTCATCGTCTGGGGCGATCCGGCCCGGCTGGTCGCCGAAGACGCCGCCATGCGGGAAACGGTGATGAAGGCGATTTCCGCCGGCGTGAACCTGATCGCCTGCAAGGCATGCGCGGATCAGCTCGGCGTGACGGAAACCCTGGAGGCGCTGGGGATCGAAGTGATCTACACCGGCGAGCTGCTGACCCGGCTGCTCAAGGACGGGGAACCGCTGCTGACGGTCTGATGGAAAACCGAAAATGACGCTGAAGATCTGGCGTCACGGCTTCGTGTACCCAAACACCATGTTGAGCTTGAAAAAGACGCCCAGGGTCGGGCGGTAATCCCGGTCGGCCGGGAAGGCGAGCTGGGGGCCGGTTTCGAAGGAAAGCCACTCCCGCCAGAACCGACGCCGATAGCGCAGTTGGAAAAAGGTGGTTTCCAGCTCATGTTGGGGTCGCGTTTCGAACCGGTTGTTCCATTGCAGCTCGGCGGCGCTTTTGTCGTCCAGCGGCCGGGAAATCCCGAAATCCAGATCGTAAAACATCCCGTTTTCCCGCTCGAACCATTTCACCCGCCCGGTGGCGCGGAAGAAATATTCTCCAAACACCAGCCGCTCCGCGTCGGTCTGGGAACGGATGTCCCACCCTTCGTCGGTGAACCAGCGCACCCGCTGGGTAAACCGCAGAATCCACGGGTCGTAATCAAACGTCAGCCGGTGGCGCGGCTCCACGAAAAGCACCGGCCGCAAATCCCGGATTCGCACCCCGCTGGAAAGGCCCAAGTTCAACCGGTCGGTGCCTCGCACCAGATACCGAAAACCGGCCGTCAGGGCGCCGTCGTCCTCGTCGTCCACCTCGTCCATTCCGGTCCCCCCCACGGGCCGGTTCCGGAAATCCTCCCGGGTGTCCCCGGAAACTTCGAAGGAAAGCCGGTCTTCCAGCTCGGGCAGCAAGATCCGCAACCGGGTGTCGGCGTCGAATTCAAACCCTTCCGCGTCCACCAGGCTCGTTTCGAAGGACAGGCGAAGGCGCGTCCGGTTGACCTCGCTCTCATACCGTTCATCGTCGAAAAACGAATCCAGCCACTCCGCGGTGGAAAGCAGCCGGTCGGACACCCCGGAATGAAACCGATCCACGAAGGTGTCGTACCTTCGCGAGTGCGGCTCCGCCTCTCCCAAGGGATCGGCGCCGGTCGGAGAGGCGCAAAAAAGGAGCGCCGTCGCAAACGGGAGCAGGCGGACAAGGCTTCGGCGGCAAGTTGTGAACATGATTTGCAATGGATCCAAGCGGTTTGAATTCAAATGAAAGATGAAGGCGTGTTCGGCGCGGGGCATGGATTACAACGGTTTTCCCTCCGCTTGTATCCACCGGAGCAGTTGGGGCCGGGCCGTTTCCAACATCACCAGATCCACGTCGATTTCGGGGTCCAGGTCCATCAAATTGGAAAGCGCCCGGTAGTAATCTTGCTCCGAAAGGCCGGAGACGGCCAAGTCCACGTCGGATCGGTGATCGAACACGTCCCCTCGGGCCACGGAGCCAAACAGGAGAACCGAGCGAACGCCGTATTTTTCCCGCAAAAGCCGGGCGGCCATTTCGGCGAGACGAAGCGCACGGGCTCTCCGCGCAAGGTTCGCCCGTTTCGCTGCCGCCTCCCGCAGCCGGGCGTTGCGGCGATAGATTTCCATCTTTTCCGGCGTGATTTCGGGCATTGGGGTTCCACGGCCTTGTGGGTTCTCTTTTGGCAAGTTGCCCGGGCAGCGGCTTTCCGCCCCTTTTGTAACGGGGGCCGGGGGGATTTTTTTGGGCCGGAAGACTCCGTTTCCACTTCTAAAGCGCCAACCTGCCAAAGTAGAATTAGAGAGGAGGCGAAAATTCAGCTCTTCCCGGAGGCCAGGCCGGAAACAAACGCGGTAAATCCATCCAAGTCGGAAAAAACCGAATCCATGCAGGCCCGCAATTCGCTCGCAAGCGATTCCAGCCGCGCGGGAAACAGTTGGAAGGTGTACACATTCCGCACCACATGTCGGAAGGCCCGATATTCTTCCAGGCAAGCGCGGGTGTCGCGCTGAATCACCGGCGGCCGAACGCCGGGGATTTCCGCCGACATCTGAAGCAAAAGGCGCTTGTGCCAACCGCTCCCTTGGGGAATTTCCCCGTCAAGGGTTCGGGCGATGTCTTCCAAAATCCGCTCCACGGCCGTATAAAACCCGTGGAGATTCAGCGCGACGCCATCCAGATATCCGTCATCGCCGGTATCCCGGGCTTTTTGGAGCAATTCGCCGGACCGCTCCACGATTCGGGTCAGGTCCTGCCGCTCCTGACTGATCCGGCCAATCAAGCCTCCGTATTGCGCCATGCCCATTTCCTTTGGTTTGCCATTTCCCAAGCTGATCCATCCCATCCGGGAGGGCTTTTTTAAATGGTATCTCTACCCTGGCTCGGCGGTCAAGGCGGAAAAGCCGGGGGCGGAATTCTCGCCATCGGGTGCGCGTCTCCTGGCGCGATTTGACATCCCGCCCGATTCCATTATTCTAACAAACTGGGAACCGTTGACCGGTTCGGTCTCCAGGCCGATCATCATTTTTACCCGCGACCAAAGGACTTGATTCATGGCATTGGACCAAAAACGATTACAGAAAAAGAAGGCCAAACGCGCCAAAAAAGCCAAAAACCGGAGCAAGGGAAATACGTCCGCCGGAATTTTCCGGTATTGGGCCGCCCAGGGCTACGCCGTCCAGAGCGTTCTGAACGCCCCGATTTATGAATGCTGGGAGCCGGAGCATTTGTTTTCCGGCGAACACGAATTGGGGATTGGGAACGTGGTGGTCTCCCGAAAAACGGCGGACGGCCAGATTGGGGTCGCGGCCTTTCTGTTGGACGCCTACTGCCTCGGCGTCAAGGACGCCCTGTTTCGGATTGACAGCGAAACAGCCTATCGAGAATTTATGGAGGCGATTGAGGAAAACGGCAAGGTAAATGCCATCCATCCCTCCTGCGCCCGAAAGCTGGTGGAATCCGCCGTGATCTGGGCCGAATCCATCGGGTTTTCTCCCCACAAAGACTACAACAGCGCCAGAAAAATTTTCGGCGATATCGACGCGGCCGCCTGCCCCCGCGAGTTCGAATTCGGAAAAGACGGGAAGCCGTTTTACGTATCCGGTCCCAACGACTCCCCGGCCTTTGTCCGCAAGGTGATGAACACCCTGGAAAGGCGGGTTGGCTCGGGGAATTTTGACTTTTTGACGGCATTGGAGCCGGATACGTTTTCAGAATTCGAATAACAAGGCGATTTGCGAAAATATTCATACCGACCCCGGGAGCGTCGGGTACGGATTATTTTGCAAATCGCCCAACGGCTTTCCCCAAAGCGAAAACCGAAGGTCCGACACCCCCATTCCCCAAAGGAGACCCCCATGAACATGCCGCTGCGCACCGCAAGCTTTTGGACCGTGCTCTTCCTGATGTTCGCCGCCGCCCCGGCGCCGGCCGACGACGGCCTCGTTTCCGTGAAGAGCGCCCACGACGTGAAAACCACCGCCGACCGGCTGGAAACGGCGCTGAAAGAGAAGGGGATGACCGTGTTCATCCGAATCGATCACGCGGATAACGCCGCCAAGATGGACTTGGAACTGCGGCCCACGGAGCTGTTGATTTTCGGCAACCCCAAGGTGGGTTCGCCGGTCATGAACTGCGCCCAATCGGCCGGGATCGATCTGCCACAGAAAGCGCTGATTTGGGAAGACGCCCGGGGCGAAACTTGGCTGACCTACAACGACCCGGAATACCTGGTCAAGCGCCACGGCATCGACGGCTGCCAAAAGCAGATCGACACCTTCAAGAACGCCTTGGCCAATTTCGCCAAGGCGGCCACCGCGCCCTGATCGTCCCGGATTCTCAGACCGCCGGCGTTCCCTCCCCGCCGTATCCTCTCCATGACGCCGCCAGGGGAGGGGACGTTTACCGGAATAATTGCCGTTTGGAGTCCCGCTTTTCGGCGCAATTCCGTTCACTTTGGGATTTCCAAAGGACGAATGTGCCGGATTGTCCGAGGGCGAATGCAATTCGCCCCTACAAATTTTCGCCCAAATGAATGGTATTGCCATTAGGCGGAATCGGCGTCCCGAGCACTTCGAACGCCCGGGCCGGCAACCGCCTGAAGGCGGAACTCCGAACGCTCCTCACGCCTCAACCGGTCGTACAAATCCAGCAGCCGCCGGAAGGTGGTCTCCCAGGAAAATTCCCGCACAATCCGACGGCGACGGCGCTCCCGATCCTCCTGGCCTTCCGCCAACTCTCGGGCGAACCGCACCGCCCGGGCCAAATCGCCGGGATCGGGAGATTCGGCCAGGATCATCGGCTCCTCGCCGCGCAGGGTTTCTTCCATGCCGCCGCCCCGCACGGCGATCACCCGCGTTCCACACGCCTGGGCTTCCAGGGAAACCAGCCCGAAGGTCTCCATGGTGCCGGCGTGGACGAACAGGTCGGCGGCGGAGTAGAGTTCGGCCAGCCGGTCCCGATCCGCCACGTAGGCGGCCCAGGTCACGTCCTCCCGCTCCGACGCGGCGCGCCGAACCTTCTCGCGTTCCTCTCCGTCCCCCGCGATCACCAAGTGGCAATCGTCCGCCGCTTCGGAAAGTTCCGTCATCATCCCGATCAACCCGTCCAGGTGCTTCATCCCCGCCAGACGGCCCGTGAACAGCAGCAAAAACGCGGACTCCGGCACGCCGAAATCCCGGCGAATCCGCGCCCGTCCCGGCCGGGGACGAAAAACGGCGGTGTTGACGCCCAGGGGAATCCGGACGCGCCGGGGCACGCCAATGTCCGACAGCAGGCGATCGTATTTTTCCGTGGCGACCACCGTGGCGTCCATGCGCCGGTGGAGGGCCAGTAGATACCGGTCGATTCCTTCCGCCAGCATTTTACCCAATCCGGAGAAAGCGGCGGGCACTTTTTCCGGAAGTCGCCGGGGAAAATCGGAATGGTAAAACCCGACCACGGGAATCTGGAACCGGCGTCCGGCGGCCAGGCCGAACCAGGCGGCGGCGTAGGCGCTGTCCACCTCGATCACGTCGGGTGATTCCCGCTGGATCACCTCGAAAATCCGGCGGCGATCGAGAAGGAGACGGTAGTCCAGCGAACCGGGCAGGAGAGGGGAGTCCACTTCGTACACCCGGCTGCGCCCCTTGATGCGTTGCCGATCCCTTGGCCCGGGCAGAACGAGCAGATGGTCCACGTCCCGCCGCTCCGCGAAAAAGCGGATCTTGTTGGTCAGATAGCGTTTGACGCCCCCGCTGCGGGGGCTGAAGGACTGGGCGATGTCGCACACGCGCATGGTCGAACCTCAAATCGGGCGGGGCGGGGGAACGGTCACGGTGTCTTCATCCGCCGGTTCCAGGGACACCGCCGGCTGTCCGGGAAAAGCGATCCGGAAGTTTTCCGGCCTACGACGCCACTGGGCCTGGTAATCCACCACGACCTCTTCGTTGTTCCGTTTCACTCCCAGAGCGAGTGATCCGAACGGCGTATGCACCGGTCCGAATTCCAGCGAAGACGAATCTTCCAGCCAGGCCGGCGGAACGCCCGACAACAAATCCAGCCCGTCGTCCCCGCGTTCCAGCACGAACAGATTCCGAATCATCATCAGCCATTCCGCGGCGGCCCAAATGTGCTGGCCGTCGCCCTGGCAGCCGCCCAGGGTGTGGGGATGAATCGCCTCCGGCCATTGGCCGGTGGGGGAGGCCAGTTCGGCGATCCGGCTCACGATGGGAAAATGGCGCGGATCGCCGGCCCGCAGCAAGACCTGTGCGCAGTGCACCGTCAGGTAGGGATTGTAACCGGCGTGGAACATGTCCTGGAAAAAGGCGTGGTCGATGAAGTGATGGTCCACCAGATGGTTGACCGTGGCCAGCAGGCCGAAGTCGTCCGCCGGGAGCAGACGAAGGGGATAGCCCGCGACGATGGAGCCGATCGCCCCGGAATCCATCCGCCGGTAGGGGGAGGCGGGGATGCCGGTTTCTCCCGCGGCGTCCCGGGCGGCGGTCAGGCTTCGCTCAATGCAGGCCATGAGATCGTCCGCCCAGTCCCGGAAAATTCCCGAGGCTTCCGCTTCGCCGGCGGCGGAAAGCAGCTCGGCCCCTTCCCGCAGACCGGCCACGCTCCAGAAATCGTCCCAGTAGTAAAAATCGTTGTGGCCCAAATGCTCGGCGCTGAAGCCGGCGGGCAACAGGCCGCCGTGGCGAACGCCGGGCGTTTTGGCCGTTCGTTTCCGCTGAATCCATTTCCCCGCGCGAACCACGGCGGTCAGCCAGTTCGGCGGAATCTCCCGGCCGGTAAAGGCCGCGAACCGACCCATGATCCACATGACCTGCCCGTTGGAGTCCCACTCTCCCTGCTGGGAACGGAAATAGCCGTCGCTTTCCTGCCGGCGGGGGAAATCCCGGATCAGCCGCTCGGCCCGGTCGTGCATTCCCAGAGCCAGCATGGGGTGGAGGATAAACGCCGCGTCCCGGAACCAGAAGCGTTTATAGTAAAATGGCCCGGGGTAGATTTCCATGGGCGAGTGGAGGATCACCGCCCGGACGGCGGCGTCCCAGAGGTATTGAATCCGATCGTCCGGAACCTGGAGACGGGTGAGGCCCTCCAGGGCGCGGGACCAGTCGGTGTCGGGTTGGGCCGCGGGAAAGAGGTTCGAATTTTCGGGGTCCCGGTCCAGCGGCACGGAAGCCGTTACGGTACGGGCTTCCCCCGGCGTCAGCGCATATTCCGCGGCGGCCGTGGCCATGCCCACGGGACAATGGATGGACCGCCGGCTGGGCCGCCGGGAAAAACCCCGATACACGTCCCCGTCCTCGAACCGGGAGGCGCGATGGCCTTCCGCCGGCGGGTTTAGGCGAACTGCATCCACTTCGTCCACCCGCCATCGTTTCAAATCGGAAGACATTTCCACGTCGTGGATAAAGCTGACGCCCTCGGGGTTGCAGGGCCGGAGCGCCAGCACGAAGGTCGCCGGCTCCGGCGAGAATGCGGAAAAACGAATGCGGCATACGGGCCGGCTTCCTTCCAGAACCACGTCCACCTCGCTTTCCAGCTCGGCTTCGTCCTGGACCATTCGGGTTCGCACCGCCACCCGGTTCGCCTCCATGACGAGCGATTGTTCCGCCTCGTCCAGCCGGGCGGGGATCAGGTCGGTTCCGTCGGGCCGCAACACCCAGCCGTCCAGGGACCAGCCGTCGTAAAAAGGGGTCGCCATCCCGCGCGGGTCCACGATGGGATAGGCGGAGAGATCCGGCAGACCGGCGGCGGTCCAGTTGCGATGGGTCAGATTGACGTGGGTGATGGTGTAGGAGCGCGGCACGAATGCCGGGTCGGTGGGATCGAACTGGCGGCGTACCCAAAAGGGCCAGACCCAATCCAAGTTGGTCTGAATGGTGCGCGCGTTGAGCAGGCCGCGGGCGTGGAACACCAGGCTGGCCCGGAGCAGCTCCACCGGAGCGGCCACCTCCGACGGCTGGGCAAATTTTCCGAGCCGGGAAAGGAAAAGCACGGGGTCGAAAAAGCCATGGGAACGGGCCAGCCGGCGAATAATGATTTTCCAGGGCAGCCATCGCCAATTCCATTTCATGCAGACGCTCCGGATAGGGGGTTCAAGAGGGAAGGCCAACCGGGCCCGAGGGCCCGGCGGGTCGTCGGAAAGACGAGCGGGCTACGGCCGCTTCATGAACTCGATGTCGTCGATCCGGGCCTCCACGACGCCTTTGCAGTCGGGCGGCTCCATGACCGTGAGATGGAACTGCTCGTCGTCCTCCCGGTCGGGGATCGGCACGCCCACGAAGACGTTGGGGTTTTCCTTGAGTTTGATCACGAAGGGCTCGCCCTTTTTCCCGTTCAGGGTGATGGCTTCAAAATAGTCTCGCGTGGTTTCTTCCGGCATGGGAAACTCCTTTCGGCTGTTCCCCTTCCGCCGTTCCCGCTTTGACGCCGGCCGCAGGGCGATTGAAAAATGGGAACTTGCCGCGCCGGCCGTGGGGATTCGGAAGAAAGGGAAAGATTTTCAATGACTTCAACATGACAAGTCGCGCCGAATTTTTCAATACCGCCTTCCCCCCATCTTTTTCGGGCGCAAAAACCGGATGAAGGTCCGACCCCATCCTTCCGCAGGGCGGCGTTCCCCCACCGTTTTCTGCGAATACAGGATTTGCCCCATTGTTGAAACGGCAAAATTTGACAAGGTTAACGTGCATTCTCGGGGGATTTTCCCAAACCGATTTCCCGAAAAAACGAACCGGGTACGCCATACCGAAAGAAAACCAAACCGATCACTGGAAACCGACATGCCGGAACCCGTTCGGAAACCGGCAAGCCGGGGTCATCAATCAAGATCCATCAAGCCAGACCCTTCGAAGGAGGTTCCATGAGCCGAATCGCCGTCATCATCGACGACCTGTTTGAAGATTCCGAATACACCCAGCCCGTGGAAGGATTTCGGGCGGAAGGCCACGAAATCGTGAACATCGGAATCGAGGCGGGCAAAACCGTTCACGGCAAGAAGCGGAACACGCCCGTCACCATCGACAAGGCCGTCGCCGATGTTTCCCCGAACGACTTCGACGCCCTGCTGATTCCGGGCGGCTATTCGCCGGACAAGCTCCGCGCCCACGACGCGCCGGTCAACTTTGCCCGGGAATTCATGAAAAAGAGTCTCCCGGTATTCTCCATCTGCCACGGGCCGCAACTGCTCGTCACCGCGGACGTGCTTCGGGGAAGAACAATTACCGGCTACGTCTCCATCGTTCAGGATTTGAAAAACGCCGGCGCGGAGTTTTTGGACGAAGAGGTGGTGATCGACGGCAACCTGGTCTCCAGCCGAACGCCGGCCGACCTGCCCGCCTTTGTCAAGGCGTCCCTGTCCAAACTGTCCGGATGAGCCATCGAATCGTCGTCGTCTTTGAAACGAAACGGAGGACCGATGAAAGTCGGAATCGTTGGAAGCGGTCTGGTGGGGGCCACCGCCGCCTACGCCATGATTTTTCGAGGCGTCTGCCGGCACATCGTGCTGGTGGACAAAGACGCCAAGCGGGCGGGCGCCGAAGCGGACGATCTGCGTCACGCCGTCCCGTTTTCCAATCCCGTGGAAGTTTCGGCCGGAGACTATTCCGACCTGAAGGATGCCCGGCTGGTGATTTTGACCGCGGGAGTTTCTCAGAAACCGGAAGAAACTCGGCTGGACCTGTTGCGACGCAACGCGGCGGTTTTCAAGGAAGTGGTCCCCAAAACCCTGGAAAACGCCCCCGACGCCATCCTGCTGGTGGCCACCAATCCCGTGGACCTGATGACCCATTTGACGGCCCGCTACGCCCAAGACGTCGGCGGCAGGGAACACCGGGTCGTGGGTTCCGGCACGCTGCTGGACACCGCCCGCTTCCGGACGTTGCTCAGCGCCAGAATCGGCGTGGACCCGCACCACGTTCACGCCTACGTCATCGGCGAGCACGGCGATTCGGAGGTGATTTCCTGGTCCACGGTCAACGTGGCCGGCATGTCCCTGCGGAAATTCCGGAACGCCGCCGGGCTGGAATTTCAGGATGTGGATCGGGAGGAGATCGAGGTTCAGGTGCGCAACGCCGCCTACCGAATCATCGAAGGGAAGGGGTCCACCTACTACGGCGTGGGCGGCGCGCTGGCCAAGATCGCCTCGGTGGTTCTGCGGGATCAGCGGGCGGTGCTGACCGTCTCCGGCCCCACCGACTGCGTGCCCGAAGCCCCGACCGTCTCCCTTTCCCTGCCGCGTATCGTGGGCGGCGACGGCATTCTCGGCGCCATTTCCATGCCCATGAACGACGGGGAATTGGAAGGACTTCAGCGCAGCGCCCGTATTCTTCGCAAGCACCTGGACGACCTGGACGAGGCCATGAGTTGATTTGGGGACATCGCGCCAAGGCGCGCCC
>CAYFVR010000069.1:0-1699 GCA_964346545.1 uncultured Desulfobacterales bacterium | reverse complement strand
CGCCCCTGCAATTAAATTCCAACGCCTGCCCCCCCAAAAAAACACCCCCTTCACCGGAACCATTCCGACCAAGGGGGTGCATTCTTTTTCTCACGAACTTTTGGGCTGAAACCGCTTTTTTTACTTCTGCAGCTCCATGGGCTGATCGCAGCAGACCAGCTCGCCGCCGCCCGCCTCTTTCACTTCCACAACCATGCCGCAAACTTCACATTTGTAAACTTCGCCATTTTCGGCCATTTGAAAAACCTCCAGATTCTTGGTTGAAAAACAATCTCCCGCAGAGATTTTCTCCGCGAAAAAAAAAGACATCGATCTTCCGCTTGGCCAGTGGACCGAACCGGAAAAACCGGGTCGTTATGCCAGATAATTATCCGGTCGCCTTCTGAAAATTGGCCTCGGCGAACTTCCAGTTGAGAAGCTTGTCGAGAACCGCTTTCACGTAGTCGCCCCGGGCGTTCTGGTAGTCCAGGTAGTAGGCGTGCTCCCACACGTCGATGGTGAGCAGGGGCGTCATGCCGTGGGCGACGGGGGTGTCGGCGTTGGCGGTGTTCATGGTTTTCAGCTCGCCCTTGTCCAGCACCAGCCAAGCCCATCCGCTGCCGAACTGGCCCGCGGCGGCCTTCATGAACTCCTCCTTGAGATTGCCAAGCCCGCCAAACTGGGATTCGATTTTTTCGGCCAGGGGCCCGGAGGGCTGGCCGCCGCCGTTGGGAGAAAGGCTGTTCCAGTAAAAGGTGTGGTTCCAGAACTGGGCGGCGTTGTTGAAAATGGCCGTTGCGCCGGGATCGGTGGCGGCCGTCTTCACGATCTCGTCGAGAGGCATGGTGGCATACTTGGCGCCCTTCACGAAATCATTGGTTTTGTTGAAGTAGCCTTTGTGGTGTTTTCCGTAGTGAAAGCCTATCGTTCGTTCCGAAATCACCGGTTCGAGCGCGTCCTGGGCAAAGGGGAGGTCGGGGAATGTAAAGGGGGCGGCGTCGGCGGCGTGGGCTTCGGACATGCGAAACAGTCCGGGAATGCCGGTCATCGCGCCGGCGGCCAGCGCGGAGGCGGTGACCGTCGTGGTAAGGAAAGCCCGACGGTTCATCCCGTCCAAACGGCCTGTATTTTCTGACATGGGTGAAGTTTCCCTCCTTGGAAAGAAAAAAAGTCCGGCAATCCGGAGCGTCGGAGCGAATTTCGCCCGCCTTCCGGATTGCCGTCATCCTCCGGCTTGCTTCGGGGACGGATCAGGACGCCTTCTGGTACGCATCTTTGTAATTGGCGTAGATATCGTACACCCGCCGCTTCAACTCCTTGATCCGCTTGGTGTCCGCCGGGGAGGCGAAACGCGGTTCGCTGATGGAAAACAGCGAATTGGCGATGTCGTCAATATAATGCTCGGTCGCCTCGCACCATTCGTCGGTGCAGACGCCGGCCATCTCTTTGGCCTCTTCGATATCCTTCTCGATCTTGTCGAGGGCTTCTTCCATGGAATTCACGAACGTCCGCCACGTTTCCACCAGTTCCTTCTGCATTTCATCCTTGGGCATGGGCATAATCGTAACCTCCTTCTTCAGCTGCGACGCTTGGGACGGCGAAAAGAATTCCCCGTCCGGGGTTCTGGCATCGTTTGGGCAGATTTGGATTCCGGGTTCAATTCGGTTGCCGGTTACGGGCCAGAAAACGATGATTGACCCGGATAGTAGTCTCCGCCCCG
>CAYFVR010000068.1:12782-19585 GCA_964346545.1 uncultured Desulfobacterales bacterium | reverse complement strand
GGGGCCTGTTGTGCGCCCGGTTCCTGACGGATCATGTTCCGCGGGAACCGACCGCCGCTCCGGCGCCGCCCGAAAAGGCGGACCCGCGTCCGCTCGACGCGCGACTGCTCGACCCCATCCTCGACAGGCTGGCCGCCCGGATCGATGTTCCCGATCCGCCGGCCCGATCTTTCGCCACCGCGCCGGAACCGGAACGGCCCCGACCCGCCGACGATTTGCCTCCCGAAGCCGTTTCGGCCGAATCGGCGGCGGCGATCGAACTTCGGGAACGCCTCTCGCTCCGGGAGGAAGAAAACCGGCGGCTGCGCCGCCAAGTGCGACGACTGGAAACCGCGCTTCGAACCCTCCGGGAGCAAATGGCCGCCATCGAGGAAATCCACCAGGAAATGTACGAAAAGAAGAAAGGGATCGAACTGCCTTGAAATCCGCCCCGTTCGCTTCCCGGCTGGCCGGAGCCCGCACCGTGCTGGTCATCGACGACGACCCCCACATCCTGGAGGTGATCGAGGCCCGGCTGACCGCCTCGGGTTTCGCGGTGGCGGCGGCGCCGGCCGGCAAGCCGGCCCTGAAGCTCCTCAAGACCCGCGCCATCGATTTGGCGGTCTGCGACGTGAAGCTGCCGGACATGGACGGGTTCGAGCTTTTCGAGAAGATGCGGGCCGTCCGGCCGGAATTGCCCGTAATCTTTCTGACCGCCTTCGGCTCCATCCCCGACGCCGTCCAGGCCATGAAATTCGGCGCCGTGGAATATCTTACCAAACCCTTCGACGGCCGCGATCTGGTGGCCCAGATCCGCGGCATCCTGGACACGGCGCCCCCGATGATTTCCGCCGGGACCCATGCGCCGACAGGCTTTCGTCCGGGGGGAGGCGCCGCCATGAAGGCGCTGTTCGACACCATTGAACGGGTGGCGGTCGTCGAGGTCAACGTGTTGATTCTGGGGGAAAGCGGGGTGGGCAAGGAACGGGTGGCCCGAATGATCCACGACCGGAGCCCCCGGCGCGAACGGCCCTTCGTCACGGTGGACTGCGGGGCCACGCCCAATTCCCTGCTGGAGAGCGAATTGTTCGGCCACGTCCGGGGCGCCTTCACCCACGCCGTTCGCGACAAGAAAGGGCTCGTCGAAGCCGCCGATTCGGGGACTCTGTTTCTGGACGAGATCGGGAACATTTCGGCGGAAATGCAGATGCGTCTTCTGCGGTTCCTGGAGGAGCGGACCCTCCGTCGCATCGGCGACATCCGCGAGATCGCGGTGGACTGCCGAGTTCTGGCGGCCACCAACGCCCGCCTGGCCGAAGACATTCGGGCCGGACGGTTCCGAGAGGATCTGTACTATCGGCTTCGGGGCGTGACTCTGACGATTCCGCCCCTCCGGGAACGCCCCGAAGACATTTCCGATCTGGCGGTCCATTTCGCGGAAAACTTCTGCGATCTCCAGAGCATTCCCCGGGTGCGGCTCCTTCCGGAAACCCTCGAACGCCTCCGGGCCCATGCCTGGCCCGGCAACGTCCGGGAACTGAAAAACGCCGTGGAGGCCGGGGTGGTCCTTTCCGACGGCGAGGCCCTGCGCCCGGAGAACCTCCAACTCGAATCCCTGGCGTACGCCGGGGACGCGGACGATCCGCCGAAAAGCCTTTCCCTGGAAGACAGCGAGCGGAACGCCATCGTCCGGGCACTGAAGCAATCCGGCGGCGTGCAGAAAACGGCGGCGGAACTGCTCGGCATCAGCCGCCGGGCCATCCACTACAAGATCAAAAAGTACGGAATCAAGCCGTGAACATCTCAGGATCGCCCGGTTCGGCGCACGCAATTTGCCGCGAGGGGGGGTACGGAGATCCGAACCTCCGATCGTTTCATCCGTCGCCTTGGCGGACTCATACCGCCAAGGCGACGCAATTGTCGTGACCTTCCCGACGATCGGCGGTTTGGAAAACCATGCGGCAATCCCGGAAACGCTACGGGCGGTTGTCCCCCCGAACGTCGCCGGTCGAGGTAACAACTATCCTGACACGGGGGGGGCCGGCCTGTCGTTGGCTTGATTCCGTTGCGGAAGAGTTTTTGTCTGTTGATTTCAAAGCCACTCTTCACACCTTCAACCGCAAGCATTACGAGCCGATTCCAGGGATTTCACTCATCCAGCCTTACAAGAAGGGGTAGGAACTGAAATTTTAGGCGTTATCGCCCCAACACCCGCTCACACTCCCCCACATACCCCGCCACCGTCCGATCCCCCGCGAACGGCCGCAGCACCGCCAGCGCCTCCGCAAACCGTTCCAGATTCATCAGCGAAACGCCCAATCCCAAATTCAAATGCAAACTCCGGGGAAATTTTCCGAGCCCTTCCTCGAACCGCCGCACCGCCCCTTCCATGTCCCTCGCTTCCTGCCGCAGCATCCCCAACCCCAGAAACGCCCGCTCGTCCGGCGCGTGATCCAGCGAACGTCGGAACAACCCATCCGCCACCCCGGTTCGATCCGGGATTTCGGGAACCTGGGCGTAATCTCCCCGCAGAAACGTCATCCCCAGCCGGGAGAAAAAATCGGCGTGAAGCGGCGCGAATTCCGGATCGTCAACGACATCGATCTCCCGGACGAAATCGGGCAGCGACCGGTGGAATCCCTCCCGCAGCCGTTTCCCCCAGGCCAGCACGTCATCCTTGGATATCTCCGGATCGTACTCGAACCACAAAATATCCTCGATCCGCTCCTTCCAAATATCGTCGGTTACCCCGAAGCGCCGCTTCATCTCTTCGTAAAGCCCCGTTCCCGGGAACACCGCCAAAATATAGAAAATGGCCGACAGCGGCCGAATCCGACGGATCAGCGCCTCGGTTCGCGCGACCGTCTCCGCCGTCTCCCCCGGACAGCCGTAGATGAAATAGGCCCTCGGCAGAATTCCATACCGGGTGGTGAGCCGAAAGGCCCGCGCCACCGCCTCGTCGGAAATCCGCTTTCCCAGGGTTTTGCGAATTTCCGGAGCGCCGTGCTCCACGCCGTAGCTGATCTGGGTGCAGCCGGCCCGGCGCATCCAGGCCAGCACTTCCTCGTCCACCAAATCCACCCGGGAGATGGCCGCCCAGGAAACCCGAAGCCCGCGCCGGATGATCTCCCGGCAGACCTGGACGGCGATCTCCGGCTTCAGCGTGAAGGTGTCGTCGGACACATAAAAAAAGGAAACGCCCCGGCCCTGGAGGGTTTCCATCTGGTCCACGAAATATTCGGGAGAGTGGAAACGGACCTTCCGGCCCCAAAATCGAGGGGAACCACAGAACGAACACCCCGCCGGGCAGCCCCGGGTGAGAGCGAGGTGTTGATACGTGTACCAGCGGGCCGGATTGGGGATGGCGTCCAGCTCCGGAATGGGTTCGGCGTCCTTCGTGCGGACGGGAACGCCCGCCTTGCGGAAGGCGATGCCGGGGAGATTCCCCAACGCGGCCTCGTCCGGCCTCTCCCCGCCTTTCAGCGCCCGGATCAGCTTCGGAAACACCGCCTCGCCCTCGCCGAGCACCGCCGCGTCCACCTCGGGAAATTCCGTCAGGAAGTGTTCCCACAAAAAGGTGGCGGCCACCCCGCCGAACACCACGCGAACCGCCGGGTTGATCTCCCGAGCCATGCGGGCGATGTCCACCGCGCCCCATCGGTTGGCGTTGAGCACCGAGAAACCGACCAGATCCGGCTTCCATTCCGCCAAGGCCGACCGAATCCGTTCCGGCTGGTCCCGCAGTTGGGCGGCGTTCAGAATGCCGGCTTCCACGCCCTGGTCCCGAAGGGTGGCCGCAAGCGTGAACAGGCCGATGGGCGCCGCCTCGGCGTCCTCGGTGTGAACCCGATCTTCCAAACAATAGGGATTGACCAGCAGTACCTTCACGACACCTCCCGAAATTCCTTCGTCATGTGGAATCGTTTGTAGCACTGCACTTCGAGCGGTTCAAGCGGATCGACCGCCGACCGGATTTTTTTTGGATGGGCAAAAATTTTTCTTGACAACCAATCCGCCCCGGCTAATGTTTCAACGCACAAAAGGGTTTACGGGCATACCGTTCACTTTGGGATTTCCAAAGGACGAATGCGCCGGATTTTCCAAGGGCGAATGCAATTCGCCCCTACTCCTACTTTGGTACCTTGGTGCTTTAGAAGTGGAAACGGAGTCTTCCGATCCAAAAAATCCCCCCGGCCCCCTTTACAAAAGGGGGAGAAACCCGCCGGCCGAACAACCTACCAAAGTAGAACTACAAATTTTCGCCAAAATGAACGACATTGGGTTGAGGGGAATTTGGAAAACCCAAGAATCGGGAGGTTGTCATCATGTTTAATCGCGACTGTCTGTATAACAAAACGTACCATTTCGTAATTGGAACTTTTCTGGCGCTGTTTACCATCGGCTTCTGCCTCATTCTCGGCGTCGCAATTTTTCCCATTGTGGGATTCGTCTTCGCCATTCCCGTCGCCAGCGTCGCCATTTATTTTCTCAGCAAGCCCGCCAGCAAGGAATGTTCCATCACCAACAAATAAGCCAAATCCGCCGTCCTCCCCCGAAGAAACGTCCGGTGCGCCCCGGGCGTTTTTTTATGCCCGCCGTTCTCGTCCTTTTCCTTCCACGTACACTTTGGTAAATCCAGGGAACATCCTTTTCTCGAACCCCTTGCGTTGGAGACTTTTCATTTTGGGGCTGCCCGGGGGCGAGCCGCATTCGTCTTTGGGCAAGCCGCCGGGAACCATCGGTTTTTCGCTTCCACCGGGAACGGCGTTTCCCTTCCGTTTCCAAAAAATGACCAAAGGAAGGCGCCATGAAACGGCGGATTTACATCGCCCACACCGGCGGCACCATCGGCATGCTCCGGACGGCGGACGGCTATCGGCCGGCGCCGGGGTATCTGGCCGGGCTGATGGCGGAGATGCCGGAACTTTCGGCGGCGGACATGCCGGCCTACGATTTTCGGGAATACGATCCGCTGCTGGATTCCGCCGCCATGCGCCCCCGGGATTGGCGGCGGATCGCCGAGGACATCGCCCGCCGTCACGACCAGTACGACGGCTTCGTGGTGCTGCACGGCACCGACACGATGGCCTACACCGCTTCGGCCCTGCCGTTTCTGCTGGAGGGGCTGCGAAAACCGGTGGTGCTCACCGGAAGCCAGATCCCCTTGTGCGAGGTGCGCAACGACGCCCGGGGAAACCTGATCACCGCCATGCTGGTGGCCGCCCGATCCGACGTTCCGGAGGTTGGCCTCCTGTTCGGAAGCCGCCTGTTGCGGGGCTGCCGCTCCGTGAAGGTGGCCGCCAATCGCTTCGAGGCGTTCGATTCGCCCAATTTCCCCTCCCTGGGGCGGATCGGGGTCCGCATCGACATTCGCCAGGACCTGGTTCGCCGACCCTCCGGATCGGGGAAACCGAAAGTGGCGTGGACGGAGACGCCGGCGGTGGCGGCGTTGCGGATTTTTCCGGGCATGTCGGCGGAATGGGTGCGTTCGGTGGTCCGGCCGCCGTTGCGGGGGCTGGTGCTGGAAACCTATGGAATGGGCAACGCGCCGACGGACGACGCCGCGCTGATGGAAACCTTGGCCGAAGCCTCTGATCGGGGCGTGGTGATCGTCAATTGCACCCAATGCGTTCGAGGCCGGGTCCGCATGGACGAATACGCCACCGGTTCCGCCTTGGGCCGCGTGGGCGTGGCGAGCGGCCACGACATGACGGCGGAGGCGGCGTTGGCCAAAATGCTGTGTCTGTTCGGCAGGGGATGGTCCGCCGAAGCGGTGCGGGACGCCATGGGGCGGGATTTGGCGGGGGAATTGACTGTCCCGGAAAACAAAAAACGGGACCGGTAAAATTACCAGCCCCGATATACGGGGGTACATCCGGTTCGCGGTGAACATCGGACAGCGGCCGCGAATCCCGTCTTGCTGTATGTAAACGGACGGTTGATCGTCCGACGAACGGCAATTTAATGCCGGAACGGAGACGGTCAAGGGGAGGCGCGAAAAAAATTTTCCCCTCATTGAATTGGATCGGATGGGGCGGGAACGGATGTCCCGACCGGCCGAAATCGAACCGGGCCGGAAGGGGCGGACCCTCTTCGTTCATTCCCCGCCAACCCGCACGTACAACCGCAACGTTCCCGCCGCCCGGCGATCCCGAACCAGGGGAACCTCGAAGACGCTTCGGTCGCGGACGCCGGCGGGGAAACGGACGCCGACTCTTTCCATCGTCCGCCGGAGACCCCGTCCGCCGCAATGGCCGCAGGAGACGAATCCGTCGTTCCCCCGGCCGCCGCAGGCCTCGCAAAGGCGGTCCATGGGAACTTCCAGGTTGGCCGCCACGCCGTCCCTGGCCTCCCACGGATCCAACAGCACCTCCAACTCCACCAGCAGGCCGCCGCCGGAAGCCATCCGGGCGCGGAACATGTTCCGCATCATCTGTTCCAGCGGCGCTTCCGTTCGGCCGCGCTTTTTTCCGAACGCGCCGGAAAAGGAGCGGACGTTTCTCACCCGGCTTCGGGAAGGGCCGGATGCCGCGCCGCCCGTCTCGCCATGGTCTCGGTGATATCGGCGGCGCTTGTCCGGGTCCGACAGCACGTCGTAGGCTTCGGCGACGTCCCGGAACCGGCCGTCGTCCCCGTCCTCGTTTCCGTCCGGGTGGTATCGCTTGGCCAGCCGGCGGAAGGCCGCCCGAATGTCGTCGGCGCTGGTGTCCGGCGTAATTCCGAGGATGGCGTAGTAGTTTTTTCTCGGCATCGCTTCACCTCTTTGCTCCCAAAAGGACCAACCCGGCGGCTTTGGAACCAATGCCGTTCACGTTGCGATTTCA
>CAYFVR010000068.1:0-12682 GCA_964346545.1 uncultured Desulfobacterales bacterium | reverse complement strand
AATGAACAATCGTGCCGGATTGAACAAGGGCGTATGCGATACGCCCCTACAAATTTCAAATGAACAATCGTGCCGGATTGAACAAGGGCGTATGCGATACGCCCCTACAAATTCCCGGGTAAATGAACGGTATTGGCTTTAGACCGCCGAACGGCGAAAACGCCAACGGGCCGAAGCCCGGCGGAAACCGGTTTCGACCCGTTGCGTTTACTGGGTTGGAAACGATGAGCCGCCGCCCGGACAAATCCGCCGGGCGGCGAGGGAAGCCGAACCCGAGGGTTCGGCTCTTTTTCGCGAAAGACCCCGGTTTCGTTTCTCGATCCGATCAACTGGGCTGAACGGCGATCTTTCTGGGTTTGGCTTTTTCGACCTTGGGCAGGTCCAGCCGAAGCACGCCGTCGGTGAGCCGCGCGTCGATTTTGGCCTGGTCGATGACCTCCGAGAGGGTGAACTGGCGGAAGTACTTCCCGGTGTAGTATTCCCTCATCAAATCGGTTTCGGCTTTCGGTTGCGGGTTTTCCACGTCGCCCGCCAGGGTCAAAATGTTTTCCCGCAGATCGATGTCCAGATTTTCCGAGGTGACGCCGGGCATGTCGGCGATCAGGGTGATGACCTTCTCGGTTTCGAAAATGTCCACCGCGGGGACGAAGGTCCGGCCGGGCCGGGTTTGTTCCACGGAGGACGTGGCTTCCTGTTTTTCCTTGGCTTGAATTTCGCCGCCGTCATGTTGCGCCATGGGTATTTCCTCCTTTCCGGATTCGGGTCGGGTTCTACTTGACTTGGATCTGACGCGGTTTTGCGGATTCCGCCTTGGGCAGGGTGATGGTGATCACGCCGTTTTTCATCTTGGCGGTTGCCTGGTCGGGATCCACGTGCTCCGGCAGCTCGATCACACGGCTGAATTTTCCGCCCTCCCGTTCTCGGCGATGATATTTCGCCTCCGCCGCTTCTCCCGCGATTTCCCGGTTCCCGGAAAGGGCCAAGCTGTTCCCGGTGATGGAAATGTCGATATCTTCCGCCCGCAGCCCGGGCAACTCGGCCCGAACGAAATAATTGTCCGCATTCTCCGTCACGTTGATCAGGGGGTACACCCCGGCGCCGGCCCGCGCGGTCGAACTATCCCCGGTAAACAACCGGTTCAGGTGATCGATCCGGCGGCGCATGGCTTCCATTTCCTCGAACGGACTCTGCCAACCCCAATTGGGCGAATTGAACATTCCGCGAACGATCATTTGAGTTCCTCCTCGTTTCGTTGGTTTCGGCCCCAATGCCTTCGGTCAAATCCGATTGGCCGGGGCCGGCTCCCGCGTTCGGTTTGTCTGTGATTCCTTGGTTTTACGGAAAGTTAATCACGGTATTTTTTCGGTCAAGCGCCGGTTTTCTCTCTTCCCGCCCGGCTCGCCTTCGGCCCTCACGCCGTCCGTATCCGGATTTTATGGGGCGAAGACTCCTTTTGCTTTTTGAGCACCACCTTCAGGACGCCCCGCTTGTAGCTGGCCGAAACATCGTCCGGGTCCACTTCGGCGGGAAGCGCAACCGTGCGGTGGAACGACCCATACCGCCGTTCCCGATGGAAGAAGTCTTCGTGCTCTTGCTCCCGATCCTCGGACTTTTCCCCCCGAATGGTTAGACGGTTTCCTTTGACGTTCACTTCCAGGTCGTCTTTTTCCATTCCGGGAATTTCGGCCTTAACGGTAATTTTTTTCCGGCCTTCGGAAACGTCCAACGTCGGAAAATTCGCGCCTTCAAACCAGAAGCCGGGTTCAAAGGGAAAACCGGTTTCAAAAAAGCGGGCCATGGGCTGATGTGCAGGCCGCGCGGGTTCCAAGTCTCGATTTTTTTTCCAGGGTAGCCGGTTGAACATGGGATCACCTCCTGTGGCAATAAATTGTCCAACCAATTGGAATTTATTGGAATCAATCCGCTTTTTCTGGTTGAAAAGATAAACAGACGGGAAAGGCCGTCAAGAGGTGAGCGTGAAAAATTTTTTCGGTGGCATGGGAATTGTAAAAAGGCGCTGGATGGAAGGAATCACCGGGTCTCCGCCCAAGAAACGAACGGGCGGCGGGGTCGAAGAAGAAGCGTGGGGACGAAAAAATCCCGGAACGGCTTCGAAAGGGGCGGTGGGGGCAAAGGCGGAAAACCCCGGCGACCCGGCGATCCGGTCGCCGGGGAAGAGGAGATTCGGACGATCTTTCAGTGGGCGGCGGCCCAGTTGTTTCCCGTGTCGATGTTGACGTCCAAGGGGACCCGGAGCGGTTCCCATGCCTCCGACCCCAGGATGTCCCGGGCCGCCTCCCAGACGTTTTCCATGGCGACGCGGGCCAGGTCGATCACGGCGTCCACCTCTTCCGGCGGGGCCTCGAAAACCAGCTCGTCGTGGACGGTGAGCAGCATCCCCGCTTTTAGCCTCCGCTTTCGGAGCGCCCGATGGGCGCGGATCATGGCCAGTTTGATCAAATCGGCGGCGGTGCCCTGGATGGGCGTGTTTACGGCGGTCCGCTCCGCGAACTGGCGCAGGGTGGGATTTTTGGCGTCGATGTCCGGCAGCTCCCGGATGCGGCCCAACAGGGTGGCGGTCTTCCGGGTTTCCCGGGCGGTTTCGATGGTCCGGTCGATGAAGGCTTTGACGCCGGGGTAGCGGCCGAAATAATGGTCGATGTAGGTCTGGGCCATTTTCCGGCTGATGCCCAGCTCCTTGGAAAGCCGGAAGGCGCTCATGCCGTAGATGATGCCGAAGTTGATGGTTTTGGCCTGTCGGCGCAGGTCCGGCGTGATCATCTCCGGAAAGACCTGGAAGATTTCTGCGGCGGTGCGGGTGTGGATGTCCTCGTCCTCCCGAAAGGCGTGGATCAAGATCGGATCCTCCGAATAATGGGCCAGCAGCCGCAGTTCCACCTGGGAATAGTCGGCGGCGACCAGGGTCCATCCCTCGGCGGGGATGAAGGTCCGGCGGATTTCAATCCCCTCGGGCGTCCGGATGGGGATGTTTTGCAGATTGGGCTCGGAGCTGGAAAGCCGGCCCGTGGCGGTGACGGTTTGGTTGTAGGAGGTGTGAATCCGGCCGGTTTCCGGATGGATCAGCTCCACCAGCGCCTCCACGTAGGTGGATTTCAGCTTGGCCAGCCCCCGGTGGCGCAGGATCAGCGCCGGCAGCTCGTGCTTTTCCGCCAGGGCGGTGAGCACCTCCACGTCGGTGGAATAGCCGGTCTTCTTTTTGGTTTTCTTCTGGGTGGGAAGGCCCAGCTTTTCAAACAGGATGTGGCCGAGCTGCTGCGGGCTGTTGATGTTGAAGGGTTCCCCGGCCAGCCCGTGGATTTCGCCTTCCAGCACCTCGAGCTGGTGGCCGAAGTCTTTGGCCAGGATTTCCAGCCGATCCCGGTCCACCCGGATGCCCCGGTACTCCATCTCCGAGAGCACCGGCAGCAGCGGCACCTCCACCGCCTCCATCAGCCGGTCCAGTTTTTGTTCGGCCAGCCGATCCCGCAGAATCTCCCAGGCTTTTCGGGTGACGTCGGCGTCCTCGCAGGCGTAGGGTACCGCATTTTCCAACGGCACCTGGTCGAAGGTGACGGCGTCCTTGCCTTTTCCGGCCACCTCCTCGTAGGTGATGGTTCGGTAGTCCAGCAGGTCCCGGGCGATTTGATCCAGGCCGTGGGTTCGCTGGCCGGGCTTCAGCAGGTAGCTGCCCACCATGGTGTCGAAGGCGATGCCCTCCAGCCGGACGCCGTGACGGCGAAGAACGATGTCGTCGTATTTGATGTTCTGGCCCACCTTGGGAACGGCGGGGTCCTCCAGCACGGGTCGAAGTCGGTCCAGCACCGTCTCCATGGAAAGCTGGGGCGTTTCGGGATCGGCGTGGCCGCAGGGGACGTAGAAGGCCACGTCCGGCGCCACGGCGAAGGAAAGGCCAACGAGTTTCGCCCGCATGGGCGTGGTGGAGGTGGTTTCCGTGTCCACGGAGACGATTTCGGCGGCGCGGAGTTTTTCGACGAGCGCGTCCAGCTCCGCCTCGGTGGTCACCGCCGTGTAGGTTTTGCCGGTCTGGTCGCTCTCCATGGGGAACCGTTCCTGGAGGGCGCGGAACTCCAGCTCCTGAAAAATGCGGGACAATGCCGCCGTGTCCGGTTCCTGGCGCTGAAAGGTTTCCGGGTCGAAATCCACCGGCGCGTCGGTGCGGATGGTCACCAGCTCCCGGCTCAAAAACGCCTGATCCCGGTAGCTGGTCAGGTTTTCCTTCTGTTTCTTGGCCTTGATGGTTTCCACGTTCTCGTAGAGCTTTTCCATGGAGCCGAAATCCCGGATCAGCTTGGCCGCCGTTTTGGGGCCGATGCCGGGCACGCCGGGGACGTTGTCGGACGTGTCGCCGGAGAGCCCCATCACGTCCACCAGATCGGCCGGTTCCAGCCCGAACTTTTCCCGCACCTCTTCCGGGCCGGTTTCCAGCTCCTTCATCGGGTCCCACAGGCGGGTTTTCTCCGTCACGAGCTGGAGAAAATCCTTGTCGCCGGTCACCATGACCACGTGGTATCCCGCCACTTCGGCCTGGCGGGCCAGGGTGCCGATGAGGTCGTCCGCCTCGAATCCCTCCTTTTCCAGCAGCGGAATGTTGAAGGCCCGGGTGATGTCCTTGACCCACGGAATCTGCACCACCAGATCGTCCGGCGCGGGCGGGCGGTTGGCCTTGTATTCCGGGTACCGCTCGTGGCGAAAGGTCGGCCCCTTCACGTCGAACAGCACCGCCAGATGCTCGGGCTTCTTTTCGTCCATCAGCTTCAGCAACATGCGGGTGAAGCCGAAGGCGGCGTTGGTGGGCATGCCCCGGGCGTTGGACAGGCCGCCGCGAATGGCGTGGAAGGCCCGGTACAGGTAGGCGCTGCCGTCGATCAGGTAGAGGGTGCGGTCGTGAGACATGGCATTCCAGAGGGGAAGGGGTTGAAAAAATGGGAGCGCCGAGCCGCGGCGGACAGCGGCCCGGCGCTTTGGATCATTGGATTGGGGCCAGTGCGCCGGAATTCTGCGGCATGTTTTCAACTGGAGCCGGCAGTCCTGATTGGACCAGTCGATCCATGTCCGTGCCCGTCCAGCGACTGTCCAAAGTGAGGCCGAAGGCTGAGAACGAGGCCCCGAACCGAAAACCTACAACTCGATCCGCGTCCCCAACACGTTCAGAAACGCCGCGATCCAGGCGGGATGGGCGGGCCAGGCCGGGGCGGTCACCAGGTTGCCGTCGGTGTGGGCCTGGTCCACGGGAATCTCCTGCCATTTTCCGCCGGCGGCGCTCACTTCCGGTCCCACGGCCGGGTAGGCGGTGCAGCCCTTGCCCTTCACCACGCCGGCGGCGGTGAGAATCTGGACGCCGTGGCAGATGGCGGCGATGGGCTTGTCGGCCTTGGCGAAGTGACGCACGGTCTCCAGCACCTTTTCGTTGAGGCGCAGGTATTCCGGGGCGCGGCCGCCGGGCAGCACGAGGCCGTCGTAGTCGTCGGCGTGGATTTCGTTGAATTCGGCGTTGAGGGCGAAATTGTGGCCCGGCTTTTCGGAGTAGGTCTGGTCGCCCTCGAAATCGTGGATGGCGGTGCGGACCGTCTCGCCGGTCTTTTTGTCCGGGCAGACGGCGTGAACGGCGTGGCCCACGGCGAGCAGGGCCTGAAAGGGAACCATGACTTCGTAGTCCTCCACGAAATCTCCGACGATCATCAGCAGTTTTTTCGCGGCCATGTGCGTTTCCTTTCCGTTGGATAAGGGGATTTGCGATGGCGCCCGGATTCGTCTACATCTTCGGGCGGGGCGAATCGGGTGAACCGGGCCGACTCGGATCGATTCGGAACTATCCGGGGCGGATCGGTCGGGGCCTCGCCCCGGAGACCGTCGATTTTCGCCGCGTCGGATTTGGCGCGAACCGGATTTTCGGTCGCCCGATTCGGTTTGCTTGCAATGCCGTTCATTTGGCGAAAAATAGTGGGGGCGTATCGCATACGCTCCTGGTCAATCCGGCACGATTGTCCATTTGAAGTCCGAAAGGGAACGGCATTGGGTTTACTTCCGCAAAATAAGGGCGATTCCCAGGACGAGCAAGGCGACCCCGGCCAGGCGGCGCGGCTCCAGGGGGATGCTGCGCAGGCCGAAAAAGCCGAAATGGTCCAGCAGCATTCCCATGGAAAGCTGGGCGGTGATGATGATGGCCATGGTGGCGGTGGTGCCGATGCGCGGCACGGCCAGAATCGTGGTGGCCACGAAGAGCGCGCCGAGGAACCCTCCGGTCAGCTCCCACCAGCGGGCCGTCGGGATGGCCCGGAGATCGCCGCCCGGCGTGGACAGCGCGATGACGAGCAGCACCGCCGTCCCCACGAAAAACGAGACGAAGGCGCTTTCGATCAGCCCGATTTTTTGCGCCAGCCGGGCGTTGATGGACGGCTGAAGGGTGGCGGCCAAGCCGCCGAAGAAGGTGATGAGCACGAGGGGGAGGGGATTCATGGGATGTGGTCGGCTCCGGATTGGGTTGATGGATGATCCTCCTTACCAGAGTGACCGGCGGGCTTCAAATGGAAACCCGTTTTTCCGGAATTAGGGAAGAATTCCATGAGCTTTTTTATCTTTTTTATTGTTCTCTCGCCGCTTCCGCTGCCACATGGCCAGCAAGAGTGGACGCGAAGTTTTTAAGACCGGTCATTTGCGAAAGCTCCGAAAAAGTGCCATCTTCTGGAAAGGATTTGGGGGAAAGAAGCAATGCGGTTGCCGTGTAGAGCCCTTCCTGCTGGAGTTTCCGGCAAAGGATATTGTATCGCTCCGCGTAAGTGGCGCCTTCGAATTCCTGGAAAACCGGAAAATGGGGGGAGCTGGCTCGTACGGGGGTTCGGGCGCCTTCGCAATCTTCCAAAAGCATCAGCCACCCCAGAAAGGGACGGGGTTGGTCGCCGAAAGCACCTTCCCGGTAGGCCGTCCAAAAGTCCACTGCGGCTCCAATGGCCTCTTCGGCCCGATTGTTAAAATTGTTTCCGAAGGAAGGGCCGACATGGCTCTTGAATTCGACGGCCGCGATTAGCCTCCCGCGATGGCAGACCATCAGGTCCCAGATTTTCGTGGGCCGAAAGAAGCCGGGAAGAGTGAGCGCGCGTCGAGCCAGATGAATATCGGCTTCGTGAAGCCCGTTGGCGCGTACGATTTCGACCGCCAAGGACAAAAATCCATCCATGTTTTTCCCCGCCGTGACCCCGGCCCGTTCTCCCGTGTCCATTCGCCCGGATTCCACCTGTTTTCGGCGGGCCTTATCGCGGTTTTCCCAGAAAGCCTTCACCGCTGCTTCGGCCTGGGACCGAAAATCCGCCAAATCAATGCTCATGATTTATCCGCCTCGTTGGCCAAGATTGTCCGTTCTTCCGCCGAAAGGCCATAAATATCAAATACGGCCCTGACGCATGCTTCGTCGTCTCCGGAATCCAGCCCCGACATCAAAGTTTTTCGAGCCCCCAAAGAAACGTTTTCCCAGCGAGGAATTCGAATTCTACGCAAATACTGAGCCTGGTATCGCAGATAACCGCCCCGCATTCGCGTGGAATAGGCGGATACAAAAAGCTTCGCAATTCCGGAACGGAGAACCGCTTGGAGCGCTTTCAAATCCCAAGTTGTCGATGTGATGAAGTAAAGGTTGTGGTGTGGGTAAAACTGGCCATTTTCGTACACCACATGCGCCTTTCCTTTTATATCCGGAATCAACAATTTGGGACAATGCGTCAAGTCGGGGTTGATTCGATCAATGGTCCGATACCAAGACTTGGGGTTTTTCTTGGCGCAGTTTCGATTACGGATGACGTTCGCGTGTCGATTCAGGTGGCGGGCAAGTTTGGGATATGCCGCCAAGTTCACCAGGGCGCCATCCGCTTCGAAGGGATTGATCACACCGAGGCCCCGCCAAGCTACGGTTCCCCCGGAGATATCGCGCGTTTTTAGCAACGGCAGCTTGCGATCCGCCTCCACGTCCAGCGTATCCATCGGACCGATGAAAACTTTGTCCGCGCCGGTCGCCACCCCGATTCCCACCTTGCAACCGGCGGCTTCCAGTTCGGGGAAATCGGACTCCAAACGTCGAACAATTTTTAACTGGTCAATGGAATCTAAAACCCAAGGTTCGCCATCCCGCATCACGTTCGCCATTTCGGTAACGCCGCTGTCGGGCCGGATCGTCTCCGACCGCATGTCCCGAGCGAGCCGGGAAAGGTTTGTCGGGTCAAGCTTGGGCCGGTATGCCACCCGTGTAACGCCCGGACTTTTTCGCTTGATGACCGTTATGGCCGGATAGGCGGAAACCTCGGTGCGAAATGCGAATGTATCCGTCATGTCCACATAACCGGCCAAATGAAAATCTTTGGCGATCATGGTCCGAAGCGGGCCGCCATAACGGTTTTTCATCCATCGATCGGCGCAGATGAATCCCAACACGCCGTCCGGCGCCAAACTGGAAAGGCTTCGATCCATGAAGGGGACGTACAAATCGGCCCGGTCGTAGATCGTCCGATAGCGAGCACGGTACTTCGCCATCAGTTCGGCGGGAATCGCTTCTTGGCGAATATAGGGAGGGTTGCCCACGACGTGAGTGAAAGAAACCGGCAAGTCCGCCAACAAAAAATCCTCTTCCAGCAGCCATGTCCCGATAAGCAGTTCTGCGTCGCTTCCCCCGATTCCATTCTTTTGAAGCAACCGCTGTAGTTTGCAACGCGTTTTCCGGAGGGTTTCGGGATGGATTTCCACGGCGCGAATGGCGTCCAGGAGGTCTTCAATTCGGCGAGAATGCGGAGGAACATGCGCTTCATAGGCGGAAAACAATCGTTTTGCGGCCGGGAGCAGGAAATCTCCCTCCCCGGCGGCGGGTTCCAGAAGCCGGAATTCGTGCAACGGACGAACCGTGGTGTAATCCACCAAGTCCAAGATAAAACGGACCACTTCCGGCCGGGTGAATACGGCGCCGCGCACCTCGGAATCTCTCGTTCGGAAATCGGCCTCTGGATCCGGTCCATCAAAAATTGGCAAACTCAATTGCTGGGACATGGGATGCGCCTTGGAGGGGTTGGGCCTTGAAAAGCGCGAAGGACCGCGCTTGGAATCGCTACCGAAAATAGGCCTCGAGCACGTATTGCGCCACCATGCGGTGCGTGTTGAAAAACGAACCGTTCAAAGCGATGTTGTAGGCCATCATGTTCATCCATCGGGAACGGTCCTCGTAGAAGCACGGCAAAACCCGCTTTTCCAGCTTCTCGTAGAGATCTTCCGCATCGGCCGCGTCCACGTCCTCGGCAGGTTTCCCGGCCTCCGGGTACCGTCGGCCGATGGACCAGCCGGTGACGTCCTCGATGAATCCTTCGATCCACCATCCGTCCAGCACCGAAAAATTGATCACTCCGTTAAGGGCCGCCTTCATGCCCGACGTGCCCGACGCCTCCATGGGCCGTTGCGGCGTGTTCAGCCAGACGTCCACCCCGGCCACCAGCAATCCCGCCCGGTACATGTCGTAATTGGGCAGATACGCAAGGGGGACATTCTTGCCCAAGGCGCTTCCCATGCGGTGGATCTCCCGGATGAGTTCCTTCCCGGCCTCGTCGGCGGGATGCGCCTTGCCCGAATAGAGTATCTGGAAGGGACCGGCGTCGGCGGCGATTCGCTTGAGCCGCTCGATGTCCCGCAACAGCAAATCGGCCCGCTTGTATGTGGCGAACCGCCGGGCGAATCCGATGGTCAGGATGTCCGGATCGAGGGCGACGCCGTGCTCCTTTTCGATGAAATCGAACAGTTTCCGCTTGGCGATCCGGTGGGCCTCGGCGATCTCCTCCCGCGGAATGTCCAGGGCGTTGCGAAGCGCGTAGGAATCCTTGCGCCATCCGGGAATATGGCGATCCAAAACGGCGGCCATGGATTCCGAGGTCCAGGTCCGGGAATGAATTCCGTTGGTGATGGCGTCGATTCGGTAGCCGGGGAACATCTTCTGGGAGGTTTCCGCGTGTTTCTGGGCCACGCCGTTGATGAACTCGGCGTGATGGAGGGCCAGCCGCGTCATGTTCAGGCGGTCGTCCTCCTCGACGATGCCCTCGCGGCGGAAGCGTTCCGGGTCGAACGGCTCGCCCATGATCTCGCCGACCATTTGGACCGGGAAGGTGTCGTGCCCGGCGGGAACCGGCGTGTGGGTGGTGAACACGCACAGCTCCCGAACCCGATCCAGATCGTTCTGCCACCGATCCATCAGTTCCAGCGTCAAAAGCGCCGCGTGCCCCTCGTTCATGTGATACGCTTCCAGATTGTCGTGATCCATGAGCCGAAGGATGCGCATTCCTCCGATTCCCAAAACCAGCTCCTGCTTGAACCGATAGCGCTCGTCCTTTCCATACAGAAAGGCGGTGATTTCCCGGTCTTCGGGCGCGTTGTTTTCCAAATTCGTGTCCAGGAACAGAAGCGGCGCCTGGAAATCGCCAATGCCCGTGACGGGATATAGCCATGCCTGGACCAGCACGGTTCTTCCTTCGACGGTGACGGTCGCCTTGTCCGGCAGCAGGGTCATGAAATCCGATGGATTCCATTCCACCGAGGCTTCGACCTGGTTTCCTTCCGGGTCGATTTCCTGATGGAAATACCCCTTGGCGTACAGCAAGGTGACGCCCACGGCCGAAACGCCCAGGTCGGCGAAGGATTTGAGCGTGTCTCCGGCCAAAACCCCCAGCCCGCCGGAGTAGGTCGGAATTTCGGGGCGAAGGCCCACTTCCATGGAAAAATAGGCGACTTTCCGTTCCTGCGGATGAAACGCGGCATAGGGATGCATGACATTCTCCTTTCCGGAATCGAGGACGACCGTTTCCGAAGGCAAGGGGGCAAACGCGAAGAAAGGGCAAGAGATGCGGACGATGGGAATCTTTTATCCCAGAGGGGCCCGTTTTCAAAGCCCAATTTTGGGTCGCGCCATGGCGCGTTCGCCATTTTCCGACTTCTCCCGACGGCGGTCGGCGTTCCCGAACGTTTCGGGCCATGACCAATGGACGGCCGCGGCGCATGGGAATGTCGCGGCGAACGTTTCCTCCCATTTTTTCGCTTGTCGTTTCTGGTGATTTTTGGCAAAAAAGGGTATTGCCGTTTGAATGATTCGAATTTGGCCCGGCCGGGCCGAGGAAGGACGTTCCATGGAATCCGCCATGAACCAACTGCTGGAATCGGCGCGAAAACTCCCGGCCGTCCCGCCGAGGGAGGCCGCCGCCTACCGTGCGCGCATGAATCAGCTCATTTCCGACGTGGACGAGGCATTGGCCTCGGAGCCGGACATCCACGAGCTGATCGGCCACAACCCCCTGCAAGTCATGCATGAAAATCATGGCCACCACGCCCAGTTCATGGCCACGGTGTTCGGCGTCGGGAGCTATGAACTGCTCGCCAAAACCGTTCCCTGGGTCTACCGGGCCTATCGCGGCCATCGGTTCTCCTACGACTATTTCCCGCGCGAGCTTCGGGCCTGGATGGCGGCCATCCGCCACCGGATCGACGACGTTTCCATGGACGCGGCGCTGACCGTCTATCAATGGATGATCGACGCCCACGACACCATGATCGCGCTTTCCCGCTCGGAACTGCCCTTCGAAATGCCGGTGGACGAACAATGGCTGGAAACGCGAAACGCCTTCCAAGACGCCCTGCTCAACGGCGAGTACCCCCGGTGCCTGGACATCGCCCGGAAGGCGGTGGCGGATCCCGACCGCCTGGAATCTTTTTACCTGCTCATCATTCAGCCCGCGCTGTACGAAATCGGCATGTTGTGGGAGCGGGGCGACATTTCCGTGGCCAACGAGCACATCGCCTCGGCCATCGTGGCCCGGATCATGGCCGCCCTTCGCGCCTCCCTTCCGCTGCTCCCGCTGGACAAGGGGCGGGCGGTGGTCTCGGCCTCCTCCAACGAATTCCACGAGATCGGCGCCTGGATGGTCAGCGACATCCTGGAACAGGACGGATGGGACGTTCGCTACGTGGGGGCCAACATCCCCCGGGAAGACCTGCTGGACCTGCTGTGCCAGTTCCGGCCCCGGTTTCTGGCGCTGTCGGTGACCATGCCCTTCAACATCGCCAACGCCGCCGACATCATTCGGGGAATCCGGAACGCCCCCGCGTTGGAGGCGGTGCGGGTGATGGTGGGCGGGAACGCCTTCAGCCAGAGCCCCGATTTGTGGCGGGCCACCGGCGCGGACGCCTACGCGGCGAACTTCCAGGATGCCCGTCGCCTGGCGGCGGATTGGGCGGATTCGGGTTCCCATGCGGCGGAGTGAGTTGAACGGTTTCCGCCGGGAAACCCTGGAGGAATTTTTCTGGCGCTCCTCGAATCTGGTGATGATGGTGCTGGACGACGCCGGCCGTGTGCTGGCCTGCAACGAAGGCTTTTACCATCTATTCTCGGTTCGGGAGGAAGCCGCCGGTCGGCCGATCCAGTCCCTGCTGCTGCCGGAAAGCCGCGGCGTGTTCGATAAGCTTTTGGATGGCGGCCTACGCCGGGCTCGGCTCAGTTTCGCCATCCACGGCGCGCCGTCCCATTCTTTGGAATGCCATCTGTTTGTGGAAGGGGGCCGGGTTCTGCTGATTGGGGAGCGGCTGATGCTGACCCACGAGGACACGCTGAAGCAGATGGGCGCCCTGAACAACGAGCTGATCAACCAGTCCCGGG
>CAYFVR010000067.1:0-19587 GCA_964346545.1 uncultured Desulfobacterales bacterium | reverse complement strand
CGCCTTTTTTTTTCGCCTCCGAAAACGACGGAAACAAAAGAAACGCCGCGAGGGACGAATCGCTTGTTTCAGAAGCGAAAATCCCTTTTTGCGCGAGAGCCGCAAAAAGGGATTTTCGTCCCTCGACCGATCATTCTTCCCGGTGGTCAGGGCTCCAGATAGGTGATCACCGGATCTCGAAGAATCTGCTCGATGGCTTTTCGGGCGCTGTCCGCCGCCCGGGGAAAGTGGTCGCGCAGGGCGGCGACGTGGCGGAGATTGTCGGCGGTTCGCAGAATCAGCATGGAGAGATCGCCCTCCGCCAAAGCGGCGACCTGCCGCACTTTTTCCCATGGATACAGGCCGCTGGTCCAGAGGAACAGGGTCAGCGCGGGGCGAAGGAAAAGGGGCCGGATTTCAAAGCCGCTTTGAAACATTTCCATGGCGAAAGGCTTCAGCCCCTTTTTGACGTTGTTGTAGACTTTCTGAAGTTGATTGGGCGTCGGGAAGTCGTCGATCCGGTCGTCCGATTCCCGTTCGTTCACGAAGGCGGCCACGACCGCCGCGAGCATTCGCGGATCGGTTTCCGGAAACAGCCCCTTTCGAAAGCCTTCCGCGATCAGCAACGGCTGGTCCACCCGCAGTTGGGCCGCCCAAACGCCGTCTTCCGTCAAACGGCCGTCGGTCTCGGCAAAACGGGCTTGCACCAGAAATTCGAAATGGCGCTGGAAGTCCTTCCACAAAAAATCGGGGGTTTCCACCTCCGTCTCCGGCGCTTTTTTCCTAGGCTTCTCCGCGATCTGGTACGCCGCGAAAGACCGTTTGAGCAGTCCTTCGATCTGCTCGGGACCATGGGACAGCAAAAGATTCAGAGTCATGGAAAAATTGATTTTGATCTGGCTCTTCACGTCTTCCGGGGGGGCGTGGACCAGTTTGGCGACGAGCCGGGGATTCATGTATTTTCCCGGAATCACCAGCGCGAAGCCGATATTGTCCATGCCCCGGCGGCCGGCCCGCCCGGTCATCTGGTGAAACTCCGTGGGGTTCAACGGGAAAAAATCGATTCCGTTGAATTTGTCCGAATTCAAAAAGGCCACCGTCCGGGCCGGAAAATTGACGCCCGCCGCCACGGTGGAGGTCGCGTACACCGCGTCGAGCAGACCGTCGGTCATCAGCGATTCCACCAGCAATTTCCAGGCCGGCAGTTGACCGCTATGATGGGCGCCGACGCCGAATTGCTCCAGGTGGGAGATTTGCCCATGTTGGGCCAGCCGGGGAATCTTTTCGGTAAATTCTTGAATCCGCTCTCGAATTTGCCGCTTGCGATCCGGGTCTTTCACGATGTTTTTCTTGGAAAGTTCCAGTGCCCCGTCGCAATCCGCGCGGGATTTCAGGAAAAAAATCGCCGGGGTCAACCGGTATTTTTTCAGGACCTGGAGAATTTCCCCGAAGGGCGGAAGTTTTCCCGGAGGACTGATTTGGGGCGGTCGTCGGCCGCCCAGGTAATCCTGGACTTTTTTGTAGAGCTTGGCCGATTTTTTCCCGGGTTTTCCGTCTCCGGAAAGCAGGGGCCACAACGTTCCCGAGGGGTGGAAAAACAGGGGATATAGCGGCACCGGGCGTCGATTTTCATGGATCACTTCGCAGCGTCGCCCCCGGATGGCCGTCAGCCATCCGGATATTTGATCGGCGTTTCCGATGGTGGCGGAAAGCATCAGAAGCGGAACCCGGGCCGGAAGGTAGATCATGATTTCCTCCCAGACCACGCCGCGATCCGGATCTCCCAGGAAGTGGGCTTCGTCCAGGATCACGAAATCGGTGGCCAAGTCCCGACCTTGGTGCATGGCGTCGTAGAGCTGGTTCCGCAGAATCTCGGTGGTTCCAACGATGACCGGGGCGTCGGGATTTTCCTTTCGGTCTCCCGTCAAAACGCCCACGTTTTCCGTCCCGAAATCCCGGGAAAATTCGATGTATTTGGAGTTGGTCAGCGCCTTCAGGGGAGACGCGTACCAGGCGCTGCCGCCGCCTTCCCGAATTCGGGCGATGGTTTGCTGGGCGATCCAGGTTTTGCCGGCCCCGGTCGGAGCGGTGACCAGGCAATCGTGGTCCTCGATGGCCTCGATGGCCGCCAGCTGGTACGGGTCCGGCTGGAACGGGGTTTTCTCCGGCGTCCCGATGTTGCGAAAGATCGCGTCGAGCTTGCGGTCCGCGCCCGGTCGAATCGCCAGCCGCTTGGGGCGACCTTGGCCGCGGCCCCGGCGTTTGGGCGGATTGCGATGCATGGGCTTACAGCCTCTCCACCAGCTCGGCGACGGCCCGAACCGCCGGCGAATCGGTCTCGAAGGGGGAGACGCCGTTCAAATCCGCCTCGATCAGCCGTTCGTCGTAGGGAAGGGCGCCCAAAAATTCAAAATCCGAAAGGTGTTCGCGCAAAAAGTTTTCGTCCGTTTCTCCGCGAACCTTGTTTCCGATCACGGCGACGTTTTCCAGGCCGATTTCCCGGGCCAGGTTCCGAATGTGCGCGGCCGTGTCCAGGCTTCGCCGACCGGGCTCGACGACCACCAGCAGCCGGTCCACGGCCCGGGCGGTTCCTCGGCCGAGATGTTCGATGCCGGCCTCCATGTCCATGACCACCACCTCGTCCCGGGCCAGGACGACGTGGGTCACCAGCGCGCGCAGAAGGGCGCTCTCCGGGCAGATGCAGCCCGCGCCGCCTTTTTGCACTCCGCCCAGCCGCATCAGTTTGATTCCCTCCAGCCGGGCGGAAAGTTTCTCCGGGAGGTCGTCCACCTGCGGATTCAGACGGAAAAAACCGCCCACCGTTCCCGGCGTCGCGCCGGTTCGTTCCTGAATCAGCTCCTTCATTTCCGCGATGGGAACAATGTTTTCCGCGCCGGGAATTCCCAGGGCGGCGGCCAGATTTGCGTCGGGGTCGGCGTCGATGGCCAGCACGCGCTTTCCCCGGTGATTGAGGGTTCGAACGAGCAGGGCGGAGAAGGTGGTTTTCCCCACCCCGCCTTTTCCGCTGACGGCGATTTTCATTCCGTTTCCTTTTCGGTTTTCCCGGAGGAGCGTTTCAAAATGCGTATCATAAGGCGGATTTTTCTCCGGACAAGGCGGAATCCGTCATCGGGAAGAGGGGGTGGGCGACGGCGGGCGGGGCCGGGGATGCGCCGTGGACCTCGAAAATATGGATGGGGCGAAGCTTGCCTTTCACGCGAAGCGGGCGAAGCCGTGTGACGCTGAAATGGTTTCGGACGTGGCCGTAGGTGCTGTCGGAAACCAGGATCTGCCCGGCGCGGGCCGCGGAGCAGAGGCGGGAGGCGGTGTTTACCGTGTCGCCGATCACCGAGTAGCTCATGGTTCGGCTGGAGCCGATGTAGCCGGCCACCACCTCTCCGGTGTTGATGCCGATCCCGACCTGAATCTGCTGTTTGCCCATCGCTTTCCTCCGCTTGTTGAATTCCGCGAGGCTCCGGCGCATTTCGATGGCCGCCTGGACCGCCCGGAAGGGCGCGTTGGCGTGGGGAATCGGCGCGCCCCACAGAACCATGATGGCGTCCCCGATGTACTTGTCCACCGTTCCTTCCAGCCGAAAGACCACCTCCACCATCGCCTCGAAGTACTCGTTGAGCATATGAACCACTTCGTCGGCGCCGGTGTTCTCGCTGAGCGTGGTGAATCCGCGGATGTCCGCGAACAGCACCGTGGCGTTCCGCTGGGTGCCGCCCTTTTCCACCCGCAGGTCTCCCGAAACCACCATTTCCGCCAGATCGGGGGACAGCAGCTTCTGAAAGCGGCGGCGGGTTTCGGCGTCCCGCTCCATTTTCTGCCGGGCTTTTTTTCGTTCGTCGATATCTTCGATGATGCAGTCGAAAAAAAGACCGTCTCCGGCTTCCCCCCCTTCCACCACCTGGGCGCTCACCGATCCCCAGACGGGCGTCCCGTCCGCCCGTTTGAACTGAACTTCCTCCCAGTTCAACTTTTTCCGGGCCAGCAGACGGCTGGAAAAGGTTTCGCTCTCCCGGGGACGCAGATAGATGTTCCGAATGGAAACCTTTTGGATGGCCGCTTCGTCGGGAAAGCCCAGCATGCGAAGGATGGACGGGTTGGCCATCAGAACCCGGCCGTCGGGGCCGGGCGTCATCCGGCAGATGCCGATGGGAATGTTTTCAACCAGCGTTCGGTGGCGTTCCTCGCTGCCCCGGAGCGCTTCCTCCGCCTTTTTTCGGTTGTCGATGATGAACTGGGCGTGGGAGCCGAATATGATGAACAGGCAGAGCACGACAATCCGGGCCCAGACCTCGTCGATATTGGTCCCGAAAAACAGTTCGAACATGTTGGCCTGGTTGGAGAGGAAAATGTTCAAAAAGGATTCGCAGATCCAGTAAAACAGCGCCAGACCGAGGCTGATGAACAGCATGTGATCGGTAATGTAGGTTTTTCCCCGGCCGGATGATTTCATGGCCCATTCCTCGCGTCCGCGTTTCACCTTCGGGTCGATCGTCGAATTGGGAAACCATACTGCGATTTCCCGTCTGGTTTCAACCCGTTTTCCGTCGGCGACCGTTTCCGGGCGGGAGAAACGGCTCTCTCTTGACGAATCCGGTGGATTCCCGGTAGAGTGCTTCCGTCGATCGACTTTTCCGCGTGGGGCCGCATCTCGCGGATCAATTCCCGACCGTTCCCCGCCACCGGACGCCCCGGGCGGTCGCGCTTCCGAGTTTTCACGGAACCTGACGATCCGCCTCCCTTGCCAACCGGAGAATTCATTTGAGTCGCTTTCATTCCCCCACCGCCGCCCAGCGTCTTTCCCGGCTGATGCGGGCCGAAGACTCCGTGCCCGAGTCCCCGGGTTCGTGGGCCTGGGAATCGGCCCGTGGCGGCGGGCGCGGAGTGTTCGGCCCGTTTTCGCGGAACGTTCGCCATTCCATCGGCCTGGAAATTTCGGCCGACGTCGTCCGGCTGGCCAAGGTGCGTCACGTGGGCGGTCGCCCCGGGAGCGTCGCGGCGCTCCGCGTCCTTCCCCTGGCGGGAAACGCCTCGGAAGCGCCGGAGTTGGGCCGTCGGCTGCGGGCGGAACTCCGGGCGCTGGGGGCGGGCGCCGACAAGTCGGAAATCTGGGCCGTGGCTCGGCTGGAAAGCGGGGAAACGCACCTCGCGACCCTCCCGGCCGGCGCGAAAACCGGCGGGGAGACGGCGTTTTACGCGATCCAGGACGTCAAGCCTTTCGACGAAACCCAGACCATTTTCGATTGCCAGCGGGTGCCCCCGGCCGAAGAGCCGCCCAACGGGGAGGCGAGCCGGAACGAATTTCCGCTTCCCCCCTCTCCGGAGATGGTCGGGGTTCTGGGATTCACCGCCGACCGGGCGGAGGTGGCCGCCCTGGAACGGAAGATCGCCGATTCCGGTTTTTCGCTCGCCGGTCTGTGTCCCCATCCTCTGGCCTTTCAGAATCTGATACGGGCGGGTCTGGTGTCCGGCGGGGGCCGGGCGCTCTGCCGCTTGTACGTGTCGGACACCTTCTCCAGAATCGACGTGTTTTCCGGCGGCGGCGTCCTGGGGCTTTCCCGAACCGTTCGCTCTTCGATCGGCAGCATGGTGGACGTGATTCGCGCCCGCCTTCCCGCCGTCCTGGCCGAGGCGTCGGAAACGGAACGGGTTTCGGTGGACCGCCACGTCGCCCGGGACGCCTTTTTCGCCATGCTGGAGGGCCGGTCGCCGGAGCGGGGTCCGGTCGCCGGGTTTCCCCCCGGCCGCCTGCTGGAACTGGTGGAAAAACCGCTGCAACGGCTGGTCTGGCAGGTGGAGCGGACCATCGAGGCCTATGCGGGCAAAATGGCGGGCGACCCGGTGGCCACCCTTTGCGTGGCCGGCGAGGTGGCCCATTCCGCCCTGTTCCGGACCTACCTGAGCAGTCAGATCGATCTGGACCTTTCGGTTCAATCCGCCGAGGCCCTGCGGATCGGCGGCCGATTCTGGCCGTCTTCCGAGGCGGAATCGGGCGGATCGCCGCCGTCCATCGACGCCTTCGAGCCGGCCATCGGGATCGCCCTTTCTTCCCTGGATCGGACGCCCAATTTCCTCTTTTCCTTCCGGGAAAAAATTCGGCGGGAACGGGGACGACGGATCCAAATGCTGATCTGGGCCTTTTTGATTTTATGCACCCTGTCCACCGCGGCCGGCTTTTACTGGCGGCGGGCCGACGTCGAAGCTCGAACGCGAACCGTCGCCGCCTTGGAGGCGGAGCTGGACGTCCGGATCGCGCGGCAGGGCGGCGTCGAGGTGGATCGGTCGTTGATCGAGCTTCAGGTGGCCCGGCTGCGGGAGGAGCGGGACGCCGTACGGGCGATCGCCGCCCGATACCGGTTGCCGGCCATGGTGGGCGGACTGATCCTGGCCGCCCCTGAATCGGTCTTTTTTTCCGAAATTATGGCGAGCTTTCCCTTCGGCCCGAACGTCGAAACGTCTCGGAAGAGAGGCGACGAGCCGACTTCCCGAACCCCGGCTCGGATCGTGGCCGGGGGCCATGTTCTCGGCGAGCGGGAGGCGGCGGAATCGGATTTGCTTCGCTATCTGGCCGTTTTGCGGGAGGAGGCCATGTTTCCCCGCGCCACCCTGGAAGAGAAGCGAGTGGTGGACCATCATGGCGAACCGGCCCTCCGTTTCATGGTTCGGATGGATTTAGCGCCGGTTCCCGAAACGTGAAAACGCCGTATTTCTGGAATCTTTCGGTCGCCCAATGGGGCCGTTTCGGACTCTGCCTGGCGGTGATTCTGGCCTTTGGCCTGCTGATGATCTGGCCCCAGGTCCGTCTGGGCCGCGAGCTGGCCAACGAGGCGGAGCGTCTGCGGGAAGATATTCGGACCCAGGAAATGCTCTTCCCGCTGTACGAGGCCCATCTGGCGGAAATTCGGCGGCTCAAAACCCTTCGGGCGCTTCCGGTTCCCGAGCCCCGCGCCTTCGAGCCGCCCCCGGTGCGGGAGGCCTTGATGGAGATCCGTCAATTGGCCCTCGCCGGCGGATTTGGCGAGATTCGGCTGGCGCCGGACATGGCTCGGCTCAACGAGGACGCCGGCCGGCTGGCGCTGGACGTCCAGATGAACGGTCCCTTCGGCAAGGTTCGGGATCTGTTTCTGGCGTTGGGGCGCCTGCCCCATGTTCTCCATTTCGAGAGTCTGGAGATTCGGAAGGCCTCGGAAGGGAAGGAAAACATTCAATTCCGGATCTGGCTTCGCCGTCCATAACCCGGGAATCCCGGATGAGCGTCCGCGAAAAAATCATTCTGTTGATCGCCTCGGCCAGCCTGTTGTACGGGGCCTACGAAGTGTTTCTGAATCCGGTTTCCACCCAGCCGCCGGGCGGCTCGGCGCGCGCCGAGCCGTTGCCCGCCTTCATCAACCGGATATCGGCCGAAAGCGCCGCCGGGCGTCCGACGCGGGCGGAGCGGGCCTTGATTCGGCGGGCGGAACAGGCCTGGCCGCAGCGGTTCGAGTCCCCCACGCTGCCGCCGCCCACCTTCGAACGGCTTCCCGTTTTTTCCGGATTCGTTCGGATGGAGGGAAGAAAAATGGCCATCATAGACGGCCGGGAATACGGCGAGGGGGAGCGGCTGGAAAAAAGCGGATATCGGGTTCAGGAGATTTTGCCGACCCGGATCATCATCGGCGGCGAGGGGCGCCGCGGCATTCCCATTCCTCTTCAAGAGCTGGAGCGGGGGATTTCACCTTGACGGTTACCGTTTCATTCCGCCGGCCGCTGGTCGCCGCGCTCCTCGTCGGTCTGTTTCTGGGCGGCTGCGCCACGGAAACGCCCAGGAAAGACGAATCGAAGCCCATTCCCCAGACCGGAGCCGAAGGGGAAGAGGCGGCCGGGTCATCCGACGCTCCCTCCGGCCTCGCGGCCGGCGAAGCGCCGCCGGTCCCTCTTCCGAGGTTGTCGCCGGAAAGCCCGGGTTCGCCTTTGTCGGCCGATGCGGGGGAAACTGCGCCGCCGCCTTCCCCCCCGCCGGACCCGCTCCCGCCCTCGCTTTCCGAGGAGGCGGCCGCGGCGGCCCGACTTCCGGATCGGCCGATTTCGCTGGACATGCGAAACGTGGACCTGGGGCTGCTGCTGCGGACCCTGGCCCGGATCGCCGGCCAAAATTTGGTCCTGAGCGAAAACGTCCGGGGGATGGCGAGCCTCGCCATCGAAAAACAGTCTTGGCGGGACGTTTTTCTCAGCCTTCTGCGCACCTACGGTTTGACCTACGCCTGGGAGGGCGATATCATTCGGGTGATGACCGCCGAAGACATCACCAAGGATTTTCAGCTCCTGGAGTTGGAGCAGCGGCGGCGGGCGAAAAAGCGGGAGATTGAAAACGTCGCGCCCCTGGAAACCGAAGTCTACGCCGTTCGATATGGGGACGTGGAAAATCTCGGCCAAATTTTCACCGACCTTCTTCGGGATGAGGGGGATCTCCGGCGACGGGGCGCCGTGATGGTGGACCCATTCACCAATTCCCTGGTGGTGCAGGCGAATCGCCGCGACCTGGAACGGGTGGACCGACTGCTGGCCGCCCTGGACCGGCCCACCGCCCAGATCCGGATCGAGGCTCGAATCGTGGAGGCTTCCTCCGACACCGCCCGGGAGCTGGGGATCGAGTGGGGCGGCTACTACCGCGCCGGCGGCGGCGACCGGAATTTCTGGGTGGTCCCCGGGGTCAACAGCTTCACCGGCACCACCGAGGATGCGGACGCCGGCGCCGACGCCGGCGCGGATAGCGGGCTGATTCAGCGGCTTCCGGGAATTTTGTCCGAAATCCGCGGCGGCTCGGGGTTGAACATCGGCTTCTTCGGCGAACGCGTCGGCGATTACCTGCTGGGGGTTCAGCTTTCCGCCCTGGAGCGGGCCGGGAAACTGCGGATTCTGTCCAGCCCGTCCATTTCCACCCTCGACAACCAGACCGCCACCATCGAAAGCGGCCGGGAGGTGCCCTTTCAGACGGTGGACGAGGGGGAGGTCAACGTGGAGTTCAAGGAGGCGGTGCTTCGCCTGGAGGTGACCCCGCATCTGATCGGCCCCGGCCTCCTGAAGTTGCGGATCATCACCAACAAGGACGAACTGGATTTCAGCAACACGGTGGACGGAAACCCCATCGTGATCACCAAGCGGGCCCGGACCAGCGTGTTGCTCCGGGACGGGCAGACCACCGTGATCGGCGGTCTGCGCAGGGAGACGCTCAGCGATTCCGAACGGGGCATTCCCTACCTGATGGACATTCCCCTTTTGGGCCGTCTGTTCCGGCGGGACAGCAAAAACGAAAACATGGAGGAAATCCTCATCTTTATCACTCCCCGGGTTCTCCGGGACATCGATTCCGCGAGGGAGGGGCCGAAGCCGGCGATGTTCGGTTCGCCGGGGGACTGAATCATGGAGCCGCATCGGATTTTAAACCTTGGGCGCGAGCCCTTTTCCAATTCGCCGGATCCCGATTTCTTTTTCGGCTCGCGGCGGCATCGGGAGTGCCTCGCCCGGCTGGAGCTTTCCATCCAGACGCGCCGGGGGCTGAACGTGGTGGTCGGCGAAGTGGGGACCGGGAAAACCACCTTGTGCCGCCGGCTGCTTCGGCGATTGTCCGCGGACGCCGACATGGTCGTTCACCTGCTGATGGATCCGGGCTTTCGGAGTCCTCGGGAAGCTTTGGCGGCGGTCATGGCCTGCCTGTCTCTGGAGATCGACCCCGAGGCGGGGGAAGTGGCGCGGAAGGAGGCCATCAAATCGGCCCTCTTCGCCCAGGGCGTCGATCGGGGGAAGACGGTGGCGCTGATTATCGACGAAGGCCAAAAAATCCCGCCCTTTTTTCTGGAGATTCTTCGGGAATTCCTGAATTTCGAAACCAACCGACATAAATTGCTGCAAATCGTCATTTTCGGTCAACCCGAGCTGGAAGCCCGCTTGGCGGAGCAGGCCAACGTGCTGGACCGGGTGGCTCTTCTCCACCGGCTGTTCCCGCTGTCCCGGGGGGAGGTGCGCGAGTTGATCGATTTTCGGCTCCGACGGGCCGGCGCGTCCGGCGGCGCGGAAATTTTTTTCTCCAAGGCCGCGGTTTGGGCCGTCTGGCGGGCGACCCGGGGCTATCCCCGTCGAATCGTGGACCTCTGCCACCAATGTCTGCTGGCGATGATCCTGGAGGATCGGCCGGGGGTGGATATGCGCATGGTTCGGCGTCAGGCCCGGAACGGCCGCTTTTCCCGAATGGTCGGCGGCCCCGGCCCGGCCCGATGGGGAATGGGCCTCGCCGCCGTCGCGCTTTTTCTCCTTTTGGTCGTTCTGGTCGATACGGAATTTGGGAACACCCCGCCGGCGGTCTTCTCGGATCCGCCGGAGCGGATCGACGCGCTTCCGTCCCGGTCGCCGCCGCCCCCCTCCGCGGCGTCGGCCGCGCCCGACCTCGTCCCGGCCAGGACCGCCGCGGAAGGGGAGGCGAAAGTTTCTTCCGTCGCGCCGACGCCTCTTTTTTTGGGCGTCGTGGCCATGGCCTCCGGGGAAACCATCGGGGAGCTGGCGAATTGGGTTTACGGGACCGCCCGACCGGAGGTCGTCCGGGCCGTTCTGGAAGCCAACGACCACATTCGCAGCCCCCAACGAATCGGGGTGGGAGAGCGCGTCCGATTTCCCATCGGCGGCAGGGCGTCGGGGCCGCTCCCTCCGGCGTACGTCCAGGTGGGGCGCTTCGACGCGCTGGAGCCGGCGATCGCCGCGATTCGAGATTTGCGGCGAAAGGGCGATCCTCCGGCGCTTCGGCTGCTGTCCTGCTGGAGCCCTTCGCGAGGGATCGGGTTCGTTCTGGTTCCGGATCGGGCCTTTTCCGATTCCGAGGAGGCGGAAGCCTGGCTGCGCAGCTCCCGGGCCGAGTTCCCCTTGCCCGGCGCCGTTCGGGATCAATGGCCCCCGGGGACGGTGCTGTTTGGCCCCGCCTTTCCGGCGCCGTCCGCGGGCGAAACGGCGGAAGGCCGGAGGGAGAAGGGACCCGCATGAAACGTCGACTGGGAGAGCTGCTGCTGGAAAACGGCTTGCTGGAGCCCCGGCAGTTGGAAACCGCGCTGGCGGAACATCGGAAAAGCGGTCTTCGCCTGGGCCAGTATCTGGTTTCGACGGGGGTGGTCGGAGAGTTGCCAATGGTCACCGTGCTGTCCCAACAGCTTAAAATTCCCCGGTATCAGGCCGATTCCTACCCGCTGGACAAAAAGCTGGAAACCCTGATTCCGTCGGAAATGGCCCAGGATTTTCAGGTGGCGCCGCTTCGCCGGGAGGGATCGCTCCTGGCGTTGGCCATGATCGACCCGCTGGACCTGGACACCCTGGACGCGGTGGAGGCCCATACCGGCTGCGAAGTGGAAACCGTGATCTGCACCGAGTCGGAGTTCAATCGACTGGCGATGAACCTGTACGGCTCCAACATGGCCGGACTGATGGACCGGCTGGACATCAAAAAGGAGACCGCCGAGGCGGAGGAAACCGGGGAATATCTGGAGGTGACCGCCCTCCAGGACAAGGCCGAGGAGGCGCCGGTGGTTCGGCTGGTCAACACGATTCTTTCCCAGGCGGTGCGGGAGCGGGCCAGCGACGTGCACATCAGCCCGGAAAAGGACCGGGTTCAGGTCCGCTTCCGGGTGGACGGCCGACTTCACGAGGTGCCCGCCCCGCCCAAGTCGATGATTCTTCCGATGATTTCCCGGCTGAAAATCTTGGCGAACATGGACATCGCGGCCATGCGGATTCCCCAGGACGGCCGGTTTTCCATCAAAATGAACCACAAGGAGATCAACGTCCGGGCCTCCACCATCCCGACCATTTACGGCGAGAATCTGGTGCTCCGGCTGCTGGACACCAGCCAGGGCATTTATTCGCTTCGGGAGTTGGGGATGGCCGCCCCGGACCAGGAAAAAACCGACGCGATGGTTCACCAGCCCTATGGAATGATCCTGAGCACCGGTCCCACCGGAAGCGGGAAAACCACCACGCTTTACTCGATCCTGAAAAAGATCAACCAGCCGGACATCAACATCATCACGCTGGAAGATCCGGTGGAATATCGAGTGGATCGCATTCGGCAGGCCCAGTTGAACCGGAAAGCCGGAATGACCTTCGCCAGCGGCATCCGCTCCATCCTCCGGCAGGACCCGGACGTGATCATGGTGGGAGAGATTCGGGACGAGGAAACCGCCGGCATCGCCGTGCAGGCGGCCCTGACCGGTCATCGGGTGCTCAGCACTCTCCACACGAACAACGCCGCCGGGGCCATTACCCGGCTTCTGGACATGGGCATCGCGCCCTTTCTCGCCTCCTCGGTGTTGTTGCTCTTGATCGCCCAGCGGCTGGTTCGCCGGCTTTGCGAATTTTGCAGCGAGCCTTTCGTTCCTCCGGCGGCGGCCCTCGAATACTGGGGGTTGGAAAACGTGGACACCTCCCGGTTTCGCCAGCCCAGGGGCTGTTTCAACTGCTTCAACACCGGGTACAAGGACCGAACCGGAGTTTTCGAGGTGCTCACCATCGACGAGATGGTGCGGGAGATGATCGTCGAAGACAAAACCGCCCATGAAATTACCCGATCCGCCCAGCGGGCCGGGACCCTGACCACCTTGAAGGAGGACGTGGCCGCCAAGGTGCGCATGGGAATTACCAGCCTGGAGGAGGCGGCCTCGGTGGTCATGGTGTAATCTCCGGGAGTCGGGAGGGGGGGCAATGGCGAAATTCGCCTATCGCGCCGTGGACGGCGGCGGTCGGAAAAAGCATGGATTCCTGGAGGCGGCGGATCAAATGGAGGCGACCCGCCAGTTGATCCGCCGGGGCGATTTTCCGTCCCGAATCCGACCCGTGCGGGAAAGTCGGCTGCGAATCGACGGGTCCGCCTTCCGGACATTTTTTTTCCGGGTCCGCACCCGGGATCTGATCATTTTCACCAAGCAGTTCCGGACCATGCTCCGCACGGGGGTGCCCATGATGGAGTTGTTGCAGACGCTGGAACGCCAGACCGAAAGCCGTCGGCTTCAATCGATCATCGCCTCGATTTCCGTTGACGTGAAGGAGGGAATGAGTCTTCACGCCGCATTTCAGAAGCATCCCGAAGCCTTTTCCAAGCTGTATTGCAGCGTCCTTCAGGCGGGGGAGAAAAGCGGCGCGCTTTCCGAGGTTCTGGATCGACTGATTTACATCATG
This sequence comes from uncultured Desulfobacterales bacterium, assembly GCA_964346545.1. Lineage (GTDB taxonomy): Bacteria > Desulfobacterota > Desulfobacteria > Desulfobacterales > Desulfococcaceae > CAYFVR01. Next base: position 6,408 of record CAYFVR010000067.1, on the reverse strand, counting down.
GAACATGAAAACAAAATCGCGTCGGACGTGAAGTCCGCCTTGCGATATCCGATAATGGTGTTGGGAATTCTTTGCGTCGCCTTTTTCATTCTGCTGGTATTCGTGGTGCCCCAATTCGTTCAGATATTTCAAAGCCGCGGCATCGCGCTGCCGCTTCCCACCCGCATTTGCCTGGCCGTCCATCACGTTCTGGTTTCTTATTGGATGTTTATTTTGCCGGTTTTTTTCGGAGTGGCGCTTTTGACCTTTCTTTATCTCAAAACCGATCAGGGGCGCTATGTGCGCGACCATCTCGTGCTTCGCTTTCCCGTGTTCGGCAAGCTGATCGTCAAATCCATCATGTCCCGCTTCGCCAGCATTTTTTCCATCCTTCAGTTCAGCGGAGTTCCGGTCCTGGAATCGCTGGACCTGCTTTCCGGCGCCATCGGGAACGAGGCCGTCTCCCGCGAGTTTGAAAAAATCCAGACCGACATCTCCCAAGGTTCGAGCATCGCGGCCCCGCTGCGAAAAGCCCGCTATTTCACGCCGATGATGATCAACATGGTGGCCATCGGGGAGCGGTCGGAAAACCTGGACGGCCTGCTTCGGGATGTCGCCGTCCACTACGACTCCGAGGTGGAATACGCCATGGAGGCCATTTCCGAATCCATCAGTCCCCTGCTGACCATCAGCATGGCCGGGGTGGTGGCCTTTTTCGCCTTGGCCATCTATCTCCCCATGTGGGACATGGCGCAAATCGCGCGATAGACGATCTCACTTATGGAAAATAATCCTCATGAAAGATACGCAGTTCCATGTCAGTTTTTATGTAATTATCCCCTTGATTTTTTCGGGGTTCGCGGTGCTGGCCTCCACGCTGACTTTTCGCGTGACGCAGATGGCGATCCGGAACAATGCGGACCCCGGCCAGGCCGTTTTGATCACATTGAGCATCGTCACCTTCGTCGGGTTCGCCTGCGGGTTGTTGATCGTGCGGATTATTCTGAAACCGGTTCGGGAGTTCATTCGAAACGCCACGGCCGTCCTGGAGTCCGAGGCGTCGTCCGCCGAGCCTCGTCGCGGACGGGATCAACTGGATGAATGGAACGATTTTTTCAAGCGGGTGACCTCGGTGCTCTCCATGGTGGACGCCCGAAGCCTCTTTCCAGAAATTATCGCGGAAAGCGAAGTCATGCGCGGGGTGCTGAGCCATATCACCAAGGTGGCCCCGACCGATTCCACCGCATTGATCATCGGGGAAAGCGGAACCGGCAAGGAGCTGGTGGCGACCAGCATCTTCAAGCAGAGCAAGCGAAGCGGCAAGCCGTTCATCAAGTTGAACTGCGTGGCCATTCCCGATGGACTCTGGGAATCCGAACTGTTCGGACATGAGCGGGGGGCCTTCACCGGGGCCGCGGCCCGGAAAATCGGGAAATTTGAGCTGGCCCATGAAGGGACGCTTTTCCTGGACGAAATTGGGGACATGCCGCTGGAAACCCAGGCCAAAATGCTCCGGGTTCTTCAGGAAAGGGAATTTGAACGGGTCGGCGGAACCAAAACCATCAAGGTTGACGTCCGTTTTATCGCCGCCACCAATAAAAATTTGAAGAAAATGGTGGAGGAGGGACGCTTCCGGGAAGACCTGTTCTTTCGGCTGAACGTCTTTTTTTTGAGCCTCCCCCCCCTTCGGGAGCGGCGCGACGACATTCCGGTTCTTGTGAAACATTTTCTGGACAACGGCCCCAAAAAGTTGCAAATTGAACCGTTGGCCCTCCAAGCCATGCGGAACAATTATGATTGGCCGGGCAACGTTCGGGAACTGCAGAATATTATCGAGCGGGCGACGGTCATGTGCGAGGGGGATGTCATCACCGGAGAGCATCTCCCCGAAAGCATGGTTTCGGGTTCCCCCGGTTTCGCGTTTGGCGACGGCTCTTCGGATGTTCGCGGCGGAAACGGGGATCGCGCCTTGAACGGTTCCGATTGGGACGCGAACGAATCATCCGGGGAGGGCGACGGACATGTTTCCATGGACGATCATCTGGCGGGGATCGAAAAAACCATGATTTTGAATGCGCTCCGAAAAACCGAAGGCGTCCAGGTGAAGGCCGCCCGGATGCTGGGGATAAAAGAGCGGCGCATCTGGCATCTAATTAAAAAGCACGAAATTGATCCCAAAAGTTTTAAAAGCGACTAAAAAGGGTTCAGGGCCTTTGTTCTGGCGCACGAGTGGATCGTCGATTTTTTTTTTCGCCGCCATCCGGGATTTGCTTCCGACGGCGAAATAAAAAGGACGGAATGGCCCGATCTGACCCGATCTGACCGGATGGATGGGGCGCCGGTTTCCTTTTTCGGCATGTTCTTTTTGTTCTTGGGTGTTCGCGTGGGGTTTGAAACTCGTCCCCCCTTTTTGATGGTTGTGCGGCAAAGCATCAAAATCCGTAGGGTTCCCCGCAAAATCTGCTGGATTTGAGATATGTAAAGGGGTGCCGCAATCCGTCGCCCATTGGAAGCGCGGAGCGTTGTCCAAGGAAAGGAACGGAATGTCCACGGTTTGGCATGTATTCTGCATCGAAAAATGGCATAACGTTGTTTAACGCCTTGAGGGGGGATGAGCCATGAATACCGAATTTGAAAACAACAACCGTCCGCCGCGGAATCGTGAGGGTGGCTTCACGCTGATTGAAATGATCGCCGTGTTGATTATCCTGGGGATTCTCGCGGCGGTGGCGGTTCCGAAATACTTCGACATTTCCACGCAGGCCATGGAGAAGGCGTTCGAGAGCGCCATCTCTCAAGGCATGTCTCTGGCTTCCCTCGCCTACGCGAAAGCGGCGGTGGAAGCCTCCGGAGAACCCACCGTGCAGCAGGTTGAAGATGCCTTGGTGGGGACCGACGGGAATAGCGCGCCAAATGTCGAGGGCGATTTTGAATATACATTTACCGCGGTGACCGGTGCTTGTGGAACGAGCGGCGGCACTGCGGGCGGGATACAAATCACCGTAAAGGGGAAGCCAGATACTCCTTTTTACTCTTTTCCCGAGGGAGTAAGCGATTCTCAAGGGTCGGGAATGTCAAAAACTTGGTGCATGCCCTAAGGGAATTCGCTCTCGAAAGATCCGAGTTCTTGTTGGTCGTGGGCGCGTTTCCCCGGGGCAAAGTTGGGCTTGTCTTTTTGTGATCCATCGATGATTGGAGTTTTGCCAAGATTTCGGCCAATATCGCTTTTTTTGCGCGAAAGGGCAAGCACGTTGCGTGCTTGCCCTTTTTTTTGTGACTTTTTCCATCGAGGTGCGTATAGTCTGTTGAATGGATTCCACCGCCGAAATGGAAAAGAGGGTCGCGACGGGCGATTCCGTCGCTTTTTCCTTTCTTTTTTCAATGCACGGGGACGCCATTTTCAGGCTGGCCCACCGAATGACCGGGAATTTGGAGGATGCCGCCGAAATATCCCAGGAAACCTTTGCGCGGGCTTGGGAATCCGTCCGGCGCTACGACGCCGAACGGCCCTTTTTCACCTGGCTTTACACCATCTGCCTGAATTTGATTCGGGACCATTTGCGGAAAGCCAGAAAATCCGGATTTCTTTTTCCGTTTCCTTTCCGAAGGATCGGGGAATTCATGCCGGATCCGGCTCCGGACGCCGAAAAACAGCTTATTCGCCTTGAAGGCGAGCGGATGATCCAATGGGGCTTGAATCAAATTGCCCCCACGTTGCGGGAAGCGGTATTGTTGCGGTTTATGGAAAATCTTTCGTTTGGCGAAATTGGCGAAGTTTTGGGGATTTCCGTGAGCGCGGCAAAAATGCGGGTCTATCGCGGGCTGGACAAACTCCGGGAAACCTTGAGCGGCGAGCCTTTCGATCCGATCCGGTAAAACCCGAGGGGTTTCGCCTTCGCGTCGGCTGAATAATTTCCAATGCCCCCTATTTCACACGGGAAAATGACGATTTCCAGAGAAGACATCGCTCGTCGTCTCAAGGCGCTGGGCGAAACGACCGTCGCGGCGAAAGGGACGTTTCACGGCCTGGAACCCGATTGGAAACCGGAAGTTTCGGGTTCGACGGGAAGATGGCCCGCCAGGGGGTATCGGCGCCTCCAGAATGTCTGGCTGACTCGAAATGAAGGAGAACGTCGTCTTGTGCGGATGTTGTTGGTGGGCGGATACTTTCACGTTTTGGTTTCCTTTCTTTTGCATGACGGATTCGTCGCCCGTTTCCCCGCCGAAGGTCTGCCGCTTTGGATGCGTCGGCAGCCGTTGGTCGGTTTCGCTTTTGGGCTGCTGCTGGCGGCGGGCGGGGTCGCCACCTTGTTCCGGGCCGGGAATTGTATTCGAACCGCCCGTTCGTTCCTCGCCCTTTATCTCATGCTTCTGTTTTTGAATGGCGCATGGCTGATTTGTCGGTCGGGTCACCTTTTCGAAAGCATGTATCCGTGGGCGGCGGGATTGCTGATCTTTTGGACGCTGGGAACCGTTTGCCATGTGGGCGGGCGGGATTTCCGGCGGGGTTGGAAGAGGGGGATGTCTTGAAAGCGAACGGTTTTTCCCTTCTGGAAATTTTGGTCGTCCTGCTGGTTCTGTCGATACTGTCCGGAATGGTGGTCACCCGAAGCCGGGAAGGCGATTTGGACCTGGCCACCGAAGCGGAAATTTTGAAATCCCATATCCGCTACGTCCGGCATCTGGCCCTGGTGAACGACGTCCATTCCTGGGAGATTCGGTTCGAAACCGACCGGTATTCCCTCTACCGAAACGGAAGCCCGGCCGGCCTGGCCTTTCCCAACGAGACCGCCTCCACGCGCACGCTGAGAGCGGGCGTCTCCCTGGCCGTTTCCATGTCCGAAACCGGCGCGACGGCGGGGGATCTTCGGTGGGACAAATGGGGGCGGCCGGTCAACGGGGAGGCCCTATTGGTCACCTTGACGGATGTCGTCCGGGGGCAATCGCTCGATTTCCGGATTCATCCGGAAACCGGCTTTATCCAATGAAAACGCGGCGTCGATTGCAGGCTGGATTCACCCTGTTGGAAATGACCGTTCTTTTGGTCGCGACCTCCATTCTGGCGTCCATGATGTACGCCTATTTCGGCCGGGCGATGACCCACGGATACGTGCCCCTGGCGAGCCTTCAAAAATCCCTGGATCTTTCCGCCGCCGTCGAAAATTTGACTTCCGATTATTCCAGTCGGGTCGGCGCGAACACCGCGCCCCCCTGGAGGTCCAACGCCCCCTACCAATCCGGGGACCGGGTTCGGGCGCCGGATCGGGAATTCGGTCATCTTTTCCGGTGCATCGAGGAAAACGGCGAAAGCGGTCCCAACCAACCCGCCTGGAGCAACGTCCCGGGAACCATTGTTCCGGACGGCACGACCCGCTGGGAGGTGCTCCCCGGAGAATTGGACGACTTCCTTGAAAAAATTCCCCGGCTGGCCGAAGGCGGCGAGGCGGGGAGCGTGGACGGGGTGGTTCGGGATTATGAATACGGACGCTACGGCGTTCGGCATTTGGGTTTCATCCACTTTTCCGTCGGCGAAGGGGAGCGGCCGGTCGCGCCGGGCGACCCCCGGAATACGTTGAAGGTGACCCTGGTCAACGGAGATGGGGAACGAATTACGACCTTGTTCACCACGTCTTACTGACGGGGGCGGATTCAATGGCCTTGGATTCCGGTTTCCCCGTCGTGCCCGAAGCCGTCCCGGCTCTGCTTGCCTTTTTCGAAACGAGCTTGTTTCATATGGCCTTGAAAACCCTTTTCCGGTTTTGCGAGAACCCGCCATGATTCAGTTGCCGACTGGACGGAACGTGCGTTCCCGGGGCTTTTCCCTGGTGGAGCTGATCGCGTCCTTGCTGCTGATGGGAATCATCGGGGGCATTTGGGGACTGGGGATGGTTCAGGTGATCGGCGGTTTTTTGCATTCTCGCCAGAACGCCGAGGCCTTCATGAAGGGGCAGATGGGCATGACGCGGATGGCGAAGGAGTTGCGGATGGCGTCGGCGCTGGGAACCGATCCGGCCCCCGGCGCCGACGACATCTCCTTCGTTCGCACCGACGACGGTCGGGATCGGGAAATCCGGATCAACCACGACCCCGGCGCGGGCACGGTGAATCTGAACGGGGAAGTGCTCGTGGACGACGTTCGCCGCTTTTTTTTGACCTATGCCGAAACCTACGCCGAAGATCCGCCGCCGTTGGCCAACAGGGTGCCGCCATCGGATCTGCCCCGGATTCGTCTGGTCACCATTCACCTGGACCTGAACGGGCCCCAGGATACCGTCGTCCGGTTCGAAGCCCGGGTCTTTCTGCGAGGTTTGGGATGAGCCGACCCGCCTTCGCCCGCCGAGGTTCCGCCGTGATTATTTTGATGGCCACCATTGCCGCGGTTTCCCTGATCGGCGCGGCCATGGTTTCCATTTCCGGCACTTCCAACCA
>CAYFVR010000066.1:10957-19652 GCA_964346545.1 uncultured Desulfobacterales bacterium | reverse complement strand
TGGTTGTGAAAGAGAGGGTTGGTTGTGAAAGAGAGGGTTGGTTGTGAAAGAGAGGGTTGGTTGTGAAAGAGAGGGTTGGTTGTGAAAGAGAGGGTTGGTTGTGAAAGAGAGGGTTGGTTGTGAAAGAGAGGTTGGTTGTGAAAGAGGGGATGGTGATTTTCTTCGCGGACGACCGGGAGCGGGAAGATGTCGCGGCCCTCGTTTCGCCTTTGCCCGCGCGCTTTCTTTCGAATCGAAAATTTCGAGGGGAAGACGCCGAACCGCCGGGGGGGGCGCTCACCCGGCGGTTTTTTTATTCCGCAAATCGTCTCGTGTCAAGGGAATCGGATTTACGCGAGCTTTTTGACGGCGGCGACGGCCGCGTTGTAGTCGGGCTCCTCGGCGATTTCCTTCACCAGCTCCTTGTATTGGACGGTTCCCTCCCGATCCAGCACGAAAACGGCGCGGGCCAGCAGGCGCAATTCCTTCACCAGCACGCCGTAGGCTTCTCCGAAGGCGGCGTCCTTGTAATCGGAGAGAGTGATGACGTTTTCCACCCCGTTGGCCCCGCACCAGCGCTTCTGGGCGAAGGGCAGGTCCATGCTGACGGTGAGGATCACCACGTCGTCCCCCAGGCCGGTGGCTTCGGAGTTGAACCGGCGGGTTTCCATGTCGCAGACCGGGGTGTCGAGGGACGGGACCGACGCGATCACGACCACTTTGCCTTTCCAGTCCGAAATTTTGGCCGGCTGAAGATCGTTGTTGACCAGCGCGACGTCCGGAGCGGCGTCGCCCACGGACACTTCGGTTCCGGTCAAGGTGAGGGGATTGCCCTTCATGGTTACGGCGCCGCTGCGTTCGCTCATGTTCGCCTTCCTTTCCTGTTCGGTGGATGAAAAAAACGTTGGCCCCGCCTTCGGGGGTCGGCCATCGAGGTTTTCGAAACCCTAGGGCTGGCCGCGGAGGCCCGTCTCCATGTTTGGAGATTCCATGCCTCAAAAGCGCGGTCGATGTCGTTTTCGTGTAAACATGGGGATAAACACGATACCGTTCATTTTGGGACGTCCAAGGGACGAATGTGCCCGATTGTCCGAGGGCGAATGCAATTCGCCCCTACAAATTTTCGCCAAAATGAACGGTATTGGGATTAAATGAAGGGAATCTCCGCGAAAATTCCGACGGGATTCGGCGACGCCCGGAAAGTCGGTTGCGTTTTCCGGGCGCATGGGGCATCATCATGAAACGCCGTCTCCCGGTTTGGAGCGCCCTCGGGACGTCCGCGATGGAGGCCCGTCCTTCCGGCTTCCACTGGGGGGAGATTTCCGACCGGCGATAAGCCGAACATCCGAGCTTCGAACCCGCCGTGCCGCCCGATCCGGCTTCAGATCTCCGAATCGGCGAGGGGCTCCAGAGAAAGCAGCTTCCGCATCTCCTCTTCCGTCGCGGGATCCAAGGATTTCCAGCGGACGTAGACCGCCCGGTCTCCCTCCCAGGTAAAGGACGCCTCGTCGAAACGCTCTTTGCCGTACCGGATCTGCGGATCGGGCGGCGGATAATATTCGATCCACCGCATCCGTTGCGGGGACAAGCCGAACTGACGAACGAACTGGCTGGCCGCGTGGAGGGCGCAACTTTTCACCGACATCTGGTCGGGCTTCCATCCTTCCCGAGGCAGGTCGGTCACCACCGCGACGAAGGGCTTCAACAGCCCGACTTCCGCGGGAGACTCTTTTCGGAGATCGAAGAATCGCAGATGACATCGGCCGCCGCCCAGATTGAACGCTCCGCCCCAACCTTCCCATGTGAAGATGTCGTCGTACCGTTTCATGGAAGCCGCCGGATGGTTGTCCATTTCCCGAAATTACTTGTCCGCAAAGAATAACAAAGGAACCGGGGACTGTCAATTCGGCCCGGCCGGCCCGATGAATCCGCCTTCGGACGCGGCAGTAATGATCCCGCGAATCCGGTTTTCGTCCCCGTTCTCGCGCCCGGCAAACCGACGCGCGAAATCTCCCACCCCAAATCAACCTTGGAGTTCGCCATGGATATCCGTCGCAGAAATTTCGTGAAAACAGCGGTCCTCGCCGGCGGCGCGGCCTGCCTGGATCCCGTTCGCCTGGCCCGGGCCATGGGCGCGGCCGACATTCCCCAGGGATTTCGGGAAATCGTCGGAAATGTTCAACTGAACGGCCGTCCCGCCCAGATCGGCGACTTGGTCAGGCCGGGGGACGTGGTGGAAACCGGTCCCGACGCCAAAGCCACCTTCGTGGCGGGAAAGGACGCCTATCTGCTGCGGGCCGAAACCCGGCTGGAGATTCCAGCGGAGGAAGGCGCCGACGGGGATTTCCTCCGGCGGCTCCAGATCGGCGCCGGAGCGCTGATGGGCGTGTTCGACGCCGGCACGCTCGCTTCGGTGTTCAGCGGAAAAGAGCGCCATGTGGAAACGCCCACCGCCGTGGCGGGCATCCGCGGCACCGGTCTTTACATGGAAGTGGACCCGTCCCGCTCCTATTTTTGCACCTGCTACGGGACCGTGGAGTTCGAAGCTCGTCGCTCCCCCGGCGAGAAACGGACCGCCCGCACCCGTCATCACGAGCGGCCGTATTACATCCTCGCCGAAAGCGAAGGGGGCGAATGGTTTTTGGACGCCCCCATGAAAAACCACGGCGACGCGGAACTTCGGATGCTGGAAGGGCTGGTGGGTCGGAAACCGTCTTTTGATGAACGGAGCATGGACGACGACAATCGAGGCTATTAGGTCCCCCTCCCCCCGGTCGGGGATCGCGGGGGACCGGCGGAAATTCACCTCCCGCCGGTGGATTTTCGACCGTCTCCGTTTCCGGCCGGGCCGGTTTGCGGGGCGCGTTCTTCGCCCGTCGTCGCGGGAACCGCCTGGGATTTCGATGCTCGGGGGAGGGGGTTCCCGAGGGGGAATGGCCGGAACGGGGCTTCCGCCGTTCCATCCCATGGGCGCCATGGGCAAAAGGGATCGGTTCGTCGATAAATTCGTTCGTTTGCCGGCCGACGCCTCCGCCTCGGAAACCCGCCTTGTCGTCTTTGGCTTCCATGGAACGCATTTTGCTTCGGTTGGGGCGGCAAGGAACGGCCGGTTCGTCGCGCGGGGATGGGCTCCGCGCCGCCGGCCCAATTGAAAACGAGCAACGAGGAGGAATTCATGCGGAGAAATTTCTGTGGCGCACTGACGGTTCTGTTCGCGATTACCGCGCTGGTTTTGGTTGTCCCGTCCGACGCGCCCGCCAAGGAGCGCGTCATTTTCGGCGGCGGTCCCGCCGGCGGCACCTTTCAGGTGGTGGCCAACGCCCTTCAGACCTTTAAGCCGCTGAAAGAGGTCGAGGAATTTTCCGTCCGCGCCCAGTCTTCCGGCGGCTCGGTGGAAAACCTTCGCCGGGTCAACTCCGGCCGGAACCAGATGGGCGTCGTCTACTCGGGCCACGTTTTTCTGGGCCGCAACGGCCGGATGAAAAACGATCCGACCAAGTATGAAGACGTGATGGCCGTGGCCTACCTTTACGGCGCGCCGGCCCAGCTGGTGGTCCGGGACGATTCGGGCATCGACAGCGTCAAGGACTTGGAGGGCAAGAAGGTGGGCGTGGGCAACGCCGGCTCCGGCGCCTTCGCCAACTGCGAACTGTTCTTCACCCACATGGGCATCTGGGACAAGATCGAGCGCAACGCCATGGGCTACAACGACGCGGCGGCCGCCTTCGGCAACAACCAGCTCGACGCCTTCTGGCTGTTCACCGCCTTCCCCAGCGGCGCCGTCATCATGGCCGCCCAGACCAACAACATCAAGCTGGTCAACCTCCACGCCGACGCCGAAAAGGCCAATTTCTACGAAGAATATCCCTACTTCGACAAGCTGGTCATTCCCGCCGGCACCTACCGCGGGGTGGAGAAGGACGTGCCCTCCTTTCAGGATGCCGCCCTTTGGGTGGCCCACAGCGACGTGTCGGACGACGTGGTCCACAAGATGCTCTCCCTGGTCTACACCGAGGAAGGGCTGAAGCACATGGTCAGCCAGAAGAAGACCTTCAAAGAGATGAGCATCGAGAACGGCCCGCGCGGCATCGTGACCCCCATGCATCCGGGCGCGGCCAAGTTCTGGAAGGAGAAGGGCGTCATGGAAGAAAAAGAAGAAATGAAGGAATGAAGGAATGAAGGAATAAGTCGTACCGGGCTTCCCGAAGCCGTTTGACATCGGGAGACAGGGAATAGGCATGGGCAAATGGGGCCGCCATGGCCCCGCCCATGGCCTATTGCCCATGACCTTATACCCTGCTGCCCACGAGAGGGAACCGACGTGTACAAGAAGCTCAAACCCCTGGAACAGAAAATTTTCGACTTTTTGTCGATCTTTCTGGTTCTGTATTATTCCTATTCGGCCGTCATCGAGCCGGCGTCCACCCAGTATCACCGCGGCATTTACGTCATCATTACCTATATTCTGGTTTTTCTGCTCTACCAGACCGAAAATCCATCCAGGCTGCCCATCCAACTTCCGTACTTCGCGCGTCGCGGCATCGATTATCTGCTGATCCTGCTTTCCATCGTCACCATCGGCTATTGGATCGTCAATTTCGAGGTGATCAACTACCGGGTCGGCGCGGAAACCACGCTGGACACCGCCATGGCCATGGTCGGCGTGCTCATCGGCATCGAGCTGGCCCGGCGGGTGGTGGGCACGGTCTTCGTGGTCATCGGCGTGCTGATGCTGCTCTACGGCGTCTACGGCCCCCAGCTGCCCGAACTCTTCGCCCATGCCGGGGCCACCTTCCCCAATTTGTGCAACAGCATTTTTTACCGCAGCGACGGCGTCTTCGGCATCATGGCCAACGTGCTGGCCACCTATGTGGTCCTGTTCGTGCTGTTCGGCGCGTTTCTGGAAAAATGCGGAGCCCAGAAATTTTTCATCGACTTTCCGCTGGCGGCGGTGGGTCACAAGATCGGCGGTCCGGGAAAGGTTTCGGTCATCGCCAGCGGCCTGTTCGGCTCCATCTCCGGCAGCGCCATCGCCAACACCGTCTCCACCGGCGCCTTCACCATTCCGATGATGAAGCGGGCCGGCTTCAGGCCCCACGTCGCCGGCGGCATCGAGCCGGCGGCCTCCATCGGCGGGATGTTCATGCCGCCCATCATGGGGGCGGGCGGCTTCATCATGGCCGAGCTGACCGGGCTGCCGTATTCCCGGATCATGCTGGTGGCCATTTTCCCGGCGCTGATGTACTTTTTCAGCGTTTTCGTCATGGTTCACTACGAGGCCAAAATGCACGGCGTCGTCGGCGAAAAGTCCGGGATGGACGCCATGGAGATTCTCCGGAAGGAATGGGTGTACACCCTGCCGCTGGTCATCATCACGATTCTGATGCTCACCGGCTACTCTCCGGGATATTCGGCGATTTTGGGACTGGCCACCTGCATCGCCGTCAGCTTCAAGGACCCGGAAACCCGGATCGACCCGACCTTGGCCATTATCATGGGCGTCGTTATGCTGGGCGGCGTATTGCTGATCTTCGCCAACAAGATGGGCGGGTGGGGATGGATCGATCCGAACACCCTGCGGGACGTGCGCGAATATCTGGACCGGAGCAACCTGGTGACGCTGGGCCTGGTCGCCACGCTTTTGGTCAACTGGTTCCGCAAGGACCCCCGCGAGAAAACCCGGGAGGAGCTGACCCGCTTCGTGAACGCCTGCCGCGCCGGCACCGAGTCCAGCCTCAAGATCGGCGCCACCGTGGGCGTCATCGGCATCATCATCGGCGTGCTGACCTTCAGCGGGCTGGTGCTGACCTTCGCCGACATCGTCATCGAGCTGGCCGGCGGGTCGCTGGTTCTCACCATTTTGCTGGTGGCGCTGGCCTCCCTGGTGCTGGGGATGGGCGTTCCGGTGACGGCCGCCTATCTGATCACCGCCGTGGTGGCGGTGCCGGCGCTGACCCACCTGGGCGTCAACCAGATCGCGGCCCACATGATCGTCTACTGGCTCAGCCAGGATTCCAACATCACGCCGCCGGTTTGCATCGCCGCATTCGCCGGGGCGACCATCGCCGGCGCCAACATGTGGAAGACGGCGTTCACCGCTTTCAAGTTCGCCAAGTTCCTCTATCTGGGGCCGTTCCTCTTCGGCTACGTGCCGGGATTTTCCCTGGACGGATCGCCCATGGACATCACCAAGGCCTTCGTGCTGATCATCCTTGGAACCTATGCCTACAGCTACTTTTTGAGCGGCATCTGGATCAAGAATCTGCGCAACTTTTTTCGCAAGGCGACCGCCTGAGTCGCGGTTCCCCGAGCGCCGCGGCGGGGGCCGCCTTTTTTGGCGGCGGTGGAAGGAAAATGGAATGGAAGCCCGCGATTTGTTCGCGGAACGGTCGCCGGGAAGTCGATCCGGTCGCGCAACCAGGAGGAAATCGATGATACTGCCCGAAGTGAACATCAAGCGAGTTCTCTACGCCACCGACCTGTCCGATAGCGCCCGCTACGCGCTGGCCTACGCCTTCAGCCTGGCCAACGCCTACGGCGCCAAGCTGGACATTCTCCATGTGCTGGCGAACGATCCGGACATGGACGCCGGCATCGTCGGCTACGTGGGGGAGGAAAAATGGGACGAGATCCGGAAGCGCAACGAAAACGAGGCCCGCTCGGCCCTGATCGGGAAGAAGCGGGACAACGTGGCCATCCGGGAGGTGCTGGACCATTTCACCCGGCAGGTGCAGGACAACATCGGCGAGCACGACGTGGCGATGGACGAAACCATCGTGATCCGCGGGAAGCCGGTGGACGAAATCGTGAAAACCGCCGAGGAACGCGACTGCGACCTGATCGTCATGGGCTCCTACGGCCACGGCGGACTGGCCGGCGCCATCATGGGCAGCACCGCCCAGCGGGTGCTGCGCCGCTCCAGGCGGCCGGTGCTGGTGGTTCACCTGCCCGAGGACCAAGGCGCCAAGGGGTAATCCGAACCGTCAATTCCGCCCGGCCCCAAAAAAAAATCCCTCCGGTTTCCACGGAGGGATTTTTTTTTGCGCCCGAAGCCCGGAGCGAATCGGGGCCAGACCGGGCGCGAAAAGGGAACGGAGCGTTTGGCGTCAGAAGGCGGTTTCCGGGGTCTCCTCGGCGGCTTCGGGGTCTTCCTCCACCTCGGGTCCGATCCGGACCAGGGTCACGTCGGCGACCATTTCCTTGCCCTCGAAAATGCCTTCGGCGTCCACGGTCACCCGGTTGGGGTCCACGGCGGTCACGGTGGTGGGAACGAACTTTCCGTTGGCCCGTTTCACCAGCACGGTGTTTCCGGTCAGGTTCAGTTTGCCTTCGGGAATATTGGTTTTGTCGAAGCTGCGCAGAAATTCGTTCCGATTGGGCCCGAACGCCGTTTCGGTCGGGATGCCGACCATTCGCGTCTCCTTGGGGGTCATCCCCAGAAGGCCGTCTTCAAATTCCTTGGGCAGGCCGCTGTCCTCCCCCACCACGAACTCCAGGGACTGGCGGCCTTTGGACACGCTGAACTGAGTGCCGTCCTTGAGACGGATGATGAATTCGATTTTGGCGAGATCGCCCGAACTGAGCTGTTGTTCTTCCATATTGGGATTGCCTCCGTAAATGAGTTGAGGGGCGAGGGGCGCCGGCGTCGGGTTTTCCGGCTTTTTCCGGGCTACCAGACCAGCGATTGATGAATCCAGCCCTCGTCCCCGTCGGCATGCTGGACGCGAATCCAGTTGCCATTTCGTTCCAGCGCCCGAAAGGGCACGCCCCGTTCCGCCACGAACTGAACGGGGTTGTCGGTGCCCGGACCGGAACGGACGTTGCAATTGTCTTTCCGCACGATCACGGCGTCCATGTCGCTGACCAGATCGTCATAGATCCAACCCCGGTCGCCTTCGTAATCGCGAAATTGAATCCACCGGCCGGAGCGTTGAACGACCTCCAGCGGATGATTTTTTTCCACCTTCCACAGCACATTGTTTCCGGTTCCCGGGCCGGATCGCACGTTGGCCACCGGAACGTCCACCGACACGCGGTCGGCCGCCGCGGCGGGAACCGCCGCGACGAGCGCGAGCAGGAGCGCCCCGAGCAGGGTGAGCGTCGGCGCGGTACGGCCGGCATCCGTCGACGGACGGGAACTTTTCCGCATGGTTGCCTGTCTCCTTCCGGGAAGGGGGCGTCGGGGCGTCCCCCGTTCAGGTGTCTATCCGAGTCGTTTCGTCTAGAGAAATAAGCCGAGCCGCTACCGAATGTTGTATTCGATGTTGCGGTTTCGGCCCCGTCGGCGAATTTCCAGCGAGACCTGATCCGAAGATTTCAGCCCTTGGTAAAAGGCCAGCGCGTCGTCCACGGTGCGCACCGGCCGGCCGTTGACGCCCTGGATGATGTCGCCGCTGCGCAGCCCCAGTCGGCGGAAGATCGACCCGCGACGAATGCGGCTCAAGGTGAGCCCGTCGGGCTTGCCGTTGCGGAAATGGGGCCGGATCCGGGCCTGCTTCATCAGGTCGCCCAAGTTGCCCATGGCCCGATCCACCCGGGCCCGGGAGACGGCGATGCGCTGGGTGGTCGCCTGGGAGCCGCCGCTCCGGGCGGCGGGCCGTCGCGCCACCGACCGGCGGCGTCGGGAGCCTCGGTCGGCCAGTTGCAGCACTTCCCGCTCTCCGTTGCGCCGCAACACGATTCTGTCCCGCAGGATTCGCTGGATGGTGGCGTCCCG
>CAYFVR010000066.1:0-10857 GCA_964346545.1 uncultured Desulfobacterales bacterium | reverse complement strand
GGGCCGGACGGGCCGAAGCGGTCATGCGGGCCGTGACCACTTTGTAGAACGCGCCCACGCCCAGGTAGACCGCGGCGGTGAGCCCCGCCAGGGAGATCAGGGAGGCCGCCGTGCGCTGGGAAAACGCCAGGGAGCCGAAAAACGGCATGGAATCTCCTCGAAAAAGGTTCAGGTTTCGATCAGGTTTCGATCTGGATGATGTCCCGCTCGGGCTGATGGGGAAACCCGTTGAGGGACGACAGCGTGTCCTTGTCCCGATCAAACATGGGCGGACTTTGCAGGTAGAGTCCCACGAGCCGGGCCACCGACCGCAGGGAGGAGAGGTGGGTCCGTTCGTAGCCGTGGGAGGCGTCCACGCCGAAGCCCAGCAGCGCCGTGCGGGTGTCGTTGCCCGCCTCGATGGCCGAGGCCGAATCGCTGCGGTAGTGGCGGAAGACGTCCCGGCTGTATTCGATCTCGTAGTCCCGGCAGATGTCGATCATCTTGCGGGTCAAATGATAGTCGAAGGGGCCCGCGCCGTCCATCATGGCGATGGTGACGCCAAACTCCCAGGAATTTTGTCCCGGGGCCACGGTGGCGTTGTCGATGACCACCATTTCGGCCACGTCGCCGTAGAGCACCGCGGACGCGCCGAAGCCCACTTCCTCCGCGATGGTGAAGATGAGATGGCAGGAGACCGGCAGGACGAGCCCGTTGCGGGCCACCTCCCTGGCCACCGCCATCAGCACCGCCACCCCGGCCTTGTCGTCCAGGTGGCGGGCGTTGACGAAGTCGTTGCCGGTGATTTCCGGCGTGGCGTCGAACGCCACGAAATCCCCCACGTTGAAACCGGCGTTGATCAGGTCTTTCCGTTGATAAATGCGCTCGTCCACCCGGATTTCGATCTGGTCCCAGGTGTTGGGCTGGGTGTCCACCTCGTCGGCGAAGGTGTGGCCCGACGCCTTGATCGGCAACACCGTGCCCCGGTAGGGGCCCTCCTCGGTGAAGACGGTGACCCGGGCGCCCTCGGCGAAACGGCTGGACCAGGTGCCCACGGGGGCGATGGCCAGCCGGCCGTTGCCCTTGAGTTCCCGGACCATGGCGCCCAGGGTGTCCAGATGGACGGCGATGGCCCGGCCGGCCATGGATTGCCGGCCCGGCAGGGTGGCCCGGATGGCGCCCCGGCGGGTCACGTCGAATTTGATCTTGAGTTCCTGCAATTCCCGGCCCACGTAGTGGACGATCTGGTCGGTGTAGCCCGAGGGGCTCGGGATGTTTAGCAGAGATGTCAGGGTTTTCTTTAGATAGGATTCGTCGATTGGCAAGGGTTTCATTCGGTAAATTTCTTTCTGCGCCACGCGGACCGCGGGAGGGTTAGGTCTCGCAGGCCGCCGGCGGGCTGGTCGCGGTTTGGGGAAACAGCAGGTCGATAAAGCGTTCGGCCGTGGGCTGGGGTTCGTGGTTGGCCAGCCCCGGCCGCTCGTTGGCTTCGATGATCACGTAATCGGGGCCGGAGACGTCCGGCGCCATGAAGTCGAATCCGACCACCGGGATGTTGAGCGCCCGGGCGCCCGCTTCCGCGGCGGCCCGGAGGTCGGGGTGAAGTTCCGCCGTCACGTCGTGGATGGTGCCGCCGGTGTGGAGGTTGGCGGTTTTTCGCACGTCCACCTCCTCGCCGGTGGGCAACACCGTGTCCAGGCCGTATCCGGCCAGGGCCAGGCAGCGGCGGGTCTCGTCGTCCACCGGCACCCGGCTCTCCCCGCCGGTGGCGGCGGCCCGGCGGCGGTTGTATTTTTCAATCAACCGGGCGATGTCGTGAATGCCGTCCCCGGCGATTCGGGGCGGCCTGCGAACGGCGGCGGCCACCACCTTGAAATCGATGACGATGAGCCGCAGGTCCCGGCCTTCCACGTAGGTCTCCACCAGCACGTCCCGGCATTCCCGGCGGGCGATCTCCATGGCCGCCTCCACCTCCTCCCGGCCGCGAACGTCCACGCTGATGCCCACGCCCTGCTCGCCTCGCGCGGGCTTCACCACCCAGCGGCCCTCGTCCACCGAGGGCGGAAGTGCGTTGACGTACTGGCTCGGCGCGCGCAGCCCCTTGGACCGCAGCACCCGGTGGGTCACCCGTTTGTCGTCGCAGCGGCTCATGGCCACCGCCGAGGTCATTTCGGACAGCGACTCGCGGCAGACGATCTTCCGCCCGCCGTGGTGGAGGGCGAAGTAGCCGTATTCGGCGTCGATGACTTCCACGCCGATGCCCCGCCGCCGGGCTTCCTTCACGATGATGCCGGCGTAGATGTTCAGCTCCGCCTCCGGCAGCGGCGGGGTGTACAGCGGCTCGTTGATGGGATTCTTCCGCTTGATGCAAAAGATGGGCGCCCGCCGGAAGCCCAGCTTTTCGTACAGCCGGATCGCCTCCTCGTTGTCGTGCATCACCGAGAGGTCCACGTAGGCCCGGCCCCGGGTGAAGTAATGCTCCAGCAGATGGCGGACCAGGGCCTCGCCCACGCCGGGCGCGTTGGCCTGGGGGTCCACCGCCAGACACCAGAGGCTGCTCCCCTTTTCGATGTCGTCGAAGGCCTCCACATGGTCCACGCCGGTGACGGTGCCGATGATCCGTTTTTCGGCGTCGCTGGTTTCCACCACGAAGTAGGTGCGAAGCCGCGAGGCGTGGCGGTCGGTCATGAAGGTCGGGTTGCAGGTGACCATGCCGCGGGACGCGTAGATCCGGTTCACCGCCTTGGCGTCGTCGATGGAGACCAGCCGTCGGATGTGGAAGGCCGGGCTGGGCCGGTGGTCGGGTCGATAGTCGTGGTTCCAGCAACGATAGCTGTGGGAGGGGTCCAGAAACAGCTCGTCCGGCGCGATGGACAAGACCACGTGGGGATCGCGGATGTAGTAGGCGATGTCCCGTCGATGGGCCTCCTCGGCGCGGATGGCCTGGGCCAGATTGCAGGGGTCGCCGAAGGTCTGCCCGAAGATGAGGCGGCCCCAGCCCATGTCCACCGTCACGTCGGCGGCCATCTTTTGGGCTTCGGGCGGGCTCGGCTTTTTCCAGTTGCGCACCGAGGGCGCGGTTTGGCGATCCAGTCGATACCGCACTTGCGATTTTTTCCGCATGTTCGAACCCTTTCCCTTCATCGGCGACGGGGGCATGGGCGTTTCCGGCGGCGACGCGTTTGGCCGGGCGTTTTCGGACCTCGGCGAGCCGGAATCGCCGGTGGAAAGGCTTTCGGCCCGCCGGCGTCGGACGGACCCAATTCCGAAAAGACTCCGGAAACGGAACGTCGGCGGGCCGTCGGTTCGGCCGCGATCACGAACCGTCGGGGATTCGATCTACAGGGCATGCACGGTCAGCCAATATTGAAGCAGCGCCATCTGCCAGAGTCGCGAGCCCCGCAACGGGGTGATGTGGTCGTCGGGATTTTTCAGCACCCGATCCACGTATTCCGGCCGAAAAATTTCCCGCTCCCGGGATGTGGGATCGGTCAGAACGTCGGTGACGAATTTGAGGTAGTCGCCCCGGAAGTATTTCAGCACCGGCACCGGGAAATAGCCCTTGGGCCGGTCGATGACGTGGGCCGGGATCACCTTGCGGGCCGCCTCTTTGAGGATGAACTTTCCGCCCTCCCGGATTTTCAGTTCCGCCGGAATGCGGGCGGCGAATTCCACCAGCTCGTGGTCCAAAAAGGGCACCCGCGCCTCCAGCCCCCAGGCCATGGTCATGTTGTCCACCCGCTTCACCGGATCGTCGATGAGCATGACCGTGGTGTCCAGGTGCAGGGCCTTGTCCGCCGGGGTCGGCGCGTCGGGCAGGGAGTCGAACCGGGCCGCCACGAACTCCGCGCTGAAGTCGGCGGAGACGAACCGGGGATGGACCGCCCGGGCGAAGTCGGCCTGGTCTCCGTCGAAAAAAACCTTCCGGTAGGTGGCCAGCGGGTCGTCGGTTTCCAGCATGGGCGGATACCAGTGGTAGCCGGCGAAAATCTCGTCCGCCCCTTGGCCGCTCTGCACCACCTTGAGATGTTTGGAGACCTCCTGGCTGAGCAGGAAGAAGCCGATGCAGTCGTGGCTGACCATGGGTTCGCTCATGGCCCGGACGCAGGCTTCCATGGCGGGCAGCACCCGTTTGGCGTCCACCTCGATTTTGTGGTGGACGGTGCCGAAATGCTCGGCGATCACGTCGGAATACTGGAACTCGTCCCCCCGCTCGCCCCCGGCGCTTTCAAAGCCGATGGAAAAGGTGTTGAGATCGCTCTGGCCGGATCGGGCCAGCAGCCCCACCACCAGGCTGGAATCCAGCCCGCCGGAGAGGAGCACGCCCACGGGCACGTCGGCGATCTGCCGCCGGGCCACCGCCTTTTCCAGCTCCAGCAGCGCGCGCTCCCGCCAGTCGTCCTCGCCGTAGCCCGCGGTTTCCGGATCGGGGCGGACGTCCAGGGTCCAGTAGCGCTCCTCGTGGACCTTCCCGTCGGCCCGCAGGGTCAGCGTGGTCCCGGGCGGCAGCTTCTTCACGCCCTTGAGCAGGGTGCGCGGCGGCGGCACGATGGAATGGAAGGTCATGTAGTGGTGCAGGGCCGCCGCGTCGATCTCGGTGTCCACGTCTCCCCCGGCCAGCAGGGCCGGCAGGGAGGAGGCGAAGCGAAACCGGTCCGGTTCGGAAATGTAGTAGAGCGGTTTGATGCCCAGCCGGTCCCGGGCGATAAACAGGTCGCCGGTGTCCCGGCGCCAGACGGCGAAGGCGAACATGCCGTTGAGCCGCTGGAGGCAGTCCCGGCCCCAGGCGTGATACGCCTTGAGCGCCACTTCGGTGTCGCCGGTGGAAAAAAAGGTGTATCCTTTCCCCTCCAGCTCCTTCCGAAGTTCCCGGTAATTGTAGATGGCGCCGTTGTAGACCATGGAGAGGCCCAGATGGGGGTCCACCATGGGCTGCCCGGCCCGTTCGCTGAGATCGAAAATTTTCAGCCGGCGATGGCCCAGGGCGGCGTTGCCCTGGACGAACAATCCCATGGCGTCCGGCCCCCGGTCGGCCATCGCCGCCATCATGGCGTTGACGGTATCCGGCGCGGATTGCCGGGCGCGGATGTCGCCGCAAATGCCGCACATAGTCAGGCTCCTTTGTTCGACGTTGACCCGGAAGGGAGTTTTCGTTCCGGGCCGCAGGGTTGATTTCCCATTTCGATCGATGATCCGGATCGCCGGTTCCGTTGCGCGGCCCCGCCACGGGCTCCGGAAATGAAATCCGGGGGCCATTTTCGGGCCGGACAAGGCTGCGATTTCCGGTTCGGATTCGACGAGGTTCCGGGGGGACGCGAACGGTCGTTGGTGGACGCTTCGTCGCCCGACGCGATTTCCGGGCGACGACGGAAACCGGATTCTTTCATGAACCATGCCGGCCGCGAGCCACGTCCGTTTTGGCGTTTCGAGTTCCTCGATGGCGACGTTGACGATCCCGGGCGGCGATTTCGGGCGACCGAGGCGCGGGCAGGTCGTCCGCGCGGGGGAGAACGTCGTCCCCGCCTTCGGACCCGTTCCCGATCCGCGCCGGGAAGAGGCGGGAAAAAGAGGCAAGTTTACGTCACTCTTGAAAATTTTCGTCAGGTAGAATATATCGCATCGAAAATTTTGTCAAGACGCTCCGGCGCGGTTCGGGGCGCGCTATCCGCCCCGGTCAGCCCGCGGCGACCGGCATTCTGGACCGGTTGGAGGCCCGGGGGCTGTCCAGGCGATCCGAACCATCCGAATTATGAAACCCATCCGCTTTTTCGTCAACTTTTTTGAGTCAGGAGTATGATCGTGACCGAATCGCCCCGCCGGATTTCCTCCGGCGTTTCCCACCTGGATCGGCTGCTGGGCGGCCTGTTCATCGGGGATAACGTGGTCTGGTACGACGACGCCGGCAGCCTGGCCGGCGCGTTTTGCATCAATTTCATCCGGGAATGTCGCCGGGCCGAGAAGCCGGTGATTTACGTCAGCTTCGACCGCTCGCCCAAAAATCTGCTGGAAAAGCTGGGCGGTCTGGCCGTCTATCCGGGCCTGACCATTCTGGATTGTTTCACCGACGGCAAGGGCGACGGATCCGAGGTTTTCGAGCGGTTTTACGAAAACGGCGAATCCGACGCGGAGATCGTCCGGGTGCGGGACCCCCGTTCTCCGGAGGCGGTGATGGCCTCGGTCTACGAGCGCCATCGCCACCTGACCGGGGACGTGCGGCTGGTCTTCGAGAGCCTGACCGGAATGCAGGATCTGTGGGACGGCGAGGATGCGACGCTGAAGTTCTACACCCACAGTTGCCCGCGCCTGTACGAGATGAACACGGTGGCCTACTGGGTGGCGGAAAAGGCGGCCCACAGCGCCCGGCTGCGGGCCCACATCAACCAGATCGCCCAGGTGGCCGTCGCCCTGTCCATCAAGCGGGGCAAATCGGCCATTACGATTTTGAAGGCGGAGGGCCGGAACCCCGACACGCTGAACCAGCCCACGCCCTACTGGAGCGACGGCGCGGCGGTCACCTTCGACCGGGAGACGCGGCGGGAGCTGACGGTGGACCTGGGCCGACGGCTGAAGACGCTGCGGACCCGGCGGGGCCTCTCCCAGACCGAGCTGGCCCGGCTGGTGGGCGTGACGCCCAGCACCATTTCCCAGGTGGAAAGCAACCAGATTTTTCCGTCGCTGACGGCGATGTTCAAGATGGCGGAGATTCTGGAGGTGGAGCCGGCGGCCTTTTTGCAGTCGCCGGAGGGGGCCCGGCGGCAGATGATTTTCTCCGAGGAGGACGGCGGCGCGGTGGCCTTTCCCGACCAGCCCAGCGGCGGCATTGCGGGCAAACGGCTGATTCCGCCCGGGGTGGAAGGGCAGGTGGAGCCCTACAAGCTGGAAATCCCGGCCGGCAAAACGCTCCCGGCCCATTTTTTCCGCCACCGGGGCGAGGAGATGGGCTATCTGCTCTCCGGAAAGCTGGTGGTGGAAATCGAGGGGCGGGATTACCCGGTTTCCCCGGGGGATTTGGTCTATCTGACCCGGGACATGCCGGAGCGCTGGCGGAACGCCGGGGAGGAACCGGCGGTGTTGCTGTGGTTTACGGTGCGGTAGGTCGGCGGCTTTGAATTGAAAACCGGGCGGGAATTCCCAAGGATTCCCCCCCGGTTTCGTTGGTTTGTAGGGGCGTATTGCATACGCCCTGGGGGAAAAATTGGCGAGGGAACTATTCCCCGAAACTCCGACAACCCCGTTTTTCAAAAAATATTTTTGTGGCGAGTTCCTCGCTTTCGCCCGCTTGGGCCGGGGCGGATTAAATAAGCCCCTACGGCCATTTCCGACGGGCGGCGGTAGGTTGGGTTAGCGAAGCGTAACCCAACATCCTCCCCAAAATTTTCATTCCCACCTCCGAAGTTCATCCTCCGGCAGCGGATCGAAACCGGTATCAAGCAAGCCTCGCAGACTTGCCGCCGCGTTTGTCGGCGCGATAACGGATTCCGCTACCAGTTGATCCAGAATCCACAGCGTTCCATGCACTTCAATCCTCCGCCGCTCCGCTTCGATTCGGAGGGGTTTGTCCCCAGTGAGCAGCAGTGCGCCCAATTTTTGCGCCAGAAAGAGCACCGAGCAATCATTCAAATCCGGGCCGCCGGATAGTTCCTGGAAGAGGGCGATCATTTCCGCCATTTCCGCCGCGTCAAGCGCATGGCTTTGAATGGCCCCTTTTCGAATGCGCGCGAGTGCCTCCCGGTGTTTGCCCGCCTCAAGTTGGCGAACGATGAAATCGGTGGTGTGGGTTTCGATTCCCAATTCCAGCCAGGAATCCAGTATTTCGGCCAGTTCAAGGTCGATCAGAATATTGGCGTCCTGGACGGCGACCCTCATGCGGACATGGCCGTCTCCGCGAATTCCGCGTCAAACTCTCGAAGCGAAATCCCCAACAAACCGCTCGCCTTGGAACGTGTAATCAATTCTTGGGCGGCGGCGCGGTGGACGAGGCGGCGGAACCGGTGGGTGGTTTCGTCGCCGGACCATTTTCCCGGCTCGGCTTTGTGCATTCCGTCTTTTCGGAGACGGATGTTGAAGTTTTTGAAGGCCGTCGCGGAGATCAGGCCCAGCCGCTCCGCCCGTTTCATGATGGCGGCGGCGGGACCGCGCATGTTCCGGAACGCTGGACAATTCTTGCCGCATCTGTCAGATACAATGATCGATCCTTTCCCGCGAACCGCGCCGTCGAAGCCGGCCATGAAATTATTTTTCACCCTTCCGCGCGGGGGCAAACTTGGTGCGGCAAGCTCAAATTCGGTCACAAGGATACCCACCCATGACCCCAGGCAATTTCCAGCAACTGGCGAACTTTATTTGGTCCGTGGCCGACCTGATGGGCGAGGTGCGCCCCTGCGTGGCGGACGCCTGGATCGACCGCAATACCTTCGACGAGCGGGACGGCGGCATCGGCAAGGCGGGCAATGAGATCAACTTCAACCGCGAGTTCTTCCAGCACCCGCCGCCGCGTCCGCTGACCGAAATCGACGCCGAGCTGGAGGTGCTCACCAGCTTCGAGATTGGTCGTCGCATCGTCGAGCATGAACAGGGCGGCGAGGAACGGGCGGAATACGGCAAGGCCCTGCTCAAGGAGCTTTCTGGCGCCTTGACGGCAGAGTTCGGGCGGGGGTTTTCTGAGCGAAATTTGAGAAGTATGCGCAAGTTTTATCAGATCTACCGTGACCGGTATGCCAGGATTCGGAAGATGCCATCTGCCGAATTGCCAATGAATGAAAAATCCCGGACGCCATCTGGGAAATTGGCGCTTCTCGCGCAACCAACACAGATTTGGCAGACGGAATCTGCCAAATTCAATACTCCTTTCAATCTGAGCTGGTCGCAATACGTCTTTCTGATCTCCATCGACAATCCGGAAGAGCGCGGCTTCTACGAAAAGATCTCACTGGCCAAAGAACGCCGCGCCGCCCTGATCACCGCCGCCGTAACCGGTCAAATTCTTGTTGAGGAGATGAGCGCATGAATACCGTGCCCGCCTCCATTCCGGTCCTGCGCTGGGCCGCCGAACGGGCTTGGCTCTCCGATGATACGTTGCGGAAGCGTTTTCGCAAATGGCCGTTGTGGGTCACCGGCGAGGCGCAACCGACGTTGCGGCAATTGGAGAATTTTGCACGGCTTACCCACACTCCGATCGGCTATTTCTTCTTGCCCGAACCACCGGAACTGGAACTGCCGATACCGGATTTTCGCACCCTGCGCGATGAAGCCCTGACCGAGCCCAGCAGCGCTTTGCTGGACACGCTCTATCTCTGCCAGCAGCGGCAGGATTGGTTCCGCGACTATGCCCGTATGCACGGCCTGCCCCGGCTCCTCTTTGTGGGTAGCGCAACCGTGGAGGACCCAAGCGAAACTGTGGCCGAATCCATGCGGCAGTCTTTGGCCCTTTCCATTGTCGAGCGGCAGCGGCTCTCCACCTGGACGGATGCCCTGCGCCAACTCATCGCCAAGACGGAAGAAGCCGGGGTGCTGGTGATGGCCAGCTCCATTGTCGGCAGCAACAGCCACCGCAAATTGGATGTGGCCGAGTTTCGCGGTTTTGCCCTGGCCGACGAGTTGGCGCCACTGGTCTTCCTCAACGGCGCCGACGGCAAGGCGGCCCAGATGTTTACCCTTGCCCATGAACTGGCCCATGTCTGGCTGGGAGAAAGCGGGGTATCCGATCCGGAGGCGGGGAGCATCCCGGAACAACGGATGGAGCGCTGGTGCAACCGGGTGGCTGCGGAACTGCTGGCGCCGCTCGAAGAACTGCGCGAGGCGTACCAACCTGACGCGCCGGTGGCCGAGGAAATTCAACGTCTGGCCCGCCTGTTTAAAATAAGTACCCTGGTGGCCTTGCGCCGCCTGTTCGATGCGGGATTCATCGATCAGGCCACCCTCTGGCGGATTTATCGGCAAGAGGTGGGGAGAATCCGTGCGCTGGATCGTGGGGGCGGCGGCGGGGGCAACTTTTATCGCACCTTGGGGGCCCGCACCGGCAAGCTCTTTGCCCGGGCGATTCTTGCCAGCACTCTGGAGGGACAAACCCTGTTTCGGGATGCCTTCCGCCTGCTCGGGGTGCGAAAAACATCCACTTTTTATGAAGCGGCGCGCGAGCTGGAGGTGATGCCGTGACCTACCTCCTCGATGCCAACGTATTCATTCAGGCCAAAAATCTCCATTACGGCCTGGATTTCTGCCCCGCGTTCTGGGATTGGTTGATCGAAAACAATGCCTCCGGCCGGGTATTCAGTATCGACAAGGTGGCGGATGAGATCGGTGCGGGCGCCGACGAGCTTACCGACTGGATGCGAAATACCGGCAGCGGCCTGTTTCTGAAAACCGATACGGCAACTGCCGCGCAATTCGGCAGAGTAAGTGACTGGGCGACTGGCCAGCAGTACGAACCGGCCGCGATCAACACCTTTTTCCAGGTGGCGGATTTTTACCTTGTCGCTCATGCTCTTGCGGGGAATCACGCGGTGGTGACGCACGAGGTGCCCGCCAACTCCCAAAAAAGGATCAAAATTCCCAACGTATGCATCGGCCTCGATCTGCGGGTCATGACGCCGTACGAAATGCTGCGGCGGGAGAGGGCCAAGTTCGTATTGGGCGGGACGCCATGAAACCAACCTCCGATGCCGCCTTTGAAACCGCCATCGAAACGGTGCTGCTGAATGACGGATACGGCAAGTTTGCCTCCAGCGCCTTCGACGCCGAACGGGCCATCGGCCGAGGAAATCGATCCGGATCGGCTTTATGAGGTCAAGGCCGGGCTGGACGAAACCGGCCATCTTCCGGAACGCTGGACATTTTTCGGTCATTCTGGCAAATATCCGTTATGACATTTTCATCGGT
>CAYFVR010000065.1:0-19931 GCA_964346545.1 uncultured Desulfobacterales bacterium | reverse complement strand
CAAAAATTCGACGTAATCCAAAACGAACGAATTGATCATTATGGCGCGGCAGGCCCGGGGCGATCCAATTCACGATCTCGCCCCGTCCGTCTCCTCCTTCCGCAAATTTGAAGTTTCGAAAAATCAATTTTTCCTTCCTTGGATAAAAAAAACCGGCAAACGAGGCCCCTCGTCCGCCGGTCTTCCTACACGATTTTTCCTCGAAATTAGCCTTGGCTACCCACCCACCAACTCCGCCTCAAACCCCCGCAAGCTCGCCACCACCGCCCCGGAATCGTCCAGAAAGGTAAAGTCGCCGGAAATGGCGGAATCGCCGCGCTCGCCGATTTCGAAGACGGCGATGACGCCGGATTCCGGAAAGCGGTCGGTATATTGGCGATAGGCCGCGCCGAAGCGGGGAATCGCTTCGCGGCCGGTTTGTTCGACGCTCCAGAGCGCCGCCATCTGAAACGCCGCGTCCAGCACCAGGGGATCGCCGATCCAGCCGCTGCGGAGCGGGTTTTCCATCCAGCGCTCCGGGGCGGGGGCGCAGGCCAGTTTGGCCACCACGCCGTCCGGCGTGCAGTGGCGGATTTCCCGGATGCCCCGCAGCTCTTCCCCGATCCGGAGAATCCGTTCGTAAACCTCGTTCAAGGGGCGAGGATAGCTGGAACCGTCCAGCGGAATTCGCGGTTGAAAGGCGGGAGGTTCGTGCCGCGGCCGGTTCGACAACACCGCCCGGGCCGAGGAGTGAATTTCGTCCGGCGCGTGGGGCACGCCGTCCCGGAGTTCCACCTCCGCCTCGAAGCCCTCGCCGTTTCGCTTGGCCTTGCCCGCCAGCAGCCGGATCATCTTTGCGAGGCCGTCCAGCCGGACGTCCCGGACCAGATGGAGATTGTCCAGCCCGTGGAGGAAAAAGCCGGGATTTTGGTGCAGGGCCCCGTGGCCCAGCCATTCCGCCATCAGGGAAAAGGGCATGGTCGGCGCGCCGTCCACTTGGCGGGCGGTGGTTACCGGCAGGCGGCGAGGATCGATCTCCCGCTTGAAGGCCAGCGGCAATCCCTGGATCGGCTTCGCCATTTTTTCGGTCTCCGGAGCGGCCGCTTTCATCGCCGCGCCCAATTCCGCGCCGATGACCATTTCCACGTCGCCGCCGGGTTCTCCCGCCATTTCCGCCAGCATGGCCTGGACGCCCTCCGCAACCGGAATGAGCCCGATGCCCTTCCGGGTGAATTCCTTTTTCAGCGCCGGGGAAACCATCCCGCCGTCCCACGGTCCCCAGTTGAAGGAAATCACCCGGCAAGCCGGGCGTCGGCGGGCTTCCCGCCGGGCCATTTTGTTGAGCAGCTCGTTGGCCATGGCGTAGTCCACCTGGCCCCGGTTGCCGCTTCGGGCCGCAACGGAGGAAAAGACCAGCAGATACCGGAGCGGATCGTCCGAAACCGCCGCCAGCAGGGCTTCCATGCCGCGAACTTTGGTGTCGAAGACCGCCGCGAACTGCGCCGGCGTCTTTTCCACGATGAGCCGGTCGGCGAGATGCCCCGCGCCGTGGATGACCGCCCGAACGGGTCCGAAGGCGTTTCGGGCTTCGGCAACGGCGGCCTGAACCCCGGCCGGGTCGCGCACGTCCACGGATCGGTAGATGGCCTTGGCCCCGGCGGCCTGGAGCTTTTCCAGCGTCTCTTGGATTTCGCGGGCGCCCCGATAGGCTCGATAGGCCGCTTCCACGTCGGCCGGCTTGGGTTTTCCGTCCGTCCAGTTGGAAAAAATGGCCCGCTTCATTTCGGCTTCGGCGGCGAGGCCGGAAAGCCATTCCGGTTCCGGGGTGGGTTCCGGGGATCGTCCCAGCAAAAGGAAGAAGGCGGGGACCGCTTCCGCCAACCCCTGAACCGCCGCGGCGGTGACGCCTTTCGCCCCGCCGGTGACCACCACCAGATCGCCGGGGTCGAGCCGGATGATTCCGGCGGGATAATCCGCTTCGTGGAGTTCCAGAAGGCACGGGCCGGAGGCGTCCAGCCCGATTTCCGCGGGACCCGGCCGCGTGACGATCCGGGCCAGTTCCCCGGCGACCGCTTTCGGGTCCAATTCCGGGGAAAGGTCCACGGCGCGGCAGCAAACGCCGTCCCATTCCACCGAGGCGGTTTTGGCCAGCCCGGCCAGCGCGCCCGGATAGGGTTCGGAGATCTCTCCGCCGGCGAATCCGAACGCGCCGTCCAAACGGGTTACGGTCGCGAAGAGAGCCCCTCCCGTTTCAGCGGCAGATCGCAATCCGCTTCCGGATCGTCGAGCCAGTTCAAACGCTTCCATGACCATCCGACCGTCGTCCGGGGCCCAGGCGTCGGCCAGCAGAATCAGGCCGCCGGCCGATGGCAGGTCTTCCCGATCCAGCAAGTCCGCCGGCGGAGCGATCACCGCCCGCATGTTCATGGCGCCGAGGGCGTTCCCGAGGGCCTCGGCCGCTCCGGCGGAATCCGCCGTGATGAACACCGGACGATCGGCCGAAACGGCTACGAGCCGGCGGCCGTCATCCTCCCAGGCTCGGCGCGTAACCACTTTTTTTTTTAGCCCCTCCGGACCCGAAGGGGCGGGAACGCCGCCGCGAAATTCCTGGGAATGAACTGCCGCTCTTTCCGGAGTTTCCGGTTCCGCAGCGCCGGCCGGGCCCGCGTCGCAAAGATGGCCCACGATCTGTTCCAGCGTTTTCAGCGTGCCCATGATTTCCGGCGAAACGGGTGGAAGGCCCGGCATTTTTTCTTCGAAGGCGCTTAAAATTTCCACCCGTTTGATGGAATCGATGCCCAGGTCGGCCTCGATTTCCATGTCGAGGGACAGCATTTCTTCGGGGTAGCCGGTTTGCTCCGCCACCACGTCCACCAAAATGGACGTGACTTGCTCACGGGCCGCGGCGTCCAAGTCGCATCCCAACGGCGCGGCGGAAAGCGGTTCCGCCGGAGCGGGGGCGTCGGCGGCGGCGGAGTCCGCTTGCGAACGGGTTGCAATTTCCGCCCCCGCCGGAGTTGCCGCGCCCCGCCCTTCCCCCGGTCCCATGGCGGACATCAAATGATCCACGATCTGGTCCAGGGTTTTCAACGTGCCCATGATTTCCGGAGACACGGGCGGCATTCCCGGCATTTTTTCTTCGAAGGCGCTCAAAATTTCGACCCGCTTGATGGAATCGATGCCCAGGTCCGCCTCGATTTCCATCTCCAGGGAAAGCATTTCGTCCGGATATCCGGTCTGCTCGCTCACCACTTCCACCAGCGCGGCCACGACCCGATCTCGCTCCCCGGCGCGATCCGTTGACTCGCTTGAAGCGGAGGCCGGCGGCTCCGGTGATGTCGGGGCCGCATCCTGGGCGGCGGCCGGTGGCGCTTCGGCATGGGGGGGCTCCGGAGAAATCGCGTTGTCCGTTTGGGGAACGGACGTCGGTTCCGGGCGGGCGCCTTGGGATGCTTCATCGCCGGAGGGCCCCGTTTCCGACGGAACGGACCCCGCCGCTTCCAGCAGATGATCCAGAATCTGGTCCAGCGTTTTCAGGGCGCCCATGATTTCCGGGGAAACCGGCGGGAGCCCCGGCATTTTTTCCTCGAAGGCGCTTAAAATTTCCACCCGCTTGATGGAATCGATGCCCAGGTCCGCCTCGATTTCCATTTCCAGGGACAACATCTCCTCCGGATATCCGGTCTGCTCGCTCACCACTTCCACCAGGACCCCGGCCAGTTTCTCCCGGTTCGGCCCGGCGGAAACGGGTGCGGGCGTCTCTGTTTTTTCCGGTGCGGGTGGTGCTGGCGGAACGGATGGATGGGATGTCGCGGATGCCGGTTTTGACGCGACTGGTTTGGCCGGCGGAGCCGTTGTCTCCGATGAAAGCCCTTGGGAAGTCCGTGCGACGGCCGGAGAAGCCGATTCCGCTTTCGGCGCCACAGGCATTTCGGGAGCAGGCGCTTTCGCGGCGGGAGCGCTCGGCTCCGGGGCGGACGGTGTGTCAACCCGCCCCAAGCCCAGACTCGCTTCGGCCAGTCGTTGCGTGCCGGCCATCATCTCCTGGAGCGTCCGGTTGGCCTCGGCCTGGGTTTCCAGAAAACGGGAGTGGGTTTCGGCGGTTCGGGCCTGGAGGGTCTGCATGGAGCGGAGGCCTTCCCGCACCGCGGCAAAGGCGTCGGCCAGAAGGTCGTTTGCCCGTCGGTCGGATGCGGATTCCGGTCGCTGGTTCTGGTTTTGGGTCATATTGGATTCCACGGAGGGTTGGGCCGAGGCCGCGCCCGGGTTTTGGGGGACGCGGTTCGGTGGTTGGTGTCGAGACAAATCCGGCGCCGGTGCCGAGGAAGGGGAACGCTCGACCCCCGACGGGGGAGCGGAACGTCCGGCGAAATGGCCGGAGGCGGCGGCGGGATTCGTCGGTTTGGGAGCGGACCCCGCTCCGGCGGCGGTGGACGGCGGAACGGGCCTCGCGTCG
The DNA here is from genome assembly GCA_964346545.1 of uncultured Desulfobacterales bacterium. Taxonomy (GTDB): domain Bacteria; phylum Desulfobacterota; class Desulfobacteria; order Desulfobacterales; family Desulfococcaceae; genus CAYFVR01. Next base: position 15,496 of record CAYFVR010000065.1, on the reverse strand, counting down.
GCTTGCGCCGAGCCGGTCGCCCGTTTTGAATCGGTTGCCGGGGTGGAACGAACGCCGGAGATCGGTCGCGGCGCGTCCGTTCCGGCGGGTTTTTCATTTTTGGCGGGAGCGTGGGGCGTCGGTTCCGCCGCGCCGCGCCGTCGGCCGCCGTTTCCGCCGGCGGCCTTGGAGGCGTTCAGGGACGAGCGAACCTGAATGCCCGATTCGGATTTCGGCGATGGGATCGAGGTCCCCGTGGTCGGCGTCGAACCGGAATGGTCCATCGACCGCTGGAGCGAGGCCTGTTCCGTCACGGTCGAAACCGGCGCGGAATGCGCTGTGCCGACAGGAGAAAGCTCGGCCACCTCGGCGACTCCGGTTTCAATTTTCGAAGGCGGCGACGTGGTTTGCGCCGGTCGCCCTTCCGCCGCCGCGACGGGGGATGGAACGGCTTTCGTCCCGGACGATTTCCCGCCCGGGGAAAGGCCGCCGCCCGAGGATCCGCCTGGCGTTTTGGCGGGCGGCCTCGGCTTGGTTCCCTTTTTGGGAGACCGATAATTGGCCCCGTTCAGCGGAATCCTCATGCGCGGCGTCCGGCCTTCGGGTTCGGGCCGCTCCCACTGGTCCAGTCGAACCGGGTAGCCCAGCGCCGCCAAACCGCACAGCAGCCGGGCCAGATCGGTCATGCCGAAGCCCTTGCCGCCGGAGCCGTCGGACGACAGCACCTGAACCGGGGCGCCCTTGAGGATGGCGCGAATCAGGCCGCTCAAAACGGTCTTCGGCCCGATCTCCACGAAGGTGCGAACCCCCGCCTGGAAGAGCGCGGTGATTTCCCGCACGAACTCCACCGGCGAGACGAGCTGTTCGGCCAGCAGGCGGCGGACTTCCGCCGCGTCCGGAGCGTAAGCCTCGCCGGTCACGTTGCTGTACACCGGCGTTTCCGTCGGAGTAATCTCCGCCTCGGACAGCGTCTCCGCGAAAGGCGCCGTCGCCCCGGCCATCAAGCGGCTGTGAAAGGCGGCGGAGACCGGCAATCGCTGGGCTTTCCAGTTCGTCTCCCGCAGCAGCGCCTCGGCCCGGTCGATTTCTTCGGTGGGGCCGGAGAGCACGCCCTGCTCCGGGCTGTTGCGGTTGGCCAGCACCAGGTCCAAGCCCTGGGCTTCGAGCCACCCGACCACTTCGTCCAGCGGGGCGCGAACGGCCAGCATGGAACCGGCGTCGGGTCCGCCCGCCTCGGCCATCAGCCGCCCCCGGGCCAGCGCCAGTCTCAGCAACGTCGGCGCGTCGATCCATCCGGCGGCGAACAGGGCGCACAGTTCGCCGAAGCTGTGGCCGGCCGCGGCGCCGGGCCGCACGCCGAACCGTTCCAGAATGCAGGTCATGGCCAGGCTGATGGCCCCGATGGCCGGTTGGGCCCGGTCGGTGCGGCGCAACGCCTCGGCCTGTTCCTTCTCCCCTTCCGGCGTCCAGGCCGGTTCGGGAAAGATGGCGTCGGCAATGTCCGGCCCGGCCGATTCCAGCGCTTCCATGGCTTCGGGAAATCGGCAAACCAGGTCCCGGCCCATGTTCACATACTGGCTTCCCTGTCCCGGAAAGACGAAGCCCAGGTCGCCGGGCCGATCGCCTTCACCCCAAAATATTCCGCCGGTCCCGTTGGGCCGCTGAACGGCCCCGGTCAACCGTTCCGCCGCGGCCTGGAGGGTTTCGGCCACGTTGACGAATTGATCCAGTTCCTTTTCCAGCACGATGAGCAGACGACAGGCGGCGTCCGGAGAAAACGCTTCCCGGCGAGCGGCGGCGATCCGGTGGATCGCCCGGTCGTCGGCGCCGGTCAGTTCCGCGCGAAGGGTTTCCAGTTCCACGCCGACGGCGGTTCGATCCGCGCCGGAAAGGGCCAGAATCTCCACCGCGCCGTCCCAGGAAACCTCGGATTTTTTACGCTGGTATTCCTCCAGCACCATGTGAAAATTGCTGCCGCCAAAGCCGAAGGAGCTGACCCCGGCCCGGCGGGGTCCCCGGTGGGGTCCATTGCCCCCGGAAACCCACGGACGAACCGCCGTGTTCAGGTAGAGGGGTCCGCGATCCAGCTCCAAGCCCGGGTCCGGTTCGCCAATTTTCAAGCTGGGCGGCAACACCTTGTGATAGAGGGACAACGCCGCCTTGATGAGCCCGGCGGCCCCGGCGGCGGCCTTGGTGTGGCCGATCATGGACTTGACCGTGCCCACCGCGATCCGGTTTTCCGCGTCTTCTCCGAACACCGATTTGAGCGCGGTGAATTCCACCCGGTCGCCCACCCGGGTGCCGGTGCCGTGGGCTTCCACCAGCCCGACGGATTGCGGGGAAACCCCGGCGGCCGCGTAGGCGGCGGAAAGGGCCTTGGCCTGGCCTTCGGCCCGAGGGGCGTAAATGCTGTTGGAGCGGCCGTCGCTGCCGCTGCCCAGGGCGCGGATGACCGCGTAAATCCGGTCGCCGTCCCGTTCCGCCGCTTCCAGCCGTTTCAGGATGACGATGCCCACCCCCTCCCCCAGCAACGTGCCGTCGGCGTTTCGGGAGAAGGGCCGCACGTCGCCGGTGGGGGAAAGAATCGGGGTGGCGGTGAAGCACATGTGCATGAAAATGTCGTTCAAGGTGTCCACCCCGCCGGTGACCACCATGTCGTTGCGGCCGGCGTAGAGTTCCATCAACCCCAAATGCATGGCGCTCATGGAGCTGGCGCAGGCGGCGTCCACCGCGCAGTTGGTGCCGCCCAGGTTGAGCCGGTTGGTAATCCGTCCGGCCACCACGTTGCCCAAAAGACCCGGGAACGACGCCTCCTGCCACGGCACGTAGCCGTCGGAAATGCGCCGGACCACGTCTTCGGCCTGGTCCGCCGGAACGCCCGCCGCCTTCAACGCCCGCCGCCAAATGGGATGGCCCAGCCGGGCGCCCAGGGGAATCACCAGCTCCTGGGTGCCCGTGACGCCCAGGATGACGCTGGTCCGGTCCCGGTTCCACTCCCGTTCTTCCCCGTATCCCGCGTCGGCCAGGGCGGCCTTGGCGGCCACGAGGCCCAAAAGCTGGGACGTATCCGTCGCCTCCAGGGTCATGGGCGGAATGCCGAATTCCGTGGGATCAAAATCTATCTTGGAAAGATACCCGCCGCGAGTGGTGTAGAGATGGTCCGGCGTTTTGGGATTCTCGTCCAAGTAGTCGGCGGGCCGCCAGTGGGTGTCCGGCGGGGCGTCGATGATGGCGTCCTGTCCATGGGACAGCAGACGCCAGAATCCCTTGGGGCCGGCGGCTTTGGGAAAAAAACAGCCCATGCCGATGATGGCCACGGGCGGCGTGGAAGGCGTATCCGGTTTCAATCGCAAAGGTTCCCGTAACGGTTGGGGTTGATCAAACAAACGAAGGGGCGAAGCGGACCCGGGTCACCGGGTCTCCCCCAAAATTTCGGCGAGGGAATGGGGGGGCAGCGGGGCGAAGGCGCCGGCGCCGGGCGGCAGCGGCACCCCCTGTTGACGTAGCCATCCGGCGCGGGTCACCACCGAGGCGCCCACAAGCAGGTTCAGGGCCACGGTCACGGCGCGCCGCTCTTCGGGCCGTTCCAGAAAGCCGCCCTTGACCCATTCGTTGAAGGCGCCCATGGCCGGCCCGCACCAGACCTGGTAGTCCATGGCCCGCTCCGGGTTGCCGGAAACGGCCCACCGCGAGGACTGGCCGAGATAGGAGCGGAAGACCAGCGCCATGCGGTGCTTCAAGTCGGTTTCGGCCCGCTGGTTCTGTCGGGGATCCCGCCGTTCGAAAAAGGCGCGGGTCTGGTTCCAGGCTTCCTCGAAGCTGCTCCGGAAGAAGTTTTTTTCCAAGAGCGCCCGCTGATCCTCGGGAATTTCCTCCCAGCGGGAATGGCGGCTGTAGAGATCGTAAAGCTTGGCGGCCCGGGGCGCGAACATGGTGCCGCGCTTGAGCACCTGCACCTTGACGCCCATTTCGAACATGTCGGCGGCGGGGGCCATGGTCACGTCGGCCTGACCCGCCCGGGCCAACATTTCCCGAACCCGGGGGGAGGTGCCGGCCTCCACGCATGCCTGGTTCACCGAGCCGGTCACCAGGTAGGCGGCCCCCATGGCGAAGGCGGCGGCGGCCGATTCCGGCGTGGCGATCCCGCCCCCGAGTCCCACCGGCAACGGATGGGAGAAGCCGTGCTTTTGGCGCATCCGGTCGCGCAGGGCGATCATGGTGGGCAGCAACGCCAAGGCGGGCCGGTTGTCGGTGTGGCCGCCGGAGTCGGCCTCGGCGGTGAGCGCCTCCGCCACGGGGATCTCCCGGGCGAGTTCGACGGCCTCCGGGGTGATCTTTCCGGCGGCGAGCAGCTTTTTGAGGATCTTTTCCGGGGGCGGGGAGAAAAATTTTTCGGCCACCTCCACCCGGGAGACCTTGGCCACCACCCGGTTGGGGCAGACCACCCGTCCGTCCACGCCCCGATGAATTCCGGCCAGCCGGTAGCGGACCAGCGGCTCGGTCAGGGCCAGGTAGGCGGACGCGCTCGCCAACCGAACGCCTTTTCGAAGGTAGAGATCGACGATGGCGTTTTCCAGGTCGGGATCGTTGGGGCTGTGGATCAGATTGCTGCCGAAGGGCCGATCGCCCAGCTCCGACCGCATGCGGTCCACCGCCGCTTCCACGTCCGCCGGGGCCATGCCGGCGGCGCCGAAAAAGCCGATCATGCCGGCCCTGCCCATGGCCACCACCATGTCCACCGAGGTGATGCCGTTGGCCATGGCGCCGGCCACGTAGGGATATCGCAGTCCGAACGCCCGCGTGAATCCGGCGTCCCCCATGTCCCGGGGATGAAGGGGCGGCGCGTATCCGAGCAGGGGTTGATCTTGCGGACCCGCCCCGGTCGGCGGCGGGTCCCCCAAATGGGCGGTGCCGTTGTTGGCCACGGCCGTTTCGCCGTTTCGGCCGACCACGAACAGGGGCCGGTCCAGCCGGCGAAGGGCGGCGATAAACGCGTCCGCCCCGGATTGGGGCGGGGTTCCGTTCTGACGCCAAAAGGCGGTCGTGGACGGGAATGGGGTTGGGGACGCCACTGCGAACTCTCCTTGCTTCGGTCCGACGGCGCCCCGCCCGAAGCGGATCGTCGATCGCGGCGACGGTTTCGCCGGGCAAACCGGCGGGCCGAAAACTAACACGTTGAAATCCCGGAAGATTGACCGAATGGTTGAATTGAGACTAAATCATTGACACTACTGAAAATATCGATACATGTCAAGAACTCCCCCGCGCTTCTTCGGACGGTTTTCGCTTCGGAGCCGGCGGCTTCCGTTTTTTTCTTTCCGGACTCCCGGGTCGCCGCCCCGATCCCCGCGTCTCCGCCTTGACTTTCGGGGCGGCATGGGCGAATAGGGGGAACACCGAAGAGGTTTTATTTTCTGGCGGATCGGGGACCGAACCGGCCATCGGATCGGAAAACGGATCGGAGAGCGGGCCCGGCTTCCCGAGCGACGCGAAAAGGAGCGAATTTATATGAATTTGAAGGAATACTGTCCGGAAAAGGTGGTCGGCGCGGAAGAGGCCATCTCCCACATCAAGCGGGGCAGTCGGGTGTTCATCGGCACCGGATGCGGCGAACCCCAGCATTTGATCCGGACCATGGTGGCCGACATGAACATGCAGGACATCATGGTCTACCAGATGCTGTCCTCCACCTTTAGCGAATACATCGACAACGATTCCTTTCTCAAGCGGTTTTCCCTGAAGCTGTTTTTCATCAGCCGGGCCATCCGGAAGGCGGCGGCGGAAGGAAAGCTGGATTACATCCCCACCTATCTCAGCCAGATTCCCACCCTGTTCTACAGTCAGCGCATCGGGTTGGACGTGGCCCTGATTCAGGTGAGCCCGCCGGACAAGTTCGGCTATTGCAGCCTGGGCGTTTCGGTGGACATCACCCGGGCCGGAATGGAGTCCAGCAAGATCGTCATCGCCCAGGTCAACCCCCGTATGCCCAAGACCTGGGGCGACAGTTTCGCCCATGTGGACGAACTCGACTATCTGGTCCCGCACGACGAGCCGCTGGTGGAGGCGCCCCAGCACATCAAGCACGGCGAGGTGATCCGCCGCATCGGCATGTTCGTCTCCGAGGTGGTGGAGGACGAGGCGACCATTCAGGTGGGCTTCGGCCACCTGCCCAACGCCATCGTGCCCTTTCTGGACAAAAAGCGGGATCTGGGCGTCCACACCCAGGTCATCACCGACGGTCTGCTGCCGCTGCTGAAGAAAAAGGTGATCACCAACCGCGCCAAAACGCTGATCCCCGGTCGGGTGGTGGCCTCGCTCTGCATGGGCTCCCGGGAGTTGTACGACTACGTGGACAGCAACCCGATGTTCTATTTTCGTTCCTCGGATTACGTCAACGACCCGACCATCATCGCCCGGAACGACAACCTCATTTCCATCTCCTCCGCCCTGGAGGTGGATTTGACCGGACAGGTCTGTTCCGATTCCATGGGAAATATCTTCTACAGCGGCATCGGCGACCAGGTGGACTTTTTGCGCGGCGCGGCCATGTCCGACGGCGGGTTTTCCATCATCGCCCTGCCCTCCACCGCCGACAACGGGCGGGTTTCCCGGATCGTGCCCAGCCTGTCCGAGGGCGCCGGCGTGGCCACCACCCGCGCCGACGTGGACATCGTCATCACCGAATACGGCATCGCCGAATTGCAGGGCAAGTCGATCTACCAGCGGGTGATGGAGCTGACCCAGATCGCCCATCCCAAATTCCGGGAAGAGCTGATCGACGAGGCCAAAAAGCGGAAATTCATCTTCGCCGACCAGCTTCCCCCCTCCACCGAGGACCTGATCTTTCTGGAGGGCTACAAATCGACCTACGAGCTGAAAAACGGCAAGACGCTGCTGATTCGCCCGGTGTTTCCGTCGGACGAATTCGCCTACCGGAATTTTTTCTACTCCCTCCAGGAGAAGACCATCTACTACCGGTTTTTCTACAAGATGAAGATCTTCTCCCACGAGGTGCTGCAACGCCAGTACGCCAGCGTGGACTACAAGCGGAACATGTCGCTGATCGGGCTCGTCCAGCGCCGCCGCCACCAGGAGATCGTGGCCATCGGCTCCTACGCCGAGGGCGACGACGACCGGGCCGAGGTGGCCTTCGTGGTCCGGGAGGACTACCAGGGCCAAGGCATCGCTTCCTACATGTTGGAGCAGATGGAGGTCATCGCCATGGAAAACGGGTACAAAGGCTTTATCGCCTCGGTGTTGCGGGAGAACGCGGGCATGAACCACGTCTTCAAAAAACGGTATCCCAACGCCCGAGTGATTTCCAACGGCAGCGACGTGATCATCTACATGGATTTCGACGATCCGGAAAAGGCCCAGGCCAAGGCGCGGGAGCCGGAAGTTTGATGGCGGGCGACCCGGCCTGGCGGGAGCGGGTGCGGGCGGGGGCCGCCGCGCTGGAGGTGGAGGCCCCCGCCGAAGCCCTGGATCGGATGGCCCGCCACGCGCAACTGCTGCTGGAATGGAACCGCAAGATCAATCTGACCCGAATCACCGACCCGGATCAGATGGCCATCAAGCATTTCGCCGACTCTCTGGCGCCCGCGTCCCTGATTCCGCCGGGCGCCCGGGTGGTGGACATCGGCGCGGGCGGAGGATTTCCCGGCATTCCTCTGGCCGTCGTGCTGCCCACCATCCGGATCACCCTCGTCGACGCGGTTCGAAAAAAAATCAGTTTTATCCAGCACGTCATCCGTGCCTTGGGGCTCGGCAACGCCGACGCCCGCCACCTTCGGGCCGAGGAACTGGCGGCCGAACGCCCGGGTTTTACCCTGGCCATCTGCCGGGCCTTGTCCGACCTGCCGGAAATTCTTCGCCTCGCCCGCCCCCTGGTGCGGCGGGGCGGCCGGATTGTGGCGCTCAAGGCGCGAATGTCTCCGGAGGAATCCGAATATCTGCCGAGCTTGGAAGCCGAGGGGTTTTCCGTGAGCGTTCGACGGTACGCCCTGCCCTTTCTGGGCGACGAGCGAACCCTGATCTCCCTGAGCCTCCCGGATTAGCCGCGATACCGTTCATTTTGGATTTCCAAAGGACGAATGTGGCTGATTGTCCGAGGGGGAATGCAATTCGCCCCTACAAATTTTCGTCAAAGTGAACGGAGCGGGGCCGAAATGGAGTCTCCGAAATCCGCCCCTGCTCTGGCCCGTCGGATCCGCGAAACATTCCTTCCCCGCTATTTTTTCCCCCGCCCGATGGATGATTTTCCCCCGTTCGCCAAAAGCGAAAAGACCTTGAGCGCCGCGCCGTGAAAGGGCGGCTTTTCGCCGGCGCCGGGTTCGACCCAGCGAACCGTCTCGCCGTCGGCGGGAAGCGGATCGTCTCCCATATTTACGCAGCGGAACACCTGTTTTTCCAGGCGAAAATGGGTGTAGACGTGGCGGACGGTTCCCAGCCATTCCGCGGCCACGCATCCGGCCAGGCCAAAGCGTTCCTGGAGCATTTGCGCGAGGGCCGAGGCCGGGGATTGCCCCTTGGCCAGCGAAACGGTGGGAAATTCCCACAGGCCGCCCAGCAGCCCTTCCGCCGGTCGGCGAACCACCAGCACCCGGCCGTCCCGGTTCAGCACCGCCGCGGCCTGGATGCGCAGCGGAACCGCCTTTTTCTTCGTCCGGCGCGGATAGTCGGCCGCCACGTCGTCCCGAAAGGCCCGGCAGTTCTCCGCCAGCGGACAGGCGGGGCAGTCCGGGTTTCGGGGCGCGCACACCATCGCCCCCAGCTCCATGAGGGCCTGGTTCGCGTCGGCCGGGGCTTTGGGGTCCAGGATTCGTTGGCTCAGTTCCCGAAAGGCCGGATGGGCCGTCGACTGGTTGACGGCTTGCTCCATCCGGAACAGCCGGGCCAGCACCCGCTTCACGTTGCCGTCCACCACCGCGCAAGGCTGGCCGAAGGCGATGGAGAGCACGGCCGCCGCGATGTATTCCCCGACGCCCGGTAGGCTTCGAAAGGCTTCCATCGTGTCCGGCATCCGTCCGCCCAATTCGGAAACCACCTGGTTCGCCGCCTTGTGGAGATTTCGTGCCCGGGCGTAGTATCCCAACCCCTCCCACATTTTAAGCACCGTTTCCAGATCGGCGGCGGCCAGGTCGCGGATCGTGGGAAACCGTTCCATGAACCGCTGAAAATAGGGACGAACGGTCTCCACCCGGGTCTGCTGGAGCATCACCTCCGACAGCCAGATGGCGTAGGGGTCCGCGGTGTTCCGCCAGGGCAGATCGCGGCGGTGGGTTCGATACCATTCCAGCAGTCGATTCCGGATGCGGAGGATCAGGGCCTCGTCGAGTCGTTGAATCGGATCGGGATTGCGGATCATGGGTTCTTTGCGCGGCTTCGGTCGAGGTGATGATAGGGCGGGAGGGTCGCCAGGCGCGGGTCTTCCACCGGGTCGCCAACGGTAAAGTGGTACAGGCTCTGGAAGGCGTCGTCCCGCAGCCCCAGCAGCCTATGCACCTCGTCGTCGAAATAGCAGCCGATTCCGGTGCCTCGCAGGCCACGGGCTTCGGCTTCCAGATAGAGCACCTGGCCGATCATGCCGGTTTCCCAGAACAGATGTCGATAGCGCCAGGGCCGGGGCGCGACGTTTTCCCGAAAGCGGGCGATCATGCCCAGAGAAAAGGCGCCATCCCCGGCGATTTCCTGATGGCAGCTCGCGGTGATGGCCCGGTGGCGGAAATTTCCGTCCTCCAGTCGAAACAGGGGAAAGCCGGTTTCCACCATGGACCAGCAGAGGTCTCCACGGGTCACCGCCAGCAACGGCTCGGGGCCGCCGCCGGTTCGGACGAAGAGATAGAGTCCCTGGATCAGGTTTTGCACGTCGTGGACGAAAATCAGCAAATCCACCGCCGCCGGCTGGAGATTCAGGTCGAAGGGGGCGCGATCCGGTCGGGGCAGGGTTCGATCCAGCAGGGCGAAAAAGGTCTCCCGGTCCAGCCTTCCCTTTCCGCCAAAGGCGACGGCGCTGCGGCGTTGGCGGATGATTTGCCCCGCCGAAAGCCTTCGTGCCGGGCCATCCCGAAAGGGTCGGGAGGGATGGGAAACTTCCGTCGGTTCGGTGCGGGGTTTGCGGGCGCCGACGGCCGCCTGGTCGATTCGTTTCCAGGGGACGCGCCGGGCGCTGAGGGGCCGGGGCGCGCCCTGGAACGGCAACGCCGCGAAGTCGGCGACGAGGGAATCCGGCAGCGTGGCCGGAGCTTCCGCCGTCCAAGGCGTTACCGCGCAAAGCAGGTCCGGATGTTCGGCCTCTTCGGGGCGCCATTCGGTTCGGTCCAGCCCCAGGATCGTCGATGCGTCGTCGTCCCCCAGCGCGGCCAACGCCTTCGCCCGCCACCCCTGGAGCCCGGCGGAAAACGACAGCGCCGCCAAGGCATGGCCCACGTCGTGGTTGCAGTACCGAAAGGCCCGTTCCCCGTATTTCCAGGCTTCTCGCCAGAAAATGCTGGTGAGGCCCACCAGGAATCCCCCGGACCCCACCGCTTCGACCAGCGCCGCCGAGACGGTTTCGGGAAGCGCGGCCCGGCGTTCCAGCGCATGCAAAAGCGGAGCGTAATGGTAAACTCCGGGCCCCAGGCCGGGCGTTTCCGGCAGGACCACGTAGCCTTCGGTGGGATGGAGATTCCCGCTGGAGGGATTGATCCGCAGCGACCAGCGGTTCGGCCCCACCGCCTTCCAGGCCGACAGGGCCAGGGAAAGTTCCAGAAACGCCCCGACCGTTTCCAGGTTCAACGGCCGGGGATCGTCGGCGCGAAGGTAAAGCCCGTCGTGATCCAGCTCCGGGTCCCGGTCGAGAAACGGCAGATCGATCGTTTCGCAGCCTTCGAAAAAACGGAACGGTTCCGGCTGATTTTGCCAGTCCATGTAGCCCGGCGAACGGGCGTACCGGTCGGGATGGTGCTTGGTTTCCCGATGATATTTCAGAACGGTTTTGGCTTCGGTGGTCATTCGATGGTTTCCTCTCGGGACGGTCGGCACGGTTGAAAAAAAGGCGAGAAAAATCGGGGCCGCCGCGGCGTTTCCGGGACTTCCGGCCCTTTTCCGGCGGGTTATGGATTGAACGAGCCCGACCCAAAATCAAGGGCAGCGTTCTTCCGCGTATCGGGCGATTTCCCGGAGAAAATTCACCGCGACCTTTTTGGCGTTGTTAAAGTAAATCCCGCTCAACATGCCGCCGGCCAGTTCCCCTTCCTGGAAAAACGTCACCCGGCGTTCGCCTCCCTCGTCCGATACGCCGTAATATCCCGAAATGGATTGAATCTTCGGTCGGATAATTCCGCCTTCTTCCAGGCGAATCAGTCGATATTCCACCCGGTTGGCGGAGCGGTTCAGCGTTCGGCGAAACGTGGACCGGGCCTTGTAAAACAGGTTCCGATATTGATAGGTAACTTCCTGCCAGTTTTCGCCGGCATTGTCCAGCTTGACCGATTCGGCGTGGGTCACGTAATTTTTTAGATGGTCAAACTCGAAGAGAATCCCCAGCAGACAATCCGCCCGGGCTTCGCTTTGGAAGCCGCCCTCGAACCGGTATCGGGTTTCGTCGTGGGTGAACTGGTGACGGGGGTCCGCCCCCCGAACCGGAACGGCGAGGAATACGACGGAGAGGAACGCCGCGGTCATCCATCGGGACATACCTTCGGGTCCGTTTCTTTGGCCGGAGAAATGGCGAATGTTGAGACCGGACGGCGGATTCCCGCGTCGCACCGGTGGGGATGGAACAGCGTCTCCGGGAAAATTCCGGGCGAAATCCGCGACGGGGAAAAGCGGGGCGTCTTTCGGGCGTCGGCCCTTCCCTTGGAAATCCGTTCCAAATGGGCATCGTGAAACACTACCGAAAATCCGACGGGAACTCAATCGGAAATCCGAGAAGAAAGCGGGCTTCTCCTCGAAAATGGAAAGGAAAAGGATGAAGGATCCGGTGATATGCACCGATCAGACCCGATGTTACGACGCGGAGGGCGCGGAAATCGATTGCGCCGGAAGCGGACAGGAGGGGGAAACGCGGCCGGGAACGGCTTGGCCGGAACGGCGATTCGTCGTGAAAGACGAGGTGGTTCGGGATCGGCTGACCGGCCTGATCTGGTCCCGGGACGCCAATCCGGGCGAGTTTCCCATGTCCTGGCCGGAGGCGTTGGATTTCATCGCGGAGATGAACGCGGAGCGATTTTTGGGCGAAAGCGATTGGCGGCCGCCCAACCGGCGGGAGCTGTTCAGTCTGGTGAGCCATGTCCAAATCAATCCGGCGCTGCCGGAGGGCCATCCCTTTGAAAACGTCTTTCCGGGGTATTGCTGGACGAGCACCACCGTGGCCCGTTTGCCGGATCAGGCATGGTACGTCCACCTGGGCGGGGCCCGTCTGTTCAAAGGGATGAAGCACGGCTCCTACATGGTATGGCCGGTGCGCGGCGGAGACGGCGGGGAGATCGTGCTTCCCCGAACCGGGCAGCGGCGCTGTTTCGAATCCCAAGGCGCGATGGCTTGTTCGCGTCGCGGACAGGACGGCGACATCCAGGCCGGGGCGCCGTGGCCGAAACCGCGCATGACCGTGGACGGCCAAATCGTGACCGACCGGCTGACCGGGCGGGTCTGGACCCGGAACGCCGATCTGGCCGGCGGGCCGGTTTCCTGGTCCGATGCGCTTGCGCAGGTGGCGGTGTTGAATCGGGAGAACGCCCATGGCTGTTCCGATTGGCGGTTGCCGTCCATCCGGGAGCTGGAAAGCCTCGCCGACATGGACGCCCATTCCTCGGCCATCGCGGAGGCGGGCAAGTTCGAGAACGTTCGGGATTTCTACTGGTCCGCCACCACCTCGGTCTACGATCCGACTTACGCCTGGACCTTCTACAGCCGGGACGGAATTATCGGCGTGGGCTACAAGGCCAAGGCGGAGTTTGGGGTGTGGGCGGTGCGGGGTGGAAGCTGAGAGTGAAAGGGGGGATGGGCTCCGCCTTGCGTGATGGGAGGTGGAACCTGCCCAAAGGCATTACGCGGCGGGAGTGTCCGCTAATCGGAAAAAAACTTGGGGCGGTGTGGTTTGGCCAAAAAATCCCGCCTGCCCCCCTTTAAAAAAGGGGGGTCCCAAAATGTCGGGAATGAATCAGGCCGATTCGCCCAGCATGTCCATCATCTTTTGCCGCGTCCGGCCGGTGACTTCGGAGCGGTCGTGGTTGTTCCGGAGGCGGTCGCCGAGGGTTTTGCCGGCCGCGGCGGCGGCGGCCATCACGTCGGGCTGCTTTTCCACGTCCGGCGTGATTTCCTCCGTGATTTTCACGTCTTCTCCAAACATCATCCGGGGAATGCCCACGGGGCAGGTTTCCCCGTATCCGCAGGAAAAGCAGGAGGCCGCGCCTTGGCCGCTCACGGTGGCCACCGTTTCGATGAAGTTGTAGAGGTAAAATCTTTCGATGTCCCGGGCGGGATAGGCCCCGTTGGTTCCGCCCACGCCCACCGCCACCCCCAGCTTGCCCCATAGCGTGTCGCCGGCCTGATGGCGGAACTGAAACCAGCGTTCCAGAAAGGCATGGGTGATCGCGTTGAGGGTGGAGTAGTAATTCGGCGCCCCGATGACGTAGGCGTCCGCTTCCACGATTTTCTCCCGCAATGGCTCCAGATCGTCCTTCACCTTGCAAATCTGATCGGAGACGCAGCCCAGGCAGGCGATGCATCCGTTGATGGTTTTTCCGCGCAGGTGAATCAGCTCGGTTTCGCAGCCGGTGTTTTCCAGAACCGTGTTCACCAGTCGATAGACGCCGGAGGTCTTGGGTTTCCGGGTGCTGCCGCAGATGCCGATAACTTTCATGGGGGGGCTCCTTTGGGAAAACGGTGAAATGGGCCAGGTCAGGTGGGGGAAAGTTCCAGCCCCTGAGGCGCGAGCGTTTCGCAGGCGCAGCCCGTCACGTCATCCCCCAGAGGTCCTGCTGCTGGTGTCCGGGTCGGTCGATTCGACGAACCATGTCCACGTTGATGGCCTTGTACCGTGGATCGCCGTTGACTTCGTCCAGGTGGAGGAGTCGCGGGGAGTCCTCGGGCTCCAGCCGGGCGATGCGGCCCCGCCGCTTTTTCCCGTTGTAATCGGTGAACAGAATGTGGTCGCCAATCCGGAACCGGGCCATGGCCGCGCCTTTCGACCGTTGGGGGTGCAATTGGGGTTGCAATTCGGAAATGCTCCGTCTCCGAACGGTTCATACCATGTTTTGGGACGCGATGGAATCGGGATGAAAGCCCAGCGGAAAGCGGTTGCGGGCGGCCGTTTCCTCGGCGGTCCGGATGGCGTGGGCGGCCATGGAAACGGCGGTTTGGATGTCGGGATGGTCCGGCGGGAGGTCCGCGTAGGGGGAGCCGGGGCCGGAGAACGGGCCGATGGTTCGCACGAGGATTTCCGCGCCAAAGTGGATGGCGGCGTCTCGGAAGACGTCCAAGGTGAGGAGGCGGTCGCGGGAGTCTTGGATGGCGGCTTCGTAGGCGGTGAAAAAGTGGTTCCGGACGCTTTCGATTCCGGAGCGGATTTCCGGGACGGAAGCGCGATGGGCGGCCATCCAGAGGTGGGCGTCCAGATGGGCCAGGTCCTGGGCGGGGTTTCCAAAATGAGCGAACTCCCAGTCGATGAGGCGAATGCCGTCCGGAACAATTCGGATGGAGGGCGGCCAGAGGTCGCCCATGACGAGGCAGCGGCCGGGCTGGAGAAGCCGTTGGCCCAACGCTTCCGCTTTGTCGCCGAGGGTGTCGGCGTCGGAGGTCCCGGCATTTCGGAGCAGGTCGCGGACGGCCCGGTACTGGACGGCGAGGCGGGTTTCCTGGACGGGTTGGTTTTGGAAATCGGCGGCGAGTTGGGAATGGTCCAGGCTTTGGCGGTGAAGGCGGCCGATGAAGTTGCCGAGGCTCGCTCCAATTTGGGATGGAGATGGGAGATTCGGGATCGCCTCGGTGAGCGACGGGGCTTGGCCGACGTCTTCCATGACGAGGACGTGGGCGTCCCGGTCCAGGTCCAGCGGGTGCGGCGCCCGGGTTTCCGGTCGGGAAACGTCTGCGAGGGGACCCTCCGGCGAGAGGGCGATCAGGGCTTTGGCCTCGAAGAGGATTCGGTTCGGGTCCAGCGAAATGGACGGATCGGCGGCGACGTGAGGCGGCGCGTGTTTGACGATGACGGGCGCGGGCTTGGCGGGAACGCGCCAGACTTGGTTGAGCAGTCCGCCGGAGAGCGGTTCGGGATCTCCGGTGGGTTGAATGTGGGGAAGCCAGTTTTTGAGGTGGTCGAGGACTTGGTCGTGGTTCATGGGCCGGATTTTCCGAAGCGGTAAATCTGGTTTCGGAAGGGAACGGGGCGACCGTGACGGAGGAAGGCCAACAGGATTCGCTCCATTCCCCGCCGGGATTCGACCAGGGTTTCGGCCATGGCGGTGTCGTCCGCCGGGGCGTCCCGGTTCGGCACGGAGTATTTGTGGCCGACCACCAGCCCGGCGCAGGGGATTTCCAG
>CAYFVR010000064.1:10239-20313 GCA_964346545.1 uncultured Desulfobacterales bacterium | reverse complement strand
AGACCCAAACACTTCCCCGACCCCTGTCAAGGGGGAAAACAGCGAGCCAATCCCCCCTTGAGGGGGGGCAGGGGGGGGTGTTTTTCCGGCATGAAAATTTGTGCAATTCGCCTAAAAAATTGGTTTTTCGGGGATGATTGGCGGGAAGGATGGTTTTTCTCGGGGCGCGGAAATCTCGCGGTTTTTCCGAACGAAACGCCCGCCTTCGGCCGGGGCGTGGCTTACGATTCCCGCAGCGCCTCGAATCCCGCCGCGATGTCCAGCAGCTCCTCGGTGATGGCTTGCTGGCGGTGGCGGTGGTATTCCCGCCGGAGGTCCTCCAGCCGTTCGGCCACCTTGCCCTCCGCCCCCTGCATGGCCGCCAGCCGGCTGGCGTTTTCCGCCGCCAGGGCGTCGGCCAGGGCCCGAAAGAGGGTGGCGAACAGATACTCCCGGGCCAGCGCGGAAAAGGTGGGCGCGGCCTCGCCGGAGATCATGGGAAGAGACCGTCCCTCCCAGGGACGCCGGCGCAGCCGGTTCAGCCAGTCCCGGTCCAGCGGCAGCAAATGGACGGCTCGGGGTTCATAGCTCGCCCCGCCGAGGCTCCGGTTGTAGAATAGAAAGACGTGATCCACCGCCGCTTTGGATTCCCAATTTTCCAGATGAAACAGCAACTCCTGCACCACCCGGCCCACGCCGGAAACGGAACCCGGCGCCTCCAGCACCGCGTCGGGCGGGCTTCCTTCCTCTTCCAGCCGACCCGCGGCCCGCTCCCCCACGGCGACCAGTCGATGGATGTCGCCGTCGAAATCCCGCAGCGTGTCCCCGACTTGATTCACCACCGTCTCGTTGATGGCGCCGCACATGCCCTGGTCGGTGCCGAAGACCACCGCGCCCACCCGCCGGCCTTCGGCGATCCGAGCCAGCAACCGGGTATCCGGCCCCTCCCGCAGCGCGATGCGCAGCCCCATCTCCACCGTGCGGGCGTAGTCCTCCACCGCCTCGGCGGCCTGCTCGAACTGGCGAATGGTGACGGCCGCCAAGGATTTCATGGTGCGGACCACCGAATGCAGGTCTTCGGTGCTTTCGATTTTTCCCTGGAGGCTCTGAAGGGTTTCCATGGCTAGGATTCCCCGTCCGAATCCTCCGTTTTAAACTTTTCTTCGACCACCTTCCGCGCCGCGTCCACCAGGGCCTCCGCGTCTTCGTCGGAGAGTTTTTCGCCGCCCGCGATGCGCTCGGCGATGTCGGGATGGTCCGGGAGGACGGTTTCGCGGATGGCCGCCGTCGCTTCGGCGACCTTCTCCGGCGGCAGCTCGTCGAAGAGCCCCTCGTTCACGGCCAGAAGGACCACCACCTGCTCGGCGGCGGCCCGGGGCTGGTATTGGGGCTGTTTGAGCACTTCCCGCACGCGGCGGCCCCGGCGGAGGGTCTGGCGGGTCTCTTCGTCCAGCCGGGTGCCGAAGCGGGCGAAGGCTTCCAGCTCCTCGAACTGAGAGAAGGCCAGACGCAGATCGCCGGCCACCCGCCGGTAGGCCGGAAGCTGGGCGTTGCCGCCCACCCGGGAGACCGATTCCCCCACGTCCACCGCCGGGAGCTGCCCCTTTCGGAACAGGTCCGGCGAGAGATAGATTTGCCCGTCGGTGATGGAGATCAGGTTGGTGGGGATGTAGGCCGAGAGATTCTGGGCCTCGGTTTCCACCACCGGCAGCGCGGTCAGGGAGCCGCCGCCGAGTTCTTCGCGGAGATGGGTGGAACGCTCCAGCAGCCGGGAGTGGATGTAGAAGATGTCGCCGGGAAAGGCTTCCCGCCCCGGCGGACGGCGCAACAGCAGGGACAGCTCTCGGTAGGCCCGGGCGTGGCGGGTCAGGTCGTCGTAGACGATGAGCACGTCCCGCCCCTGTTCCATGAAATATTCGGCCATGCTGGTGGCGGCGTAGGCGGCGGCGTACTGGCGGCCGGGCGGGTCTTCCTCCGTGGTCACCATCACGATGGCGGAATCCATGGCCCCGTGCTCGCGCAGGGTGGCGACGACCCGGGCCATGGCGGCGCTTCGCTTGCCCACGCCGCAGTAGATGCACAGCACGTCGGTGTCCCGCTGGTTCAGAAACGTGTCCAGCGCCACGGCGGTCTTCCCGGTCTGCCGGTCGCCCAGAATCAGCTCCCGCTGTCCCCGGCCCACGGGGATCAGGGCGTCCACCACCTTGAGGCCGGTCTGAAGCGGCACGGTGACCGGGGCCCGATCCATGATTTCCGGGGCGGGCCGCTCGATGGGGCGGCGTTCCCGGGTGGAGATGGGGCCGCGCCCGTCCATGGGCCGGGCCATGGGGTCCACCACTCGGCCCACCAGGGCGTCGCCCACCGGCACGTCCAGCACCCGGTCGGTGCGGCGGACTTCGTCGCCGGCGCGAAGGTTGTCCGACGGGTCCAGCAGCACCACGCCGACCCCGTCCTCGTCCACGTCGAAGGCCAGCCCCTGGACGCCTTCCGGAAATTCCAGCACCTCGCCGTACCGAACGCCGGCGAGCCCCTCCACCCGGGCGACCCCGCCGCCGGTAAAGGCAACGGTTCCCACCCGTCGGACGGCGGGGCGGTCGCGTTTTTGGGACAGGGCGTCGTCCACGGCGGAAAACCCGTCGTGGAGGGCGTCGCGGAGTTCCTCGGTCGCGTCGGTTTCGCTCATGAGGGGGATGCTCCCGTTTCCCGATCCGGCTGGTTTTCCTCGGAAGAATCTTCGGATGCGTCTTCGCCGGCGTCATCCGCCGATTCCGTCGCCTTTTCCAGCCGTTCCCGAACCGCCGTTTCCAGCTCGGAGAGATAATCGGCGGCGCTCCAGGCCACCTTCCGATCCCCGATCCGGGCCTCGATTCCCAGAATCAGGTCGGCGTCGGTTTCCACGTCCAGTTCCTCGGCGGAAACCCCCAATGCCGCGGCCAGTCGTTCCCGGTCCTCGGCGCCCGGGTCGAAGCCGGTTCGAACCAGAATATCCCCGTCGCCGGTTTCCAGCTCCGTCTCCTTCAACCGTTCCAAAAACCGACGCACGGCCTGCGCCTGAAGGTCGGCGTCGGCCAGGTCGGCCAGCACCCGGCGGCAGACGGCGAAGACCCGCTCGCCGGCGGTTTTCCGGAGATCGCGGAGCAGCGCCGCCCGATCCTGGCGGAGGGCCCGGCGCCACCGATCCCTTTTCCGGTCCACGTCTTTTCGGGCCTGGTCGATCAGCTCGTCGCGGCGCGCTTCGGCGGCCTCGCGGGCCTTTTCCAGCTCCGCCTCGCGCTTTTCTTCCAGTTCCCGTTGCCGTTCCCGGTATTCCGCCAGCGTGTCCTCGGCCTCTTTCTCCCGCTCCTTGGCCGATTCCAGCCGGGAGCGAATTCGTTCCTCCCGGGCGTC
This sequence comes from uncultured Desulfobacterales bacterium, assembly GCA_964346545.1. Taxonomy (GTDB): domain Bacteria; phylum Desulfobacterota; class Desulfobacteria; order Desulfobacterales; family Desulfococcaceae; genus CAYFVR01. The sequence continues at coordinate 16,947 of CAYFVR010000064.1, read as the reverse complement.
CATGGCGTTCAAGACCCGGTCGTAGAGGAAATGCTTGAGCAGGGCCATCAGGATCAGGAAGTTGACGATTTGGGCGGCGACCGTGATCGGATCGATCAGCATGGCCGCTCCCGGAAGGGACGATGGTTTGGTTTTCGCGTCATGATTATCCTCCGGCCTGCTGAAGCGCGTAATCCCAGAAGGGATTGGCGAAAATCAGAATCATGGAAATCACGAAGCAGTAGATGGCCGTGGATTCGATCATGGCCAGCCCCACGAAAAGGGTCCGGGTGATGGTGTTGGTTTCGTCGGGCTGCTGGGCCATGGCGCTCAGGGCGCTGGCCACGGCGCGGCCTTCGCCCAGGGCCGGACCGATGGCGCCGATGCCGATGGTCAGGCCGGAGGTGATGACCGACGCCAGCGCGACGATGCTGACAAGATCCATTCAGTTTTCTCCTTTCGTGGCGGTTTCCCGGCGGGCTTTCATCGCCGACGCGATATAGACGGCCGCCAGCACCGCGAAGATATAGGCCTGGATAACCCCGGTGAGCAGCCCCAGCAGCCGCATGAGGATGGGGAAGAAAAAGGGGGCCACGGCCAATAAGATCGCGACGATTTTCGTGCCGCTCATCAGGTTGCCGAACAGCCGCACCGCCAGGGCCAGGGTCCGGGACAGCTCGCCCATGACGTTGAAGGGGAGCATGAAGATGTTGGGCTGGACGTATTGTCGCAGATAGCCGAGCAGTCCCCGGTCCCGAATGCCGAACAGCGGCACCGACACGAAGACGCAGATGGCGAGCCCCGCCGTGGTGGACAGCGAGGCGGTGGGCGACACGTATCCGGGAACCACCGTCAGCAGGTTGCAGATCAGAATGAACAGGAACAAGGTGCCCAAAAAGGGAAGGAAGCGGCCCGGATGCTGGTTCGTGATCTCCTCGATCTGGTCGCGGATGCCGGTCACCACCACTTCCAGCAGGTTCTGCCACCGGGGAATCCGCTCGGAATCGGACAGCTTGCGGGTGACGAGCCACGATCCGCCCACCATGAGCAGCATGACGCCCCAGGTGTAGACCAGGGTGGCGTTGATTTCCAACGGCCCCCGGGACCAGAGCACCACCACGTCCGGGCTGATGTCTTTCAAATCCATGGGATCAGACCTTTCCGTTGGCCGGAGCGGCGGTTCCCCCCGGAATCGGCCCCAGCCGCCTGGCCATGAGGCGGCGGACGATCAGCAACCCCGCCACCGCCGCCAGCAGCCGCTCCCAGGCGGAACCGGCCACGAGGTAGAGCAACAGGACCGTGGCCCCGGTGCGCAAGAACTGACTGGCGAGCAGCAGCGCCACCGGGTTTTTCCGCTCCCCGATCCGGCGGACGGTCCACCAGAGGCCGCCGAAATGGAGGAGGCCGATCCCGGCCCCGCCGACCAGGGCGAGCGCGATTTGGATCAGGCCGATCGGATCGATCCGGCCCATCTGTTCCATCAGGGGGTTCATCAGGGGAAATCCTCCGGACGGCGGGCCGCTTCTCCCTCCCGCCGCACCCAGAACCAGGCCATGGCGCAGCCGCAGACCACGCCGACGAAGAGCAGCATGAGGGTCCAGGAGCGGGGGCCGGGGAATGCCTTGTCGAGCCAGACGCCCAGCAGCGCGCCGAGCACCGAGGGGATGGCCACCGACCAGCCCACGAGGCCGAACATGCCCAGGCCGAACCAGGGGCCCCGGTCGCCTTCCCGCTTCGCCCGGAGCTTCCGGGACTGGCGGTGGGCGATCCGGTCGGCGAATTCCCGGTCGGGGTCGCGTCGGTCGGCCATCAGCGCCCCCGTCCGCTTTGCAGTTCCAGAAATCGGCGCACGAATCCCGCCTCCACCTTGGCGGCGGCGGAACGGGCTCGCCGTTCCCGGTCGTCCAGGATTTCGAATTCCTCGGCCACCGTCCGGCGCAAATCCTCCAGCTCCGGTCCACGCACGGCCCGCCGGGTGGAAACGTGGACATCCGCCCCGCGTTTTACCAGGGTCCCCGTGTCCACCGCCAGGTAGACCGTTTCGCCGTCTTCGTTCTCGAAGTGGAGGATCCCCGGGTCCAGCGCGGCCACCATGTCGAGATGGCGGGGCAGGAGGGTGAACGAACCGCCCCCGCCCTCGGCGCCGATCCGGGCGGCCGGTTCGTCCACCGCCACCCGGGTGGGCAGCAGAATCCGCAGGTTCATCATGATTCCGCCTCCGAGATGTCGCCGATCATGTAGAGTTTCCGCTCCCCGACCTCCGCGAATTCGTCGTTCAGAATCCGTTCGCAGCCGGTCAACGTGTCTTCCAGGGAGACGGTGCGTCCCTCCAGGCCGGTGAAGGCCTCGGTGACGAAGAAGGGTTGGGTGAGAAACCGTTCCAGCCGCCGGGCCCGGCGCACCGTGGCCCGGTCGTCCCGGGAGAGTTCCTCGATGCCGAGCATGGCGATGATGTCCTTGAGGTCCTCGTATTCGGACAGGGTGCTTCGAACCGCCTGGGCGATCTCGTAATGGCGTTCCCCCACGATGTGGGGCACCAGCATGTTGGAATTGGACTGGAGCGGGTCCACCGCCGGATACAATCCCTCGCTGGCCCGTTTTCGGGAGAGCACGATGGAGGCGGAAAGGTGGCCGAAGGTGTGGACGGCCGCCGGGTCGGTGAAATCGTCCGCCGGCACGTAGACCGCCTGGACCGAGGTGATGGCCCCGGATTGGGTGTTGCAGATGCGTTCCTCCAGCCCGGCCAGCTCGGTGGCCAGGGTGGGCTGATAGCCCAGCCGCGAGGGCAGGCGGCCCATGAGGCCGGAAACCTCCATGCCCGCCTGGATGAAGCGGAAGATGTTGTCGATGAGCAAAAGCACGTCCCGCCCCAGGTCGTCGCGCAGATATTCCGCCATGGTCAGGGCCGCGTGGCCGACCCGGAACCGGGCGCCGGGCGGCTCGTTCATCTGGCCGAAGAGCATGACCGTCTGGTCCAGGACGCCGGCCTCCTTCATTTCGCGGTACAGCTCCTCGCCCTCCCGGCACCGTTCCCCGATGCCGCAGAACAGGCTGGAGCCTTCGTGTTCGCCCACCATGTTGTGGATCATTTCCATGATGAGGACGGTTTTGCCCACCCCCGCGCCGCCGAAGAGCCCGGTCTTTCCGCCCCGTTCCAGGGGAGAGAGCAGGTCGAGCACCTTGAGGCCGGTTTCGAAGACCTCGGTTCCGACCGACTGGCGGTCCAGGGAGGCCGGCGGCTGGTGGATGGAGCGGCGCTCGGCGTCGTCCAGGGGCTCGCGCCGGTCGATGGGTTCGCCGAAGACGTTGAAGGCCCGACCCAGCAGCTCCTTTCCCACGGGAACCTTGAGGGGGCCGCCCGTGTCGTGGGCGGTCGCGCCGTGGGCCAGCCCCTGGGTGTCGGTGAGGCCGATGCAGCGGACGGTGTCGTCGGAGACGTGGGTGATGACTTCCAGCACCGCCTCGCCGGCCTCGATCAAGGTGTGGATCGGCGGAAGTCTGGCCGGAAATCGAACGTCCACCACGCCGCCGCGGATCGATCGCACCGTGCCCTCCCGGCGCTTGGCGTCGGACGAATTTCGGGGCGCGTCTTTCATCGGTCGGTCTCCTCGGGAAGCGCCGGCGGCGGAACGGAGCCGATTGGAGCGTCGCAGGTTGTCGTGTCGCGGGAGAATGTCCAGATCATGCCGAAGATGATGGCAGGCGAAGAGAGGGGGCGAAATAAGGCGAAACCTGTATTCCGAGGCCCGTCGATCCCCTACTTGCCCGGCCCGTCCCGGGACTTTCGACCGGAACCTCCAGAAGGGGAGAGGGCGGGGGCTTTCCGGCTAATGGTCATCCGGGCGGGGAATACAGGGTTTTCCTTATTTCAAATTTATCTGTGATCCCGGTAGGTTTGGAGGGAAAAACGGACAAGAGTCTGGAACCTCGACACCAGAGGAGGACGCACCATGAGTGAAACGCAGTGGTATTTGGAACAGATGGCGGAGCATTTGAAGAGCTGGAGCCAGCGGGTGGACGATCTCAAGACGGAGCTGACCCGGCCCCAGGCGGCGGAGGGCCGCCAAGCCTACATCGATCAGATGGCGGAATATCTGGACGGCTGGAGCCGGCGCATGAAGGACATCCGGGGGAAGCTTACGTCGGATGACGCGGGCGGCGGCGCGTCGGGCGTCCATCATTTTGAAAAGGTGATGGAAAAACAGCAGGAAGTGGAGTCTCGGCTCCAGGGAATGCGTGAAGCCGGCAAGTCGGAGTGGAGCGAGCGGCGAAAGTCGATGGAGGATGCCATCGGCGGGCTGAATGAAGCCTTCCGGGAGGCGCTGGTCTACTACAAATAGCGCCCGGAATCCGGACTGGCCGGCGTCGCGGTTGTCGCGCCGCCCGTCCGGGCCCCCGCAGGCTCGGTTGGCGGTGTTGCGGACGCTTGCGATTTTCCGCGGGAGCGGCGGGAATTTTTTCCGGCCATTCCGCTTCCACCGCCAACCCCGTCCCGCCGCCGCGTCAATCCAGGCGCGGTCGCCGCTCCTTCACCTTCAGCTCCCGCCGCCGCATGGGCATGCCGTCGATCAGGGTGAAGATTTCCGCAAGGTCGAACTGGTCTTCGCGGCGGTATTTGATGCCGCTGTCCTTGCCGACGACGATGATCGTGAACTGCTCGCCGGCCGGATTATACTTTTCGCGGATGGCGTCGTAGTCGAATTCGTCGGCGCGTTTCCAGTTGGAGCGGACGGCGCTGCCGGTTGGCGGAATAATGAAATATAGCATGTCGCGATCTTCCAGTTCCGCCTCCAGCTTGTCGAAGTGGTCCACCACACGCTCTTCAAAACCTACGGGCGCGCCGGGCCGGGTGAACACCAGCAGCAGCCGGTTGTCCCACTGAAATTCCTTGAAATGGCCTTTGTTTTCCTGGGCGATGCAGCCCGTCGCCAACGCCAGCACCAATGCCATGCCCAGCATTCGCGGCATGTTCTTTCTCCCGTTTTCGGTTTTCTCGGGTCGTCCAACGGCCATACCGTCCATCTTGCCGAAAAGGTGTAGGGGCGTATCGCATACGCCCTTGGTCAATTCGGCACGATTGTCCATCTGAAAATCGCCGGACCATCAGGGCCGCAAGAGCTTCAGCCCCACCGTCGGATCCATGGCCCGAACCGCCGAGGTTTCGGCGATTTCCCACATCGCCACTTCCATCACCTGCCAAACGCGCACGCCTTCCCGGATGCAGCCCACGCGGGCTTCGGCATCCCTGCCGCAGGCCATGTGCATGTGCAGCAGCGGATTTCCATCCTCGTCCGGAAACAACGTGCCGGTTCCCGCAATTTCGTGAACGTCGTCCAGTTCCCGCACCATGGGCGTCACCGGCGATTCCCGACCGTCTTTCGGCCCCACCACCAGGCGGCTGCCCCCGTCCGCCCCGCCGACGATCACCATGGCGGCCGCGCGCACGCCTTGCTCCCGGGCGAAATTCTCGATGCATTCGTGCACCACGTCGCCGTCTTCCAGCCGAATCACGAACACGCGCCCCATGCGGGCTTCGGAAAATTTCATCGGTTTCCTCCCTCGTGGGCCCGGGGTTCCGGGGGCATCGGATTCCAGACCGGCGCGGTGCGGCACCGGAGCCGCCCGCCCACGCCGGTCACCCGAAGGTAGGCCGTCCGGAAATCGGGGTGGTAGGATTGAAAGGTTTCGACGTCGGATTTGTGGAGAAACGAGGCCTGCCATCCGTCGGCCCGGGGCTCCGCCCCGGCGCGGCTGGCCAAAATGATGTAGTCTTCCGGGTTTCGGTACAACTCGGGGCAACCCCCCGGATTGGATTCCGCGTCCCAGTGGGGCTTCTGGAAAAAGCGGCGGATGTCCCGTCGGCAGGTTTCCGGCAGCTCGTCCAAATGGATGCGTTTCATCTGGTCCATGAAAGATCCTCGCGCAGGGGGTGTTCCGTCGGAGCGACGGGGGGTCGAGAGGGATGGGGCGAACGGAAAAATCGGCTCCGGAGGAAGTCGTTCCGCCGATGGTTGTCGATAATTTAGCTTATGATATCAATTTGTTGCGTGGCTTTTATCCGGGGAGGACGGCCCCGGGCATGGGAGGAGCTTGTATCGTAGAACTCGCCCGATTGCAATGGGGGATCGGGGGTATTCCGGCGAACGCGAAGGGGGGATGCGGAGAATTCGAAAGCGTTTCCTTGGGTTGGGCGGACGCCTCCGGATCAAAAAAATTTAGTCCCGAATGCCCACCTTCCGCTTCGTCCGCGTTGGCTCGGATCGGGCCGTTCCGGAGGTTCCGGGAACGTTTCCGCGCATTTTCTTTTGAATCCCGAATGAATCCGTCCTCCCGCGTCGTCATCCGCCCGCCTTGACAGAAAAACGCCGGTGGGCTACCCATGGCCCGCCGCGTTCGCCGGGGGGGCGTCGCGGCCCGATCCTTCCGGAATCCTCCCTGGGCGGCGAGGTGCGCTCCCAAACGCCGCTGTTGGTCATCGCCGGCGCGCTGATGGTGGCCACCCTCTGGCTGTCGCGGAAGGCCCGATCGGTGACGGAAACCGAAATCAACCTGGGAAAACAGGACGAGGGGATGGAGCGGTTTGAATCGATGTTCCTGTCCCGGATCATCGTGCGGCGGGTCGTCGGCTTCCTGGACATGGTCCGGGGCCTGTTTCCCGAGCCGATCCGGGTTTTCAATCTGACCGACCCGGAGGACGCGCCCACCGCCATCTGCCAGACCTTCGAGCAC
>CAYFVR010000064.1:0-10139 GCA_964346545.1 uncultured Desulfobacterales bacterium | reverse complement strand
CACACCGGCCGGCTGCTCCACGAAATCCGGGAATCCCTGCATTGCACCTTTGAAGCGCTGTTCGACCGGGACATTTCGGAGCTGCGGCGGCAGCGCAAAAAAGTGCGCCAGGTCCAGCGCTGGATCAACATCATCATCGCCAATATTTTCAAAACGCTGCGGCTGATCCAGCGGGAGGAGTCGGGGGTTTCCTTCCGGTACGCCCAGACGGTGCGGCGGCTCCAGAAGCTGTCGGACGGCTACCGGGACATCGTGGCCCGGGCCCGGGACCATATCGGGAACAACCACAAGGGATTTCTGGACGAGCAGATCGCGGATTTGCGTCCTCCCGCCAAAACCTCAAGCTGCTGCGGATTTTCCAGGATTCCTTTTCGGTGGGGCCGGGGGCGTGTCCGACGGAGGAAAAGGAAATCGGGGCTTCTTCGGGGGATTCCGGGGATCGGTGCCGGGCGAATTGAGGGGGGATACCCGTTCCCGGGAGCGACGAGTTGTACTCGTCGGCTGTTTCCAGCCGAGCAGCGGAACGGCGAGCGCCGCTCGTCGGTTCATGGGAGGTGGGGCACCGGATTTTTTTGGAAATATTTCAAAGGTTGGGTAGTTTCCTGCTCGGGGGGATTGACACGGGGCCTCATTTCCCGCAAGGCTAAGGAAAGGATGGCGGAACCGGGGCGGACGGGAAGACGCCGGTTCAGCTAAATAAAATTTATTTTCAAGGGTTTGGAGTAACATGCTTGAGAAGGTTTACGTTGAAACGTCCATCATCGGTGCCTATCTTGATAATCGTTCCGATGTGATATCTGCGGCACAGAATCAATGGACGCGAATTTGGTGGGACGATTTACGGCAGAATTACGACTTGGCAATCAGCCGAGCAGTGATCGATGAACTTTCCCATCCGGATTATCCTCATTCAGATGAAGCGATGAAGCTCGTCACAGGAATCCCCGAGCTTTCAATCGAAGAGGAAGTCCGTCAGATTGTCCGGGTTTACGTTCAACAAGGGATTATGCCCCAGAACCCTCTTGGGGACGCCCTTCACCTTGCCTTGGCTTCTTTTCACAAATGTGATTACCTTTTGACTTGGAACTGCAAGCACATTGCCAATCCGAATAAATTCAATCGAATTCGTCTTTGCAATACGACCTTGGGCTTATTTGTTCCAGCCTTGGTAACCCCAAACCAGTTGATTGGAGATTTTTATGATTGAAAATCCGCCCATCATTCAGGACATCCGAAAAATTCGGAAGGCCATTTCCGAGAAATTCGGTCATGATTCCGATCGATATATTGATTATCTGATCTCCTCGCAAAAGCCGTTGGCCTCGGGGAATGATCAACCGGGAGGTGAAACGAAAGGGAATTCTTCCACGGCCACTAACGCTACTTGATTGGGCCGACGGCCTGTTTTTCCTTTGGCCTTCTCTTTGTTTTCCGGTGCATCGTCCCCCAATTTCAATGGATTCCTTAAAAGCCCGATCGTGCCCGCTTGGTCAAGGGCGTAGGCCATACGCCCTTCAAACGTTTTGCTGAAAAGTATGTCCCCAAATTCCTCTCCAGACTGAATAACACCATCTTTTCATCGCTTTCAGAAGAACCAGCCAAACCCAAACCGCCCCTCCCTCACTCCCCCCGAAAATCCTCCGACTGAATATCCAACCGCTTCATAATTTTTTGGAGGGAAGCGCGGCCCAACCCGGAGAGTTCCGCGCCCCGGGTCACGTTGCCGTCGGTTTTTCGGAGCAGGTCTTCGATGTATTCCCAGGTGAACCGGTCCACCACCCGCGCCTTGGCCTCCCGGTAAAGCGCCACCTCCCCGTTTCCCGCCGAAAGCGCCGGCGCCCCCTCGGAATGAAGCCCCGGCGCGTCGTCCTCCGGCAAAAGGCCAGCCACCTCCCCGGCGGAAATCTCCTCGTTCGGGGAAAACATCACCGCCTGCCGCACCACGTTTTGGAGCTGTCGCACGTTTCCCGGCCACGGAAATCGGGACAACAGCCGCAACGCCTCCGCGGAAAACCGCCGCGTCGGCAGGTTCAGCTCCTCGCCGGCGATCCGGACGAAGTGGCGGGCCAGCAGCGGGACGTCCTCCGGGGCCTCCCGCAGCGCCGGCGTGTGCAGCGTCACCACGTTGAGACGGTAGAACAGATCCTCCCGGAAGGCCCGGCTCCGGATTTTTTCCTCCAGGTCCTGGTTGGTGGCGGCCACGATGCGCACGTCCACCGTTTTGGCCTTGTCCGCCCCCACCGGCTTGATTTCCCCCTCCTGAAGCGCCCGCAGCAGCTTGGTCTGGGTGGTCACCGGGATGTCGGCGATCTCGTCCAGGAACAGGGTGCCGCCGTCGGCCTCCTCGAACATGCCTCGGCGGTCCCGATCCGCCCCGGTAAAGCCGCCCCGCCGATGGCCGAACAGCTCGCTTTCCAGCAGCGCCTCGGGGATGGCCGGACAGTTGACCGTCACGAAGGCCCGGTCGTTCCGCCGGCTTTCGTCGTGGAGGGCCCGGGCCGCCAGCTCCTTGCCGGTGCCGCTTTCGCCCCGGATCAGCACGCCGTAGTCCGACCGGGCGGCGACCCGAAGCCGGTCGAACAGACGCCCCATGGCCGGGCTCCGGCCGATCATCCCCCGAAAATCCGATTCTTCGAGCCGCCCCCGCAGATTGCGGTTTTCCCGGATGAGCCGGTTGCGCTCCAGCCCCTGGTTCAGGGCGTGGACCAGCGCGTCGGTCTCGAACGGCTTGGTCAGAAAATCGTAGGCCCCGGCCTTGATGGCCTCCACCGCCAGTTCGATGGTGCCGTGGGCGGTCAGCATGATGCAGGTCGCGGACGGATCGTCCCGCTTCAGCGTTTTGAGCGCCGTGACGCCGTCCATTTCCGGCATTCGCACGTCCAGCAGAACCAGGTCCGGCGGCCGTTCCCGGGCCGCTTCGAGGGCCCGACGGGGATCGGTGAAGGTCTCGATCCGGAGGTCCGCCATTTCGTATCCCAACAGCCGCCGCAGCCCCTCCAGCATGTCCGCCTCGTCGTCCACGATCATCAATCTTTCCGGGGTCCGTTCCACGTTCATGGCGTCCCTCCCTCGGGCGGCGAAACCGGAAGGCGGACGGTGAACCGGCTGCCTTTCCCCGCTTCGGATTCCACCCCGATCCCGCCGCCGTGATCCTTGACGATGCCGTAGCTCACCGAAAGGCCCAGGCCCGTGCCCTCGCCGGTCTGCTTCGTGCTGAAAAACGGATCGAAAATTTTTTCCACCACGGCGGGGGGGATGCCGTCCCCGTCGTCCGATACCGTGATTTCCACCACTTCCTCTCCGGCGGCGCAATCGCCCCGCCGACGATCGGTGCAGGCCCATCCGGTTTCCACATGAATCGTTCCGCCGGCGTCTCCGATGGCCTGCTGGGCGTTCATCATCAGGTTCAAAAAGACCTGCTTCATCCGGTCGAGATCCATGGGCGCGGGCGGGACCGCTTCGTTCAGGGTCAGCCTCAGCTCCGCGCCCCGATTGTGGAACTGATGACGAACCATGTCCGCCACTTCCGACACCGCCTTGTTGACGTTTTCCATCCGGCGCTCCGCCGCCCGGCCTCGGGCGAAATTGAGCAGATCGGCGACGATGCGCTGGCAGGTTTTGGCCTGTTTTTCGATGACGGCCAGATCCTGTTGGATCGGGGCGGGTTCAACGGGATCGGCGTTGGCCAGCTGCCGCCGGATCAGATCGGTGTAGCAGAGGATGATGCCCATGGGATTGTTGATTTCGTGGGCAACCCCGGCGCCGAGCTGGCCCAGGGCGGCCAGCTTTTCGGTCTGCTGAATCCGCTGTTCCACCTGCTTTTCCAGGGTGATGTCCTTGGCGTAGCGGAGCACGCCCCAGATTTCTCCGACCTCGTCCATAATCGGGTAGTGATAAACCCGGAAAATCTCCCCGGCCTCGGTGTGGATTTCCTCCCGGGTTTCCCGCCGGGTTTCCAGCGCGCCGGCCAATTGTCGGCTCGCCAGGGGACATTCGCAGCTCCCGTCCAGCGCGCCGCAGACCTGGTCCAGGGTGGTTTCCCGGGCGCCGCCGTGCCGCTTCAGGAAAGCCCGGTTGACCATTCGGACCCGCAAGTCCCGATCCAGCAGCACCATGATGTCCGGAATGCCGTCGAACACCGACTGGAGCACCTCTTTGGTCTGCACCACGGCGCTCATGTTTTGGAGGCTTTCCACGGCCACCCCGATCTGCCGGCCGATGGACAGCAAGAGGGCGTTCCGTTCCTCCGGCGGGTCCAGGGCGTCCATGCCCACGAAGGTCATCACGCCCAAGACCCGGTCGCGGCAGATCAGCGGCACGTTGAGACAGTTTCGGTTGCGCTTGCAGGCGAACTGGCTCATGGTCCCGCCCGCGGCGATTCGCAGGGCTTCCGGAAGGCTGGCCGGCACTTCGCCCGGCGGGTCGTCCGCCCGAACGGAGACGGCGGAATTCAGTTTTTCCGCGTTGCGGCGGCATTCCAGATTCAACGCGCGGGATTCGCCTTCGCCCGTCAGCAGATAGATCGCCGCGCCGTCGGCGGGGATCAGCCGAAGGGTTTGATCCAGCACCTCCGGAAGGATTTCCTCCAGCCGCGGCGACCGGGTGATGCGTTCGGCGATGCGGTTCAGGGTGTCCAACTCCCGATTGCGGTTTTTCACCTTTTCCCGCAGCCGGGTTTGGGAAATTTCCAGCTCCCGGGTCCGATCGGCCACGCGCCGCTCCATTTCCTCGGCGTGGCGGGCCACCTTTTCCCGGGCCGCCGCAAGGTGATGCGTCAGGTCCTGGGCCGCGTCGGCCAGCTCGTCGATTTCCACCTTTTCCGAAGCCGTTTCCAGCAGTCGTTCTTCTTCCTCGCCCACCAGTCCCTGATGAAAAATGGCCAGCAGGCCGCGCAGGCTTCGGATGACCATGCGGTTGAACAGAAAAAGGATGAGCACGTAGAGGAACAAAAGCAGCAGGAAGGTGACCCAAAAGACCGACAGGGCCCGGCTCCGAATTTGTTCCAGGGCGAGCCGGACGGGGATGCTGACCGCCATGACCCCGGCGAGCTGGTTTTCGTGGTAGCCAAATCCCCGCTCCGCGCCGTACTGCGCCACCATCGGCGTCGGCGCGTCCGAAACGGCGCCGTGGCAGGCCAGGCAGGATTCCCCCATCCGCACCGGCCGGGCGTGGACGAAGGCCACGTCGCCCTGGACGGTTCTCATGCCCCGCCACCGGTCGGACTCGGGATGATCGTGAAAAAAGCGGATCAGGTTCAGCTCCGAAGGGGTCGGCTCGGAAACCGGGTTGCGGGCGTTCATCGCCACCCGGCGGTACCGGTATTCCGGGAGCACCTCTTTGAACCGGTCCATCACCGCCCGGGTGATGTAGCTGGTGGACATGGCTTCCAGCATGAAGCCGTCGGAACCCAGCTCCGCGTACATGCGGGGCCGCAGGGTCTCCCGAACGTAGGCCCGGGTCGATTCCACCGCCGCCATCACCAGGTGGGACTTGCGCAGGGCGTTCTCCTCCAGCTGCCGTTTTTCGTGGGTGTAAATCAGCGCGGCGGCCACCAGGGAAAACAGGAGAAACAGTGCGCCAAGGGCCAGTTGAAACTCCAGTTGCAGCCCGAGGTTGCGTCGGCGGGTCGGGGCGCCTTCCGGCGCCGGGTTTTCGGTCTTTTCCGTCCGTTCCATCGGAAAATGGCTTTTCACATATTTGTTCATGACGTTTCCATAGCAAATTGCGTGCCGGCGGGCGCGAAGGACGAACGCCGTGCCGAACGGGGAGGATATCCGGCGGGAAGCGCCTCCCGGAGTAGGCGGCGCCTCCTTGGGGAGGCGCTTCCCATGGGCTGGAAGGCGGTTTCGGCGGACGGGCTTCGGTTTGAATTGTTTGGCATAATCGCCTGAAAATTCATGGGAAAAATCATAAGGCTTCTCGATATGGTGAATTTGGCATATTTTATGCTTACCGGAGGGGGAAACGAATGATCCCCGTTTTCGTCGGCTCGGGAGGGGAATGGCTTTTTCGGCCGGGAACGGTTTTGTTTAATCCACCAACATGCGAGGAAACATCTCATGAGTCAAGCGGACGGACAAACAGCGCAACGGGAAGATGTGGTCATCGACGTCGCCAAAACCCGCATCTCCGATCTGTGGAAAAAAGAAGATTACTGGGCCATTTGGTTGGGTTTCCTGATCCTGGTCTTCGGGCTGGTGGTTTTTTTCAACAACGCCCCCCAGAATTTGGAATCGGAGATCGCGGAATCCAACGCCGTGATGGCGCGGGAGGAGGCCGAGGCGCCTTTCAAAACCGTGGAATGGCATCAGGCTTCGGCGGCCAAGGATTCGCTGAAGGCCCGGGACGGCGGATTCGGAAGCTTTTTGACCGTGTTCACCAAAAAGCCGCGCAACTGGTCCAACAATCCGATCCACGCCTTCATGAAAAGTTCGTCGGAAGTGGACGCCCAGAACGCGGCGGCGGCGCCCAAACATGAAGCGGCCAGGGCCGAAGCGGCCGCGGCGCTGGAGACGGCCAAGGCCCGTCAGGCGGCCGCGGCGGCGGCGGGCTACGAAGATCCGGCCTTGAACGCCGAGGCCCAAGAGGCCGTTTCCGCCTGGCAGGCCGCCAAGGCCCGGGCCTCCTCGGCCAAAAAGAAGGCCACCGCGAAACCGTACAATCAAATCGGCCACATGATCGGACTGGGCTTGTTGTTCGTACTGCTGTTCGGCGTGGGGATGAAGGTGATGGGCCATTCCTTTTCCGCCTTCGCCAAGGGCTTCGTTTTCGTGTTTTTGCTGGCCATTCTGGCCTTCGTGCTTTCCGGCCAGACCGTGGCCAAGACCTACGGCATCGGCTACGCCGCCTGGGCCATCGCCATGGCGCTGCTCATTTCCAACACCGTCGGCACCCCCGAATGGGTGAAGCCGGCGGTGCAGACCGAGTACTATATCAAAACCGGGCTGGTGCTGCTGGGCGCGGAGATTCTGTTCGGCAAAATTCTGTCCATCGGCGTGCCGGGCATTTTCGTGGCCTGGATCGTGACGCCCATCGTTCTGGTCAGCACCTACCTCTTCGGCCAGAAGGTGCTCAAGATTCCGTCCAAAACCATGAACATGGTCATTTCCGCCGACATGTCGGTCTGCGGCGTCTCCGCCGCCATCGCCACCGCCTCGGCCTGCCGGGCCAAAAAGGAGGAGCTGACCCTGGCGGTGGGGCTCAGCCTGGTCTTCACCTCCATCATGATGATCGTCATGCCGGCCTTCATCAAGGCAGTGGGCATGCCCGAAGTGCTGGGCGGGGCATGGATGGGCGGCACCATCGACGCCACCGGCGCCGTGGCCGCGGCCGGCGCCTTCCTGGGCGAACGGGCGCTTTACACCGCCGCCACCATCAAGATGATTCAGAACGTCCTCATCGGGGTCATCGCCTTTTGCGTGGCCGTGTATTGGTGCGCCCGGGTCGAGTGCGAACCCGGCCAGAAGGTCGGCGCCATGGAGATTTGGCACCGGTTTCCCAAGTTCGTCATCGGCTTCATCGGCGCGTCCATCATCTTTTCCTCCATCTACGCCTCTCTGGGTCCGGACGCCGGCTACACCCTGATCGACCAGGGCGTTCTCAGCGGGCTCACCAAGAACCTGCGGGGCTGGTTCTTCTGCCTGGCCTTCGTCAGCATCGGCCTGGCCACCGATTTCCGCGAGCTGAAGGGCTACTTCAAGGGCGGCAAGCCGCTGATTCTCTACTTCTGCGGCCAGAGCTTCAACCTGATCCTGACCCTGACCATGGCCTACATCATGTTCTACAAGGTGTTCCCCGAAATCACGGCGAGGATCTGATCATGGGCGGAAACGCGCGCTGTTTTCCGACCCATTGCCATCTTCCGTCGGGCAAGGGCCCGGTGGACTGGAGGAGTTGGGGGATCATTCTGGCGGCCGTGGCCGGCATCTGCCTCTTCCTCTTCGTCCTGGGGCCCATGGGGTTGAAAACCGACACCCTGAAGCCCATGGCCGACTTCATCGAAGAGCACGACATCAACGCCAACGCCTACTACTACACCGAGGTGGAGGAGTTCTTCGAGGCCGAGCGCCACATGCGCGAGCATTTGCAGCTGTCGCCGGGCAGCCGACGCTGAACGAAGGCCGGCTTCGGCGAAGTTAAAACGGCCGCCCCCCGCGAGATGGTTCGCGGGGGGCGGCCGTTTTTTATTTTCGCCGCGATTTGGGGCTTGGGCGCAATACCGTTCATCTGCCGGAAAAATTGTGGGGGCGTATCGCATGCGCCCTTGGTCGATCCGGCGCGATTGCCCATTTGAAATCCCCAAAAATGGTATTGGGTTCGAACGCGAGAACCTATTTCGGCAGGTTGGTGGTTTCCCAGATTTGGTCGATTCGACCGGGAATGCGGGGGAGGACGATGAGCATGACCGTGGTGGCGGTCAGGAGAAAAGCGAGGGTTTCCGGAGGCGTGCGGCCCAGGGAGAGGCGGGTCCAGAAGAAGGCGAACAGCAGGGCGAGCCCCAGGCCGTGGAGAATCAGGTCCACGGTCTGATCGTAGAAAAACCGCAGCAGCACGGCGGGATGAACTTGGCGGCGGAGCAGGCCGATGGCGCAGGCGAGAACCCCCAGAAAGGCCATCCAGGCCCGATAGAAGCAATAGGTGGCGCATCCGCCCCAGAGCAGGTTGGCCGAAAAAACAAGAACGAACATCGACGCGGCCCCGATCGTCTCGTTGGGCCGACGGCGTCCGGAAGGGGGCGTCGCCGGCGTTGTTGAGAATACTACCATAATTCGGGCGCGGCGGTCACCCCTTTTCCCGCGACAGGGGGGGCGTCGAAGATTTCGCGGGATTGCGGCGGAGGAAGAGTCGGCGGGTTCGGGTTTCGGGGATGGGCGTAAATTGCCTGGACGTTGCCGATGTGGCGTTCCCGGAAGCTGCCCTCGCAGTAGCACAAATAAAACTCCCACATCCGGATGAAGGTGTCGGAAAACCCCAGCTTCCGCACCGCCGCCAGATTTTCGAAAAAGCGCTCCCGCCACATCCGCAGCATCTTGGCGTAGTGGGGCGTTGGACCATCCGCAGGTCCAGGACTCGGACCGCGATTGAGGAGATTGCCGATAGGGTAAATGAGGAAATCGATGGAAATCCGATCAATGCTTCGGTGTGCTTGACTGGAAAAATCCGGGAAATGGTGTTATTTTCGGAGGGGATGTTGGCCGAACAATTGCCGGCTCTGATGATTGTCTGAATTTGCCTAAAAATTCAGACTACGGCGTGGAACCGCCATCCCTCCTTGGGAACCGCCGAATGGCGCTCGTAACGATCGGAAAGCACCATGACCCGTGTAATTGCCCAAAATGGGGACGACTGGACGTTGCGAAAGATTCGTTCCCTGGTGGACCGGGAAGCCGTGGTTCTTGAGAAACAGATCGGAAAAATTGAGGAAAAAATCGCGGTTTACGAGAAACAGTTCGGAAAGCTCGACGACGCCCTGTACGTCCGGGTGGACGACATGGAACTCCTGGAATGGGAGGGAGAGGTTGAAACGATGAGGCGGTTGCGGGAGAAGCTGGCTTCCCTGGAACGGATCGCCTTTGAGCATGAATGAGTATATCGGGGCGATCGAAGCGGTCATTCGCTTGACCCGCTGTCGAATTCGCCCGTTGGTCATAAAACAAGCCGCATATTCACAAGATTGAAGGATGATATGACCAGTTCAAATACAGAGTATTTCCGAAGGGATCAAGTGAGGGGTGTGACGGCCCCCGATCTTTCCAAGGATTGCACCTACGCCGAGCATATTGTGCGGGCAAGGGGAAAACGAACCCGGTTTACGAGCCTGTCGCTGGAAAGAGATAAAATCGACGACTTTGGTCCGCAACTTTTCTCGTTGGTGAAAGAATCGGTGGATGATGATGGACATGTAGTCGTAGAACATCAGGAACTCCTAAAAAATCTGAGAGAAACGGCATTGTCGAGCGAAAAGGCGGAGCGCGCGAGAGCGATTCAGGCGCAGAGATATGCCAAACGACGCCTCGAATGCTTGGTAGATTGGAAATTCTCAATTGATGAAGTAGAGAGAAAGAGCCTTATTGCTTGGGCGTTTAAAAATATTCAGAAATATTTTCGGAAGGCATAGAATGGATAAAATATATGGTTGC